>JBIISC010000059.1:0-4445 GCA_044341215.1 Candidatus Nanopelagicales bacterium | reverse complement strand
GTAACGCCATAAATTTTTCCGATTTCGTC
The DNA here is from genome assembly GCA_044341215.1 of Candidatus Nanopelagicales bacterium. GTDB lineage: Bacteria > Actinomycetota > Actinomycetes > S36-B12 > UBA5976 > JAFMIT01. The sequence continues at coordinate 4,416 of JBIISC010000059.1, read as the reverse complement.
CAAGGTTTTAGGTTGCCCATCATCTAGGCCGTATCTTGCTCGCACGACACCTGCTTCTCGATCGGCAAGTGTGTCGAGAATTTCATTGATTTTTTCTTGCATCAAAGTGAATCCAACGGCTTCAGAAGGATCTACTGCTTCAGAATCCTCAATAAGGTCGCCGAACTCACTGTCGCCTTCTTCACCAAGAGGTGTGGAAAGCGAAATTGGTTCACGCCCGTATTTTTGAACTTCAACAACTTTTTCTGGAGTCATATCAAGTTCGCGTGCTAATTCTTCTGGAGTTGGTTCGCGACCTAGATCTTGCAACATTTGGCGTTGTACTCGGGCAAGTTTGTTAATTACTTCAACCATGTGAACCGGGATACGAATTGTGCGCGCCTGATCGGCCATCGCACGGGTAATTGCCTGACGAATCCACCAAGTTGCATAAGTTGAAAACTTGTAACCTTTTACGAAGTCAAATTTTTCAACTGCTCGGATAAGTCCCAAGTTACCTTCTTGAATCAAGTCCAAGAACAACATACCTCGACCGGTGTAACGCTTAGCTAGCGAAACAACTAGACGTAAGTTTGCGGTCAGAAGATGGATTTTCTTTTCATGACCACGTTTAATCGCTTTATCTAAGCAGAATTCGCAAATATTCATCTTTGGAGTATCAGACGTTTCTTTGATTCCAACGTAACGTTTGGCTTCCCAACCGCAAACCCAGCATTTGATTTTCCTGCTAGCAGGGGTTTCGACAAGTTTTGTATCTCGAAGCTCTTCAGCTGCTAGGCCAGCTTCGATCCATTCAGCAAGTTCAACTTCTTCTTCGGCAGTCAGCAAAGGCACTTTGCCGATTTGTTTCAAGTAGTCCTTGACTGGGTCGGCAGTAGCGCCAGCCTGAGTAACTGTCTGAATAGGTTCGTCAGTTTCGTCTTTAGCGGAGATAACAAATGCGTGGCCTTCAGGTTCAGCTGGTTTTTCAGCTTCTCCCTCTTCTTTGTTTAATGCGGCAATATCTTCAGCAATTTTGTTATTCAAATCTACTTCAAGTTTCGCAGCCTCTGCTAGACCTTCTACGTTTACTCCGTCAACGTCAGCTTCAGCATCGACTTCAATTATTTCTTCGATTACTACATCATCGATTTCAATTTCTAGTTCTTCTTCACCCTTAATTAAAGGCTTTTTGGAAGTATCAGATTTTTTAGACGCAACTGGAGTTTTCAAAATTGGTTTTTTAGCAGGTTCTGACTTTTTAGCAGGTTCTGACTTTTGAACTGGTACAACTTTTTTTGCAGGAGTTGCCTTTTTTGCAACTTCTTTTTTGACAGGAACAACCTTCTTCGCAACTGGCTTTGATGCCAAGGCTTTCTTTGCAGCCCCAAGAACTTGTTTAACCGCAGACTCTTTTTTAGCTGGGGTTTTTGCGGCTGCTTTCTTTGCAGGTGTTGGCTTTTGTGCCATCTAGAAATCTCCTGTAGTCGCATAACTAAGGCCCGTGTCAAGAGTTTCCTCTTAAACGGGCAGGCGTCAAAACGCTTGTGCCTATTGTGTCACACTCTCAGACCCGAGCTGAACAGCCTTCCACGTCGGATGCCCACGGCAATTCTCAGGCGCGAACCTGACCAATGGCCAATATGGGCAGTCTGGTTACCCGTTTTCGCCATAGAAAGCCCACCCTGACCCTTACAACCTACGCTCATGCGATCGCTTCAGTTCAAGCTAAGAATTTTGGCCCCTATCCCTGCTTTGTTGGTTGTTCTGCTCTATAGCCCACCATCGAGTTCGGCAACTAGCGTCGAAGTGGTTGCACAAAGCGATTCATATCTTGTAAGCGGCGGAGTTATTCATCACTCCAACTTCACCAAAGACCGAGACGAGGCAGCCACTTGTTCAACGTGTTTTTGGAAAGTCACCGAGATCTGTAAATCTTGGTTAGATACAAGCCATGGGTCTTGTCCCTGGCTTCGATTGCAGTGCCCAGTTGATATGCAACTGGTTCAAGTTTTTCGAGCAAATGCAAATTCGAGACCTGAGTTTTCATCAGATGAGTGGTACTTGGTCGGCTACTCATGCATCGGTGATGCTGGACCAATTAGCACTGTGGATATTTCAACTTCTCTTAAACAATCATCACTGCAAAGAATCCCTGCTTTGCGAATCAGATACCTGCCATCAAATGATGCAATTTTGTGGCAAGCGTTGCAATATGAAGTTTTGTCCAAAGAGTCTTTCACTAGAACTCGCAGGGTTTTGGATGTAAAAGTTACCTTACATGCGGCCAGTTCACTAAGTTTCAAATGTAAGAAATTCACACAACTTTTTCAATGTATTTCAACAAATAGTAATAATCTCAAATTCAATCAAGTAGGCCTTTTTAATTTGACCGCCACTTCTACATGGCAAGCGACTTACGACGCACTTGGAGTAAATGGAATTGAAGTGCAAGGAGTAAAACCAAGTTCCTCGACAACAAATCTATTCAACGTACATCCTCTGTTTACACATCTAAATTAGGAATCGAAAGGAATGAATGCAAAACAAACCTGACCTCCATCTTCGAGGTACGGTGACAAACCGTTTCGAGATTGAGCAATCAATCAAGATAACTGGACCGGGACAAATGATTAAGAAGCTCTTTGAATATTTTCCAAAGTCAGAATCAGACGATGTTCTCTTCGTTTGGCTAGATGGGCTAGATCAGGCTGTGGGAATTGAGCAGGTGGAAATTAAAAAAGGGCTTGAAGGCGACATTTGCCCTCTGCAGGGGTTCAATACCGGTGAAAAACTGATTGCGATTTGCCGTGGTGGGTCTAGAGCCCGAGCAGCCAACATTGCGCAGACTTTGGAGTTGGGCGAAGTTAATCCACTAGACGTTCTTTTAGTGGCCAAAGGCAGGTGGTGGTCAAATTTCTGCAAAGACTCCGATTGCTGTCCTATCGATGGCCGATATCTGCCAACTAACAACCCAATCGATTCAGGCACACTTTCCAAACGGCACGAGATTTGGTTTCAATGGTTGAGTTTGGTTCAATCGTTTACACAGCTACCAGATCCAAGTGATCCTGATTTAGATGAAGTTACCCCAAGTCAGGAATCTGACCTACGGAATTCGCTTGATGATTTAGCAATTCGCGACTGTGTCCTTAACCACTTGGCGATTAATCGTGAATCGCAATCTATTTGGATTCGGATTTGTAAACAATTTCTAGCAGGGACGCAAACGCACAACAATCACGTCCTTTATTGCTTGCTTGCTGCTGTCTATTTCAGTAACGATGACACAGATAAAGCAGATTTTTACACAAAGCAATCACTTCTAATTAACCCTAAGTACTCACTTGCATTGTTGATGCAACATGGATTAGAAATCAAGATGGATTGCAAGAAAGTCGTTGCCGCCTTCACTCATTTTTCGTCAGACGAGCTGCTCAGAAATACTCCGGTGCGAGATGGCAATAAAAATGACCTTGTTGCCGAAGGCTTCCCCTCCCGCGACAACAAGGTCGTGGGGGAAATTTAAGGTACGCAAAGATAAATGTGAAATTGACACGCCGCCGCTAATTTTCAGGTCATTTCACAAAACCCCTACCTGCTTGCACCTGTCCAAAACCCATTGCCTAATCTGTGCCCATGCGACTCGATCATGTTTCTTATGCCGTAAGTCCCGGAGAACTAGCCGACACAATTCAGCGACTTGGTGCATCACTAGGTGCAGGGTTTGTTGATGGCGGTAAACACCCGTCATTTGGAACACGTAACTTCATTTTGCCACTTGCTGGCGGGATGTATTTGGAAGTTGTTTCCGCTCTTGACCACCCAGCTGCAGACCGCGCTCCATTTGGCCAAGCAGTTCGCAAGCGTGCTGAATCTGGTGGCGGATGGCTAGGTTGGGTTGTAGCAGTCAATGACCTATCTCCAATCGAGAAACGGCTAGGTCGCGAAGCGGTATCGGGTCACAGAACTCGTCCCGATGGTTTTGAGCTTCAATGGAAGCAACTTGGCGTAATCGGCACACTTGAAGACGCACAACTTCCATTTTTCGTTCAGTGGATTTCTTCAAAAGAAGAGCACCCATCCGCAAATGCAAACGGGCTTAAACTTTCCAAGATTGAAATTTCTGGCGACAGTGCTTCAATAAGCGAATATCTAGCAGAACCAGCAAATCATCCACTTGAAGATGTTGATGTTGAATGGGTCTCAGCAGATGAAGCAGGAATTGTTGCCGTTACTTTTCAGACCGCTAATGGGCTAATTCGAATCGATTAGTTCTAAAAGACTAATTTGAACCACCTAGTCAGACTTATTTGAAAACCAGTTAACCCGAGCAGGGCCTGACTTAACGCTTTTTTGTAACCCTAGTTTTTCGTAAAGACTCCAAAGGCTCAACGATAAGAGCACTAGGGCGAAGCCGAATAAAACATCTTCAAC
>JBIISC010000022.1:0-15557 GCA_044341215.1 Candidatus Nanopelagicales bacterium | reverse complement strand
TCACTATTGCGACGGGCTATCAATACTGCACAGATAGCACTAGATGAATGCGATCGATATTGGATTCCAGTTACCCGCTCGTGGCGACTTAACGAAAGACATTACGGCGCTTTGCAAGGAAAAGACAAGAAACAAACTCTTGCGCAATACGGTGAAGAACAATTCCAACTTTGGCGCCGCTCTTATGACGTGCCACCTCCAGCAATCGACCCGAACGATGAATACGCGCAAGGCAATGATCCTCGATACGCAGACATTGCTGGAAAAGAATTACCTGCAACAGAATGTCTAAAGGATGTAGTCGCTCGAATGCTTCCATACTGGGAAAACACCATAGTTCCAGATTTGAAAGCCGGAAAAGTTGTCTTAGTCACTGCACACGGCAACTCTCTTCGAGCACTGGTTAAACACCTTGATGGAATTAGTGATGAAGGTATCGCAGCATTAAACATTCCAACTGGAATTCCTTTGGTCTACAAACTTGATGCAAATATGAAGCCTTTAATTAAAGGTGGCGAATACCTAGATCCTGAAGCTGCTGCCAGTGCTGCAGCTGCAGTTGCAAATCAGGGTAAGGCTTAACACTTTAACTATCTGCCAATTAGTTGGCAATTAGTTGGCAATCGCTTCCCATGCAATTGTGACTTCACCAATTCGCCAACGCGATTGGTTATCTAAGATTTGCAAACCGTTTTGTTTAGCAAGATCCATCGCTGCAATCCAATGTTGACGAACACCAAAAGTTTGAGCACTTGAAGTTTTGAACCAAGCTTCATCAAGCTGCTGTAATACTTTGTAAATTCTCTCGCCATCAACATTGTGATGAATTAGAATCTTTGGAAGCCTCGGTGCAATGTCGCTTGGTCTTTCAAGTGAAGGCAAATGAGTTGAAATGGTCAAACTCTCTGGCGCAATCCTTCCGTTTTCATACTTGCGAACCGCAACCCAAACTGCTCGCCTGCCGATTTCATCGCAGGTGCCATCAATAATCAGTCCACCTGGAATAAGGTTTTGGGCCATCTTCTCCCAAGCCGGAACTACTTCAGACTCTTCGTATTGACGCAAAACGTTTAGGGCTCGAATCAACGCCACTGGTTGCTCAGTTGGAACTTCAAATCCACCTTTAATAAATGTTAAAGAGTCATCACAGAGTTCTTGAGCTTGTTCAACTCTGAGCGGGTCAATTTCTATTCCTACAACTTTGACCTTTGGTGAGACGTGTTGATGTAGCCGATTGCGAAGTTCCAAAGCCGTAATCGGAGTTGCCCCATAACCTAAATCAACAACAATCGGGTGTTCTAGCGAACGTAGCCTTGAGCATTCGTAATTTAAAATCCATCGATCAATTCGGCGCAGGCGATTCGGAGCGGTGGTCCCACGCGTAATACGTCCGACAGGTTTTGGTTTCATCTGTTTAGTAGCGAGGGCCAGAAATTTCGCGCAAATTCGGCTTTAGGTCTACTTGATAAACCACAATTGCCACGGTGGCAACAATTCCAAATAACGTATACATCGATGTAGAAAACACAACTAAAGTAGCGATACCTAAGCCAACTAGCCAAGCAACTCGAGATCCACGGCCATAGATTTCAAAAGCCTGCGGATTTTGCCGAAGCGCATCGAAGAATCCAATAGCGCCGAAAGCAACCACAACCAAATTAATGATGTTAATTAAGAAACTCAACATTATTTTCTATTAATCTTTTCATTCACAGTGGTTTTTACCTTATCAACTATGTTTTCTGCTACTGGTTTGGCTAATTCTGCAAGACCACTCATTGTGTCCTTGAAACGATCGAATCCAACATCAATTATGTGGGCTGCATTGTCAGCCTGTTTGGCCGCAGAATCAGCTAACTCACTAAATTTCTTGCCAGCCTCATCTAAGAATGGTTCGGCTTTTGCCAGCGCAGGTTCAAGCAATTCTGTTGCTTTCTCAATTACTGGCTTGGCAACAGCTTCAGCCTTTGCAACAACTGGAGCCAAAGAAACCGCAGCATTTGCAACAACCGGTGTTACTTTCCCGATTACATTGGCGATTGCAGGACTTGCAGCTACTACTACTTTTTCCATCATGCTTGGTTTGAATGCAGCTGCTGCCTCAGCGGCGGTTTCACCAATTTCTTCAAACACGCTTGCAGATTCGGCGGCGGTTTCATGGGCAAACGCTTCTGCTGCTTCAGCAAGTGGTGAATGCGTTTGGGGCAATTCAATTTGCTCGGCAATTATTTGGTCATCATCGTTTGGTTCCCAAACTGCATCGTTTGGTGTACCTGATGTTGGATATGTCATATTGACTCCTTTGAATTATTGCTAATTAGAAATTCGGAATACTGTGCAAGTAGTTGAGCTTTTTGAATGTCGGTTAACTCAGGATCGTTCGCGATTGTTTCGGCCGTGAATTTTCTAGAACTATCTTCATCTAGTAGACCAGCTCTCACATAGAGAGTCTCGGCAGAAACCGAAAGTGCTTTTGCAAGAAGTTGCAAAACTTCAGCACTTGGTTTTCGAAGCCCTCGTTCTATCTGTGACAGATAAGGATTTGAGACTCCGGCAGCTTTTGCCAATTGGCGTACTGAAACTTCAGCCGCTTCACGCTTTTCGCGAATGAAGTCACCGATGCTTGCAAATGTGTCCATAGCCCAATTATTGAGTGGAGTGCTTGCATTTGCAAGCAGGCGAAAGTCCCGACTTTTTAGTCAATAACTGCGTTGAAAGTGGAAACCTGCAAAAGAGCATTTGGCTCGACATTGCGCTTGATTACAGCGCTGGCAATAGGCCCTAAGACCGCGTGGTGCACGCTCTGACCCACGAATCCGACAACCGCGCCTTCCTGGGTGACTTCAGAGTGTGAGCCTGGCATTTGGTCGCTAGAGCCATCAAGCAAAAGCCGAACTAGTCGCCTTGGGGGTTTGCCCATCCGCTCAACTTTGGAGACGGTTTCTTGGCCCCGATAGCAGCCCTTATTCAGGTGCACCGCCGTTTCAATCCAGCCAACTTCATGTGGAATCGTTCGATGATCGGTTTCAAACCCAATCCGTGGCACCAGCGCCTCAACTCGCAAAGCTTCGTATGCCCACATACCGCTCGGTTTATCGCCAAGCACTTCTAGCAATTGATTTCTTGGCACCAAGATTTCACGAGCGCTCCAGCTAAATGGTGAAATCCAACTTAAAAACTTTTCATGTTTCTCATTCTTCGGCTGCCATACCACAGCAAAATCTTGTGTCGCATCCACAATCTCAATTTGGGATCTAAATTTCATTTTTTGCAGATAAGCAAGCAAAGATTCTTTGGCATTTGATTCGGTGGTGATCCAAAGTGTTTCGTCATCAGCAATCACGTGCAATTCATTTTGCACAAAACCTTGTGGATTTAAATCCAATGTGATTGCACTTTCCCCAGATTGGATATTCAACAGTTCTTGGGTGGTTAGCGAATTAAGAAATATCTTGGCATCAGCACCGGTGATTGAAATTACTCCGCGATGCGATTGGTCCACGCTGCCATCACCGGAGATTAATTTTCTTTGTTCTGCAAATGGATCACCGAAATGCCAAGCAACTTCGGAATCTACAGTTTGAGTAGGTGGTGGCACTGCACCTGGAATTGAAAGTGAATTAGGAATTGATTGTGAATTAGGAATTGAATCTGAATTAGGCATTTCTAGTGTTTGCCACTGTTACCTGTTTCAACACATTTGCGGCAACGGCCATGAAACGCAACGTGTGAAACATCAACTTCATATCCCTTATCGGCACGCAGACTGCGAACCAGCGGTTCCATGATGTCAGCAGATATTGATTCCACCGTGCCACAGCCATCGCAAGCCAAGTGGATATGTGTGTGGGAATCGATAGCGTGATAAGTGGGAGCGCCATGACCAATGTGTGAATGGGTTACAAGTCCAACTTCTTCAAGCACTTCAATTGCCCGATAAATCGTCGAAAGGTTAACCCCACTTGCATGGCGTTGAACTTCAGCTAAAACTTCATCTGGGGTTCCATGACGCAATGTGTAGACGGCACTTAAAACTAGTTGACGCTGTGGCGTGATTCGGTAGCCATGCGCGCGAAGTCTGCGATCCCAATCTTCCATCACAGGCGCCTCAATTGTGACCACATCTTGTCGATGTCTTTAGAGCCTTCAATACCAAATTCAAAAACTGACATAAGTTGTTCGTTTACAAGTCCATAAGTGCGAGTGCCCGCGGTTGGCAAAATCCCTGCAGCTTCATCAACTGCTTGCAAAACCATATGTGCGCCGGTAATTGTTGCGTTTTGTAATCCAGAAACAATAGTTGAACCAGCCCAAAAGTTGTGATCAGCGGTCGCACTCAGTTCTAGACGGACCGCATTTGAAGATCCACCAACCCAAAGGCCAGCTTCTTCGCGAAAAACTTCTCCGCGTGCATCATCTTCGCCAAGCCACCAGCTTTTTGCACGATATTGCATTTCTGGTTTTGCGCCAGTTGAGGAGAATTCAATTACTTCTTCAAACTTGCGATGCTCCGCACCAAACGGCTCGAAATATCCAACACCTGACCAGGTGCCGACCATCCAAGATAGGTGTGCAATCTCAGGATGCACCCCAGCAAGAAGTTGAACTTCTTCAGACATTAATTTTGACCCTTAAACAATTTGTATAAAACATAGACTGAAAACCAGGCAATTGCACCTGAACAAATAACTAGCAGACCAGTAAAGAAATGTTCCATAGGATCAAGCCTACCGCCGTCTTTATTGGTCTGCTAACTAGTTTTTGTGCGAAATTAGAGTGAAAATTCCAGTTTCGTTGCACCTACTGATTGCACCTCAACCTGCTTTTCAGCGCTCTTTCCAGGCACTAGAACTTTGACAGTCCAAGTGGCTGGACGTGCGAAGAACCGATACTGACCGTTGGCATTCAACGGTACTTCAGCAACAAAATCCCCGCCCGCGTCATGCAAACGTGCATAACCGGTTGCTGGATTTTCTCCGAGGCAAACTCGCCCTTCAATGATTGCTTGAGTTAGCAATAAGGCAGGATCTACTTCGTTAGCTACTTCCGGTGCTCCGCAGCTACTCATACATTCCCCGGTGCATCGCCAACAGCTACTGGAACTCCAACAAGTGAACCGTATTCAGTCCAGGAACCGTCGTAGTTCTTAACTTTTGAAAGGCCGAGAAGTTCGTGCAAAACAAACCACGAATGTGCACTTCGTTCACCGATACGGCAATACGCGATGGTTTCTTTGTTGAAATCAAAACCAGCGTCTGCATACAACTTCTTCAAATCATCTGCTGACTTGAAAGTTCCATCTTCATTTGCTGCCTTGCTCCATGGAATATTTATTGCTGTTGGAACGTGACCTGCGATCTGTCCACCTTCTTGTGGCAAGTGAGCTGGTGCTTTTAAGCGACCTGCGTATTCATCTGGAGACCGAACATCAACTAAGTTTTTTGCACCGATTGATGAAACTACTTCGTCGCGGAAAGCGCGAAGTGAAAGATCTTGCGCTTTTGCAACATATGTAGTTGCAGCACGAGCTGGCACCTCGGAAACTAATTCGAGTCCATCAAGTTCCCACTTCTTGCGTCCACCGTCGAGTAGGCGAACATCTTGGTGGCCGTAAAGCTTGAAGTACCAGTATGCATAAGCCGCGAACCAGTTGTTGTTTCCGCCGTAAAGCACCACTGTGTCATCATTCTTGATGCCACGTGAGGAAAGTAGCTCTGAGAACTGTTCTGCATTAACAAAATCGCGGCGTACTTTGTCTTGCAGGTCTTCTCGCCAATCTAAACGGATTGCATTACGGATGTGATTTGTTTCGTAGATGCTTGTGTCTTCATCAACTTCGATGAAAACTACTTTTGCATCATCTAGATGCGCCAAAGCCCATTCGGTGTTTACCAATACTGTCGACATGTTTTTCCTTTTTTGTTTGATTTAATGATTTGATTTGGGTTTTTAGTGATGATTAAGCAAACTTCTTAATTAACAGATACATCTCGCATCCAAGGCAGAAGTTAAAGGCTCCGTTCAAGAATGCTGCTGCTAATGCAAATCCGACAGCCACTGCGGTAACAGTTGCTGAACCGATTGCTAAACCAAGCAGCGCTGTGACAGCGAATCCCAATCCAACTGCCTGCGCAAAGCGTGGTGGTTGTGGATCTTCAAATTTGGTTGCCGGTGAAATCCGCGGCTTAACAAACTTCTTGAAGAGCAATCCGTATGGCTGAGCATGTGGACCAACAAATGCACCAATAGCAAAAGCTGTTGTCTGCAATAGAAGTAGCGCAGTTGCGATAGCAGTTCCTTGAGCTAAGAAAACTATTGCTAAAACTATTGTGGTTACGACGGCGCCGAAACGTGGCCCGCGGACATCTAATTGTTGAATCGACATTCTTACTCCTGGTTTGTTGGTTGGTCAGATTTGAAAACTGATTAACAACATGCAGTTACCGAGCGGCGACCGTGGTCAACAACGCGGCGGCGAGTAAGGGTTACGAACATGGCAGGAGGTTAAAGAACTCATGTAGGCACTTGCTGAAACCGTCATTGAACGGACGTTGGGTGCGAAAACTTCGCAATTGAGAGTCTTTGGCACAAAATTGTGCTCAGACAGTGGCTGCCAAAACCGAAATCAGTTCATCTTGGCGCGGTACGCCAACAGCACGGTTTCGAACCCTGCCATCTTTGTCGAGGACCAACGTGGTTGGGGTTCGGGTAATTTCGAGTTCTCGAACCAGTTCAAGGTGAGATTCCGCGTCAATCTCAACATGGTTCACCCCATCAATAATCGATGCAGTTTTTGCTAGTACGACTTTGGTGGTCCGGCAAGGCGCACAAAACGCAGATGAGAATTGCAACAGAGTTGCTCTGTCTCCAAGTGGCGAACCAATTTGTTGTGCCGAGACGATAACTCGATGGTTGTCTACTTTCGTTCTTCCTTCATTCCAACGCCGAAATAATCCAAATGCAGATGCTAGAACCAAGATTGCAACTAACCAATAAACGTTATTCATCATGCATCAACGCTTTTCTTAATCCAAGCTGCGATGCGATCTATTAAAACTTCTGTCATGGCAGATTCAGCATGTCCCATTTCGGTTTCAAACCAGTACTCAGATTTACTTCCCTGCACTTGGCTTGCTCGTTCAGCCAACTTATCGCCGTGATGCCTTGGGAAGTAGTCGTCATGCTTTCCTTGAATAATCAGCAATGGTCGCTTTGCTATTACCGTAACCGAATCTGCTGGATCTAAAGGTTGAATAATTGTTCGATCAATCGCTCGTTCATCTGGCCAAGTATTTTCGCCAAATCTCACCCGGCCCGATTTTTCTAAAAACTTTTGGCCGAAACGGTATTTCACTGCAAGATGCATCATTCGCATATTTCTAGACCCGCGATACCACCAATGGGAAACTCCGCCAACAGTTACTACGGCATCAGGGATGTTTTTAACAACTAAGCCTTGGTCATAAAGTGGAAACTCTTTGTTTTCATTATTTAAAGTAGCTAACGCTGCGGTTCTGACCACGCTCGCTGCGCCCATTGAAAAACCAATCAGAACTACTTTTTTGGCACCGATTTCTTTTGCCCAATCTATTGCAGCATCCACATCTTGCACTTCAAGGTGAGAAAGGGTGCAAGTGCCGCTTGATTGTCCATGCCCACGTTGGTCGATTGCAATAACTTGGAAATACTTTTCCAGCCAGCCAAGGATTCGAGCATGCGAACCGTGTTTGTGGCCGCCAGTAATTCCATGGGCTACCACCACTGCAATGTCGCCTGTGCCGCGACGAGTTGCATAAATAGTTTGACCATCAGCGGTATGCAAAAAGCGCTCTTCTAGCGGGACCGACCAGCGCACTTTTGCTGATTTTTCGGCTGTGGAAGGGTTACTCATAGGGCGTATAGTTCCACCTTTGCTAGAAGGGAGCGACATGTCGAATCTGCTCCTGCTGACTCGCGCTCTCACACCTTCATCCGAAGTTTTGCCCGCTTTAGGGCTGCTATCGCACCACGTGAAAGTTATGACTCCTGACGTGAGCGTCCTACTTGATGCGCCCCCTGTAGATGCCATCTTGATTGACGGCCGTAGAGATCTACCAGCAATTCGCAGTTTTTGTCGCTTACTTCGCACAACCGGCGTGAGCGAGCCAGTAATTTTGATCACCACTGAAGGTGGCTTGGTTGCCGTAACAAACGAATGGGGCGTTGACGATGTTGTGCTCGAAACTGCCGGACCAGCAGAAGTGGAAGCACGTCTCCGCTTAGCAATTGGTCGCATCGCTGCACAAAATGGTGAAACTGCAAATCAAAACGAGATTCAAGCTGGTGAACTTCATATTGATGAAGATTCATACACTGCCAAACTTCGCGGCAAACCAGTTGACTTAACTTTCAAAGAATTCGAACTTCTTAAATATTTAGCCCAACATCCTGGAAGAGTTTTTACTCGCGCACAGCTTTTGCAAGAAGTCTGGGGCTACGACTACTTCGGTGGCACTCGCACTGTTGATGTTCATGTTCGTCGACTACGCGCAAAGCTCGGCGTGGAAAACGAATCAATGATTGGCACAGTTCGAAACGTTGGCTACCGCTTCACCGCGCCACGTTCTGAAGAAAGCCAAATCGAATCCCCAATTTTGAATTAGCATCATGGATGAACTAACTATCTCGGTTCATCAAAATTTAGATGACCAACTATCTTCAAACATTCAAGATCTACTTGCGGCCTGCGCAGATATCGATGGCCTTAATCCATTTTCAGAGCACACAATTTTGCATATGCAATATGGCAACGAAAGTCATGTCCAACACTTTTCATGCTCAGCCGGTGACCATCTTGTTGGATATGCACATGTGGATTTTGGTGACATGGTTCTTGGTGACTTGATTTTTGGTATCAACATTGAAGTGGCAGTGCTTCCAGATTACCGCCGTCACGGCGTTGGTAAAAAACTCATAGAAAAGATTTTGGAATCCCACTCAACTAGGCCGATTCGATTGTGGGCACATGGTTTAAACACAGGGTCTGCTTCCCTTGCGGTGAGTTGCGGCTTCAAACAGGTTCGGACACTTTGGCAAATGCGCCGTTCGCTAATCACACAAATCCCGCAAGCCAAATTGCCAGATGAATTAAACATTCGTAATTTTGATTCTGAAAGCGATTTTGAAACATTACTTGCTTGCAATCAAGTAGCTTTTGCAAATCATCCAGAACAAGGACAATGGACTAAATCAAATATGCAGCAAAGAATGAGTGAATCTTGGTTTGATCCAAATGGACTAAAAGTCGCAACTCATAATGATGAAATTGTGGCTTATGCCTGGATGAAAGTGGATGAAGCAAATGCAGGTTCAAAACTCGGTGAGATTTACGTAGTTGGGGTTAACCCCGCTTGGCAAAAACATGGGCTTGGTCGATTTCTAACTTTAGAGGGCTTGCGATATTTGCGAAGCCTCAACTTGAACACTGCGCTTTTATATGTTGATGCCGAGAATGAGAAGGCAATTTCCTTATACCAATCCCTTGGTTTTTCGCATTGGGATACTGACACTTCATTTCAACTTGATTAGTGCGCTGCTTTAGCTAATCGATCTCTAATCGCTATCGCTATGTCGTCGCCTTCTGGCATTACCGCAATAATCGTTTGCAGGCTTTGCCTATCTCCCTCACGCAATGCTTCATACATGACATAGGCGTAATCATTATTGGATTGTGGCATTGCCAGCCTGATACAGCCATTTGGTGTGCCAATTTTTTCTTGAGCAATTAACCCAACAAATTGCTTAACTGGAATCAGCTTCATTAGCTTTAGCAAATCAGATTCATTCTCCGCCAGAAGGACTTTGGCATTGGGCGAATAATGAGATTCAAGTAAACCTGGTGCTTTGATCTGTGAAGTTTCTAATTCAACTTTTTTTACATTCAGTGCTGCGTCAATTTCCACCTGCGTTATCGCACCTGGCCGCAAAACTGTTGGATGTTTTGTGGTGCAATTCACGATTGTGGACTCAACGCCAACTTCACAAGGCCCGCCGTCTATAACCGCATCTAGATCTGCATTGAGGTAATCTTGCAAGTCGGCAATCACATGTTGTGCAGTTGTTGGGCTAACCGAACCAAATCGGTTGGCACTAGGTGCGGCTAAACCTGTTCCAAGTTCTTGCAAAATCTTCAATGCAACTGGATGCGATGGCATACGAAGTGCCACCGTGTCTTGACCACCGGTGAGCCAATCTCCCGCAATTGCTTTTCGTTTAACAATGACGGTTAAAGGACCTGGCCAAAACTTTTCTGCCAACAATCTAGTATCGCTTGAAATCTCATCGCCCCAGATATCGAGTTCTGCAATCGAGCCGATGTGAACAATCACCGGATGATCAAGCGGGCGACCTTTAACTTCATAAATCCGTCTGACAGCCTTTTCATCAGTCGCAATCGCAGCCAATCCGTAAACTGTTTCGGTTGGTAAACCAAGCAAACCGCCAGCTCTCAATACTGAAATGGCGGCAGAAGTTTCACCTTCAGCTAGCACTCTGGGTTGGTTCATTGGGTTAGTCTCGCAGACGAATTAGGGCGAATTGAGCGCCTAATCTCAGTGGGTTACCCTTCGCCCTGCACCTCAGCATTTCACTGGTGTGTGGGCCTCTAGCTCAGTTGGTAGAGCAACGGACTTTTAATCCGTGGGTCGACGGTTCGAGCCCGTCGGGGCCTACAAGTACTTATTCCAAAACCCAACCAGCACTTTTGCTGTTTGCGCCGGGTCTTCTTCATTTGGGCAATGTCCACAGCCACTTATCACTGAAACTGGTGCGTCAATTCTTGCTGCAACTGCATCTTGTTGGGCTGGAGACCATGCATCATCAAATTCACCATACACGGTGTGAAAAGGGATATTGATTTCTTTAAGTTGATCCGTTCGATCTGGTTCATTAACAATCATGTCAACAGTTGCCATCAGAGACTTTGGATCTGTCGAGGTCCAACGTTTGTAAATATGTTGTGGCCAGTTGTCATTCGGTCCAAACGAGATTTCTGAATCAGGATTATCACGAAGTGAATTCCAGATTTCTTCCATAGTTTTTCCTTGTATGAAATCTCGTAGGTTTGCAATGCCTGCAACTGTGTCAGTTGCGGTTGGACCTGTGCCAAACAATGTGAATGATAAAAATCTCGAAGAATGGCGGACCACAGCAAGTCTTGCCACCATCCCGCCAAAGGAATGTCCAAGTAGATGAACCTTTTCAATTTGTAAAGCATCTTGGATCGCAACAATATCGTCTGCGAAGTACTCAATTGTGTAAGTAGATTCATCTGCGTGAGTGCTTTGATTATGTCCGCGATGGTCATGAGCTATGACCCGAAAACCAGCACCCGCAAGTAATTGGGAAAGTTCCCAAAAGTCTTCTTTACTTCCTGTGAAGCCGTGAACTAGCTGCACTGTTGCTAGTGGCTCACCTGCTGGTAATACCTCGAGAACCGCTAGATCTGAACCTGCACTCGGCACAGCCAAAAGCCTGGCATTTGCTGGCATATACAAGAGCGGCACTAAATTCATAAAGTCAGCCTATCTCGCTCAGGGCTAGACTTAGGAAGGTTGAAAGCAGGTGAAAAATGTGGAATGAAGACGGAAATGATGACTCAATTCTCGAATGGATTGAAGAGCCAAGTGAAGCCGAATCCCGCATTTTGGTTCACGGTATTGCCGGCTTTCTAGACGCTGGCCATGCAGTGAAAACTGCTGTGGAACATCTGTTGCAAGCCACGGACAATCGAGTATTAGCAGCGTTCGATATTGATTTACTTTTTGACTACCGAGGACGTCGGCCCCGGATGACTTACCTTGCAGATCGGTTTAGCGAAATAGATTTACCAGTCTTGCAACTTGTTGAATGCACTGACGATCGCGGACATACATTTCTATTGTTACACGGCGTTGAACCAGATACTGGTTGGATGACAATCGTTGACACAGTAATTGATTTAGTTGAATCACTAGATGTTTCCCTAACCGTTGGTATCCAAGCTTTCCCATTCCCAGCTCCTCACACACGTCCAATTGCAGTCACTGCGCATTCCACAGATCCAATGTTGATTGAAGGTCGAATTCCATGGGTTGGCGAAATGGAAGTGCCTGGCTCACTTGCAAACTACATCGAACTTCAACTTGGTCGCGAAGGACATCGCGCGATTGGTTTTGCAGCACATGTTCCGCATTACCTTGCAAATGTCGATCATCCGCGTAGTGCCTTGACCCTTTTGAGTGAAATTTCAACAACAACTGGTTTGAGCTTCCCGCTTGACGCTATCCGCAATTTGTCTGATTCATCCGATGTTGATTTGAACGCTCAATTGAAGGAGAATTCTGAAAATCTGGCAGTGGTGCGAGGCCTCGAACAATCGTTTGACGAGATAGTTGCCTCGCGTGGAGGAGCTAATCCAAATCGCACTGCTTCTGGTGATGACATCGCCGCCCAAGTTGAGAAATTCCTCGCTGAAATGGACGCTCGCGAGCGCGACGCTGAGTAATACAGTTTAGAATTGAGCCTCGCTCAAGTGCTTAGGAATTCAATGAAATCACGCACAATCACCATCCTCGCTGCCCTGATTCTGGGCGTATACGCGCTAAGTGGTTGTGGGGTTTCCCAAGCATCAGAGCCAAACAAAGTCGTGGTTGAAGACCCGACTGAACCAGTGACTAAGACGGTTTCAATCTCAGGCTCAGGCGATGTGCTTGCTCATTCCCGCCAATACAACGTTGCATGGAATGGCAAGACTTACGATTTTTCTGATCAATTTTCGAAGTTACCAAAGCTACTTACCGCAGATGTGAATCTCTGCCACCTCGAAACACCACTTTCAAAAGGAACTCCGAGTGGTTACCCAGTTTTCAGCACACCAGTTTCGTTAGCAACATCATTAAAAGCGGCTGGATGGGATGGATGTTCTATAGCGTCAAACCATTCATTGGATCAAGGTAAAGCTGGGGTCCTATCCACTTTGAAGTTCATGCAAGCGGCCGAACTCGTGACAGCAGGGGCAAAATCCAAAGCAACTGGAACAACCACGGGCTGGTACACAACCGACCAAGGTGTAAAGGTTGCACAACTGTCATATTCGTGGGGATTCAACGGAATGCCAGTTCCGTCAGACGCACCTTGGATGGTAAATAAAATCAATACCAAACGCATCATCTCCGAAGCGAAATCCGCAAAGATTGCTGGCGCAGATGTGGTTATTGTTTCTATGCATTGGGGTAACGAGTATTGGAACAACCCGAGTGATTTGCAAAAATCCCAAGCAAAAATTTTGACTGCATCAAAATATATTGACGGAATAATTGGACATCACCCACATGTGATTCAGCCGGCGAAGATTGTTAACGGAAAACCTGTCATTTACAGCACCGGAAACATTTGGTCAGGACAAGGACCTTGGGCAGATTTGCCGCGTGGACAGCATGGTGTGATTGTTACTTTGAATTACGAAATCACTGATGGTGAAGTCACCTACACCGGTGGGACTTTCGTCCCAACTCTCACATTGAATTGGACTTGGGTAATCAAGGATGCACGCGATGTGGATCGGCCGGATCAGGTGACTGAAGCCTGCCGGGCAATTAAAGATGCCGCGGATCACCTTTATCCAGTCTTAGATGGCCCGACAAAGTGCCCTAAATAGCCTTCTAAACAAAGGATTTTTTATGATTCTCGAAACTGCATTTATACATGTAAGACCAGGTCAAGAAGCTGATTTCTTAGTCGCATTGGAAGCTGCTAAAGATGTACTCTCACAAGCTACTGGCTGGAAATCAATTTCAGTAAAACAGGGAATTGAAAGAAGTTCGACTTTTATGTTGGCACTTGAATGGGAAACCCTTGACAACCACACTGTTGATTTCAGGGAAGGACCACTGTTTGCTCAATGGCGAGCAATCATCGGTCCATTTTTTGATAGCCCACCAGATGTAGAACACTGGACCTTCCACTAAATCCTTACGCAGCTTTTGTGTAGTCGCCTTTGCTGGTCAGATGGAAGCCTTTGCATTCCTTGCACCTATATGCGCGGCACTCTTGTCGAAGAGTTTGTTGACTTGAGGCAGTAGCGGTTGTTCTGCGATTCTTTGCTGCGTGTAGTGCAGTGACCGCATGGTCGTGATCTTTGAATCTCACTTTTCCACATGGGCAAGTCCGATCATGATCTTTTGGAGCTCGGAAATGGGCTTTTGCATTCCATGGTTGTTTCTTAGCCATGTTAGGAGGCTTCCTTTCTCAGTCTTGCTTTGTAGCGATAAATTGAACGTTCATCGACTCGATACTTAGCCGCAATTTGGGTGACTGTGAGAATTTCAGATTCAATGTCATATCTAATCTCTGCAGCTTCTCGGCGAAACTCTGGAGTGATTACAGAAACCGAATTAAGTGTTTGGCGTTCAGCGGGAGTGGTCCCTGCCCAAATTCCATACATTTCATTTCGGATTGCATATTCGAGGCATGGTTCAAGTACTGGGCAAATTGCACAAAGTGAAATAGCAATTTCTTGTTCGGCTATTTCTTCTGAAAAGAAGATGTCCGGATCTTTTGCATCATTGCACATACCTTCTTGAACAAGAATTTTGGGAAGTTGTTCCACTTGTGCATTTGTATAAGGAAGTTGGGTTGGTGCAGCCAATTTAAAACCTTTCAATCATTGTGATCTAACTTGTTGAGTCCAGAAGAACTAGTTACTACTAGATCTGAACTAGATGGGTTAGTCGAATGACCAACCCGCGCTTCCGGTTAAACCCCGGGGTTTGCTTTCGTTAGCAAACCGATTGAGGTTTAGCTGGCAGGTCTTTCATCGGTTCCACCGTGCGCGGGATGCGCGGTTGGCGCCAACCAGCCAATGAGCTGTGGGTTGGACCTTCTAATGACCATTGCATTTGTATTAAATAGTGAATTGTTTCTTATATGACTTACCGGTCGAATGGTTGCAACAGTTTGAACTAAATTGCCCTGAAGGCGATTGGCTGCATATTCCATGTCTTCTCCCGTATTTGTCTCGATTACCACGACAGCAGATGTCTCAGCGGCGGCACTATAAATCAGGCCACTGACACGACCTGCTTATAAAAGTCCCCCCATATATAGAAGTGGGCTATAGAAGAGGCGTCGCCCGAGCCAACAAGTGGGCATAAAAAGACTCTGGGAGCCCGCTAAGGCGGACTCCCAGAGTTCTAGTTATAAGTGACTGCCTAAGCAATCTCTCAGGATGTGGCCACAATCTGGCTAGCCACGGTGTGACGGCCATGTGTGACTCGTTATCAAACCTTCAAACCATTCCCTTTGACCCACTATGCGGATATATCCGTTCTTGACTCATCTCCTAATTTAGAGGGTACGACAGACAAATCCAAGTTTTCCGCTGGATTCCTGTAAAGTCGCCTCATGGCGTGGGTTCTCTTATCCATAGCAATATTGGCAGAAATTGCTGGCACATTAATGCTCAAAGCAAGTGATGGACTCAGCAAGTTGCTTCCTTCACTAGGGGTGGCAGTTGGTTATATAACTGCCTTCGCACTTAT
>JBIISC010000021.1:0-15710 GCA_044341215.1 Candidatus Nanopelagicales bacterium | reverse complement strand
AGCGAACTTGCTAAATCCACTGACTGGACGGCAACAGCTAACAAATTCAAAGCACTAATGGATCGGTGGCGCACCGCTCCAAGAGGCAACAAAAAAGACGATGATGCGCTTTGGAATAAATTCCGATCACTTCAACAAGAATTCTTCGACGCCCGCACTGCATCTTTGTCAGTTCGAGATGAAGAATTCGGTGGAAACTTAGCTCTAAAATTACAACTATTGATTGAAGCAGAAGCAATTTTGCCCGTCACGAACATTGCAGCGGCTAAGAAAGCTTATAAATCTGTGCTTGACCGTTGGACCAAGATTGGTCATGTTCCAAGGGCTGACATGCAGACAGTTGAAGGCAGACTTCGCAAAGTTGAAAGCGCCATTAAAGAACTTGAACAAGAGGAATGGCGTAAGAACGACCCGAGTCGAAAAGCTTTTGCGGCTAACACTGCTGGTAAATTCCAGGATGCTGTCGCGCAAATCGAAGCCGATTTACTGAAGGCAACCACTAACGGTTCAAAAGATGTATCGAAAATAGAAGCACAGTTAGCGAATGCCAGGGCGATGCTCGATGCCGCTATGAAACACGCCTAAACGCGATAACAGTCGTAAACGCCATCAATTTGGCGCACGGATTGCATGACTGCTCCAAGATGGCGCGGGTCAGACATCTCAAATGTAAATCGACTCAGTGCCACTCGATCCCGCGAAGTTGAGACCGAAGCACTCAAAATGTTTACATGCTGATCGCTTAAGGTCTTTGTGACGTCAGAAAGTAGTCTGGCTCGGTCTAGTGCCTCAACTTGAATATTTACTAGATAAACACTGTTGTGACGAGGCTGCCACTTAACTTCAATTATTCGATCTTTTTCTATCGTTATTGCCAAAATATTCTTGCAGTCTTCACGGTGAACACTCACGCCACTGCCTCGAGTCACATATCCCACAATTTCATCGCCCGGCACTGGCGTGCAACATCTAGCCAACTTGACCATAACGTCATCAGCGCCTTGCACGATCACCCCAGGATCTCCTTGAGGTATTCCTTTATTTGAGCCAACTCTAGAAGGAGTAATCGTTTCGGATAGGTCTTCAAGAACTCCCTCTTCCCCACCAAGGCTCACTAAGAGTTTTTGGATAACCGATGACGCGGAAATTTTGTTTTCACCAACCGCTGCATACAAGTCATCAACGTCGGTATAGCGCAGGTCTAAGGCCAAAGTTGACATCGCTTGCGCGGTCATAAGGCGCTGGAGCGGTAAGCCTTGCTTTCGCATTTCGCGAATGATTTCTTCTTTTCCTTTTTCTTGTGCATCTTCACGCCGCTCTTTTGTAAACCAGCCTCTGATCTTTGCCTTTGCTCTAGAGCTTTGAACAAAATTTAGCCAATCTCTACTCGGCGCTGCACTGTCGGCTTTAGATGTAAAAATTTCAATAACATCGCCGTTGTTGAGGGCGGATTCAAGTGGTACAAGCTTTCCATTTACTTTTGCTCCAACACAGTGATGTCCGATTTCAGTGTGAACGCTGTATGCAAAATCAACTGGTGTAGACCCAATTGGCAAACCCATCACATCACCTTTAGGTGTGAAAACGTAAACCTCTTTAGACGCAAGGTCGTATCGCAGTGAATCTAGGAACTCATCTGGATCCTCAGCTTCACGTTGCCAGTCGAGAAGCTGTCGCAACCAACCTAGATCATCTGTGTTCTTATTGTCCGCACCTTGTTTATATCGCCAATGAGCAGCAATGCCAAACTCTGCCTGTTTATGCATTTCATGAGTGCGAATTTGGAATTCAACCGGACGGCCATGCGGACCAATCACTGTTGTATGCAATGACTGATACATCGTAAATTTCGGCATCGCGATGTAATCCTTGAATCGACCTGGCACTGGATTCCATTTAGCGTGGATGCGCCCGAGTACCGAATAACAATCCCCAACTGACTCAACCAGAATGCGAATTCCGATCAGGTCATAAATGTCGTCAAGATCGCGGCCGCGCACAATCATTTTTTGATAGACCGAATAAAAATGTTTAGGTCTTCCCGAAACTAACGCAGCAATTCGCCCATTATCAAGATCGTTTCGGATCTCAACTAGAACGGTTTCAAGTTCGATGGACCGTTCTGGCGCTTTTTGGTTGACTAGGCGAACTATTTCATCGTATCGTTTTGGGTAAAGATACTTAAAGCTCAAATCCTCTAATTCGAATTTGATTGTATTCATACCAAGTCGATGCGCCAATGGAGCGAATATCTCTAAAGTTTCTCGAGCTTTCAGTTCTTGCTTAGCTTCATCCAAAGCACCGAGGGTGCGCATATTGTGCAAACGGTCTGCAAGCTTGATAACTAAAACTCTGATATCGCGTGCCATTGCAACAACCATCTTGCGAACAGTTTCGGCGGCAGTTGCGCTACCGTATGAAACCTTGTCAAGTTTTGTAACTCCGTCTACGAGATGTGCCACCTCATCGCCAAAGTCTTTTGTTAACTCTGCCAGGGTGTATTCGGTATCTTCAACTGTGTCATGCAAAAGAGAAGCCACCAATGTTGGTGCCGTCATGCCGAGATCAGCCAAAATATATGTGACAGCAAGTGGATGGCTTATGTATGCCTCTCCGCTTTTGCGATATTGGAAACGATGAAAATATGCCGCTCGGTCAAATGCGCGCTCCAATAAAGCTACATCTGTTTTTGGGTGAAAACTTTGAACTGTTTGAACAATTTGTAAAAATTCCGGAGCTAAAGCAGTGACTGAATCTGGATAATTGGACACTTCTTCAGGGCTTGGCGCAGCGGTACGAGTTACTTGGTCTTCTCGGGACACGCTACACCTCCTTAACTAAACCCTAAGCATAAATGGTGCGTAATGAATGAATTGGGTATTGTGAAATCTTTTCGGAGCCATTTAGGAAATCTAAAGCGAGAATAAAGCCAAAACCAACAACCTCTGCCCCGCCACTTTCGATTAACTGTGCTGCGGCTTTGGCAGTTCCACCAGTGGCCAAGACATCATCAATAATCAGTACGCGAGTCCCAGGTTTTACATCTTCTTGATGAACTTGGAGTGTTGCAGTGCCATACTCCAGAGCGTAAGTTGCGCTATGAACGATACCTGGAAGCTTGCCAGCTTTACGCAACGCGATAAATCCAACATCAAGCTGACGAGCAACCGCTGCTCCGACAATAAATCCTCGGGCTTCCATGCCCGCAACGACGTCAATCTTTTGATTGGCAAAAGGAGTGGCAAGCTCCTCAGTGATTTCGCGTAAACCCTGAGAATCTGCCAAAACACCAGTTAAATCTTGAAACGTTACGCCCTGCGAAGGCCAGTCTGGAATTACCCGGATTAGGCGATCTAAGGCACTCATAATTAACGCTTGCTGCGGGACTTGCGTCGAGGTTGGTTACGAGGGCCAGTTTCATAAACCTGACTATTTGCTTGGATGCTAACCGAATTTTCAGGAGCTGAGGCAACTGCAGCCGACTTGTTTGACGCCCGCTTTGCTAAGGCCTTCATCTCTGGTTCCCTTTCCTTCAATTGTGCAAGAACTGGGGTAGCAATTGCAATTGAGGAATAAGTACCAGCCAACATACCAACGAACAGAGATAGCGAAAGATCTCGCAAAGTTCCGGCGCCTAAAAGTCCGGCGCCAACAATCAAAATTGCAGTAACAGGAAGCAAAGCGACAATTGATGTGTTGATTGAACGTACCAAAGTTTGATTCAACGCGAGGTTTGCAGCCCCGGAGTATGAAAAACGATTTTGTCGCGTTAGGTTCTTTGTGTTTTCTTTTACTTTATCAAACACGACGACTGTGTCATACAAAGAGAATCCGAGAATAGTCAACACGCCAATAACGGTAGCCGGAGTTACTTCAAAGCCTGTTAGAGCATAAATGCCAATAGTGATTACAACGTCATGAACAAGTGCGACTAGCGCCGCTACTGCCATGCGCCATTCAAACATTACCGCCAAGAACAAAGAGACAAGAACTAAAAACACAACCAGTGCGTTCAGCGCTTTCCCTGTGATGTCAGAGCCCCAAGATGGACCGACAATTTGGACTCTCACTTCACCTTGATCCACATTGAACGATGTCGCCAAGTTGGCAACTAACGTATTACGTACGTCTTGCTCTAGTTCTGGGGTTTGAATTCGAATTGTGCCATTTCCAAGTTGCGTAACAATTGGATTTTCAACACCCGCATCAATAGCCACAGTCTTAGCTTGATCTACGCCAGATGTTGATGAAACAACCTGGAATTCGGCGCCACCTTTAAATTCAATTCCAAGATTCAATCCTCGGCCAAAGAGCCCAACCGCGGCAAGAATCAAAATCACGCCTGAAAGTGTGTACCAAAGTTTTTTACGACCAACAAAATCAAAAGAGACATCGCCACGGTAAAGACGGCCACCTAAAGTTCCTAGTTTGCTCATGGTTATTTAACTGCGCTTTCTGCTAGAACTTCAGCATTAGTTGCGTGTATTTGCCCAATTCGACCTGCATTCAGTCCGGTCATAGGTGAGCCAGAAGCGAACCATTTGCTGCGGGTGAAAACCAAAACCATCGGCCTGCTAAACAGCAACGCAACAAAAATATCAATCAACGTTGTTAGGCCAAGTGTGAACGCAAATCCACGAACACTGCCGATGCTCAGAACATATAAAACAACTGCAGCGAGTAGTGAGACAAAGTCGGCCACCAAAATTGTTCGTCTCGCCCGTGTCCAGCCAGAGTTGACAGCGGTCTTAAGGCTCTTACCTTCACGAATTTCATCTCGGATTCGCTCAAAGTAAACAATGAAAGAGTCCGCGGTAATACCAACAGCCACAATTGCACCGGCAATACCAGCCAAAGTTAGTGTGAATCCAATTTGTTTACCCAGTGCAACTACGGATGCATAAGTGATAATTGCTGCTACAACTAAAGAAAAAACTGCAACAAGTCCCAAGGCGCGGTAGTAGAACAGTAGATAGATCATGACTAAGAACAAACCGAGCGCACCAGCCAAAATTCCCGCGTCTAACTGGCCTTGACCTAGGGTTGGAGATAGAGAAGTGACTTCTGCTAATTCAAGAGTTAGCGGCAATGACCCGTATCGCAGAACAGAGGAAAGCTCATTTGCCTGAGCTTGAGTGAACTGGCCAGTGATTGACGCGCTTCCGCCAAGGATAGGTTCAGAAAAGTATGGCGATGAGAAAACCATTCCATCAATAACGATAGCAAACTGATTTTGTGGTGAAGTCTTTTTGTAAAGCAGATTTGAAGCGTCAGCAAGCTGAGCACTACCTTCGTCGTTAAAATCAAGGCTCACTTGCCAAGCAGCGGAATTCTGTGGGATCTCAGCGCGCGCATCAGTAATCGACTCACCTTTAATGAATGCTGGCTGTAGAAGATACTTAACCGAACCGTCTCGAGAGCAGGTCACAATCCATTTAGTGGAGTCTTCAATTTCTCCACCTTGACGCGTGGCTGGGTTGGTGCAATCAATAACTTTGAAAGCGTTTTGCAATTCTGCACTGTTCGTATCGGCTGATACAGGTGCGATTAAATCAGAAGGATTCGCTGTTGGAACAGAACTTACAGCTTCTGCTTCCACTGGGCGGAAAGAAAGCAAAGCAGTCTGCTTTAAAATATCAGCGATGCCTTGCTGTGAAATTCCTGGAATTGAAACCAAGATAGCAGCGTTGTTCCCACTACCTTCAGTAGCAACCTCTGCTTCAGCAACACCTAAACCATTAACACGTTGGCGAATAATGTTTACAGCTTGACCAAGTTGGCTATCGGTGATTACACCACCGGAAACTGCTTTGGGGGTAAGTCGAACTTGAGTACCACCTCGAAGATCCAAACCAAGTTTTGGAGAATTCGATTCAGAACCTGGCCAAAATGCCCAAAGACAGATACTCAGAGTTGCGAGTGTGAGTGCGATGAGCGGGCGCGCGGTTGAGCCAGCGTTTTTTGAAGCCACAGAGAGTGCCCTTTCGTTCAAGCGGCAAAGTTTAAGGGACAGGCCTAGCAGCTCGGACCGCTAGTTCAAATACCCGCATTTTCAGGAGCAATTAGCCCTAAATGGCTCCAGCCAGCAGGAGTTGCTTGCCTGCCTCGAGGGGTTCTCACAATAAATCCAGCTCTGACTAAGAACGGCTCGGCCACGTCCTCGATGGTGCCAACCTCCTCGCCAACTGCCATTGCCAAGGTAGAGACCCCGACCGGACCACCCTTGTATTTGGTAATTAATGCTTCTAAAACAACACGATCTAATCTGTCTAATCCAACTGCATCGACTTCATATAGCTCTAGAGCGCTTTGGGTTTGCTTTAGGTCAATACTGCCCTGACCGTGAACTTCGTTGAAGTCCCGTACACGACGAAGCAATCGATTTGCGATGCGTGGGGTTCCTCGCGAACGTCTACCAATTTCGTTTGTGGCTTCAATTGAAATATCTAGATGAAGTAGCCCGGCCGATCGCTTTACAACCTCAGATAGTTCATCATTTTCGTAGAAATCCAAATGCGCAGTAAAACCGAAACGATCCCTAAGAGGATTTGGAAGCAGTCCAACACGCGTGGTCGCTCCAATTAACGTGAATTGCGGAAGTTGCAACGGTATCGCTGTAGCGCCCGGCCCCTTACCAATCATTACGTCGACTCGAAAATCTTCCATCGCCACATAAAGTAATTCGGCAGCAGGTTTTGCTATCCGGTGAATTTCGTCTATAAAAAGAATTTCGCCATCAGTTAAGGAACTAAGCACAGCCGCCAAATCGCCTGCATGCGTAATTGCAGGGCCTGATGTAATGCGAATTGGAGCGCCCATCTCGCTTGCCACAATGTTTGCCAGAGTTGTCTTACCAAGACCTGGTGGACCGCTAAAAAGTAAATGGTCAGCAGATTTACCGCGGGCTCGGGCAGCAGAGAGGACTAATCCAAGTTGTTCGCGAACTCTTAGTTGTCCAATAAATTCAATTATGGATTTTGGACGCAAAGCCGTTTCCACAGATTGATCTTCTTCATGCAAATTTGCATCGACTGCTGAATCAACTTCAAAATCTTCGCTCATCAAGCTCTACCAATTCTGTTAAGTAACTCTAGAGCTGATTTCAATGCCTGAGGAACTGATTTATGTGGCAGATTCTTTTCTGTCACCGATTGGACAGCACCGCTTGCTTCTTTACTGCTCCAGCCAAGTGCAGTGAGTGCATCGTGGACTTCGGATTGCCATCCAGTTCTAGCGGTTGCCTTAGTTCCGAATTTGTCACCAAGTTCCAAAATCAATCTTGCCGCACTCTTCTTGCCCACGCCAGGAATTCTTGTGAGAGCGCTCTCATCATTACTTGAGATTGCATCTGCCAAATTCTCACTAGTCGTTGCAGCCAAAATTGTTAAGGCAAGTTTTGGGCCAACTCCATTAACTGTTTGCAATAGTTCAAATATTCTTCTCTCTTCACCGTTTGCAAAACCATAGAAAGTCATCGATTCTTCTCGCACTACAAGAACGACTGGGATTGATATCTCCGAGCCTATTTTTGCACTTTGCAAAACGTTAGGCGTAACGATTATGTTGTAACCAACTCCATTGACGTCGATAACCATATTCGCGGCTGATATATCTGCAACTACTCCGCGTAAAAAACTAATCATTGCTAATCCTTTGAGCGGCTTGTGCAATTCTTTGCATACTTGCACCTCGCCAGGAATGACAGATTGCGATTGCTAGCGCATCAGCAGCGTCAGCAGGTTTAGGCGCTACATCCAGGTTCAAAATTCGAGTTACCATCGAGGTTACTTGGTTCTTATCCGCTCGGCCATTTCCTGATACAGCTGCTTTTACTTCGGAGGGCGTGTAGGTCTGAACAGGAATATTCAGCTGCGCAGCTAGAAGTAAACCTAAACCCGATACCTGTGCTGTTCCCATCACAGTACGGACGTTGGCTTGTGCGAAAACTCGCTCAATTGCGATTGCATCTGGAGCAAAGCGAGCTATCAAATCTGACAGTTCGAAGTGAATCAGTGCGAGGCGCTTTTCAAGTGGTAAATCTGTGGCGGATTTGATTACATCCACGTGAACAAGTTTGACCACTCTCCCAGGGGCAGAATCAACTATTCCAACTCCACACCGGGTGAGGCCAGGATCAATCCCAAGAACTCGCATAACACTCCTTAAGAGCCTTAGCGTAGGGAAATTTGAGCGTAAAAGGTCGGATTAACAGGCTTTATTCGAATATTTGTTCGAAAATCTTAGCACCAAAGACCTCTAAGGCCGCTTCTTCAAAGGACTTTGACCACAGTTGGCTATTTTCCAAAACCAATGAATCGATAGCCAAGCCAATGTGGACATAGTCCCCGACCGTCACTGATGTGAAATTTAGAGCAGCACCGATAGGTGGCACTAGCGGCCATACGCCTTTTAGCTCGTAACCCAAAATTCTTTTTGGCGCTGAACTGCCAATCAGGGTACTAATCGTCGCATCTGACGTCTTGAGCGTCTTGGTGATCCAATCGATTGGAACTAGCTGGGATGCGTTAATCAATTGCGACGCAAGAGCCAAACTAGGTTCGCTGCGCCAACTTCGTAGTTTTTGGCGACTTATCTTCATCAAATCACTTGTTGACTGCAATTGGGTATCGAAATCAATTCGCGCTACAACTAACTTGTTGGCCGCAGCATCATCGAGATTCATAGCAACAGGAATGTTCGCAATAATAGATTTCTTACTGACATCTATTCCATTGAAGTACCTTTGAAGCGCATTTACAACTAATGCAACTAAAACGTCATGATTGCTGATTTGATTTCCGCGAACAATATTCTGCATTTGGCGCTTATCTATTTTCAAAAAAGATGCGCGCAAATTTGAACTAGTTTCACGTTGAGCCGGGCTGTTTGAAAAAGAAATGAGCCTTGTAAGACTTTGCACCATCACATTCAAATCGTTAGCCAAGCCCACAGGGTCTCGAGTTAAGCGACCAACTATTTTCCCGGCTCCAGATTTGATGTTTTCATAAATATCGTTGTCAGCACGCGGTTGCCAAGATTGCTCGGATGGAAACTGCGGATTGTCGAAAAGAGTTTGCATCAACATCATTGCGGTATTGCCATCGGCAATGGCATGGTGAATCCCACATATTAGGTAGGTCTTAGAGTTTCTATGTATTAAATGCAGCCGCCACAAACATTCATTGGGGCCGATCTGCAAATTCGAAAGATTCGTCGCTATGGCAACGACGTCTTGACCCGACACAAAAACATATTTTGTGAAATCAAAATCGGGTAACGTTTCTAGTGAAACTGGTGCAGAATCACTGATACCCATTGTTAGAATCGGATAAGCCTCAACAAGTTTGGCGATTCTCGGAATTAAAGCGGAGGCCTCAACCCTGCCACCAATTTCTGCGATTGCAACTACGTTTGCCGCAAGACTAGATTCGGATTGCGTTATGCGCCAGGTGGCTAAATCCCAACCTACGAGGGGCCGATTCATACTTATTGATCTAGTTCGGCCATGATTTCATCGGAGACGTCGAAGTTGGCGTAGACGTTTTGCACGTCATCACTATCTTCTAATGCATCGATGAGTTTGAAAATCTTTTTAGCACCATCAGCGTCCAATTGAATTAACAAACTAGGTACTAATGCAGAATCTGCTGAGTCGTATTCAATTCCTGCAGATTGCAAGGCTGTTCGCACAGCAACCAGGTCTTGAGGTTCACTCACGATTTCAAATACTTCCCCATGATTATTAACTTCTTGTGCACCTGCATCTAAAACTGCATCTAAAACTGCATCTTCAGATGTAGCTAGAGCAGGAACAATGATTACACCTTTACGACTAAATAAATAGGAAACCGACCCAGGGTCAGCCATGTTTCCATCATTTCTACTCATTGCTGTTCTAACTTCACCAGCGGCTCGATTTCGATTGTCGGTCAAGCACTCAACCAAAACTGCAACTCCTTGTGGGCCGTAACCTTCGTACATAATGGTCTGCCAGTCTGCCCCACCTGACTCTGCTCCCGATCCACGTTTTAACGCCCGTTCAATATTGTCATTAGGTACTGAAGATTTGCGCGCCTTTTGAATGGCGTCATAAAGGGTTGGATTTCCAGATGGATCAGGGCCGCCAATTCGAGCTGACACCTCAATGCCTTTAATTAGTTTTGCGAAAAGTTTCGCACGTTTACCGTCAATCGCCGCTTTTTTGTGTTTAGTGGTCGCCCATTTGGAATGTCCAGACATGACTACAACCTTTCTAGGGATTGCGATTGGTTTACCAAATTAATGAAGTACCTGTGGAATCTAAGATCATTTGTTAGTTCGGGATGAAACGATGATGCAATTACATTGCCTTGTTTCACGGCAACAACTGCGCCTTTATGTGGACCTGATTCAATTCTTGCCAACACCTCAACATTAGATGAGAAATCTTCAACCCATGGTGCTCGGATGAAAACCGCATTGAATTCTCCTTCGGCAATTTCTGGTGCATGTAGTTGAGCCTCAAAGCTATCCACTTGCCGTCCAAATGCATTTCGCCGAACCGTTATATCTAAGCCTCCGAAAGTTTCTTGGTCTGAATTCCCATCAACTAATTTGGAAGCTAACATGATCATCCCTGCACAAGAACCATAAACTGGCATTCCTTTTGCAATTAGATCTCGGATTGGTGCAAGAACCTCAAAGGCTTTAGCGAGTTTGCTCATAGCAGTTGATTCCCCACCAGGAATTAACAGCGCATCGATCGTTTGGAGGTCTTGTGGATTTTTTACAAAACTTACGCTGACTGCGCCTGCGTCTCGCAAACTGACTGCGTGTTCACGAAAATCACCTTGAAGTGCAAGAACTCCGATGCGAGGCATTACCAACCACGTTCAGCCAGGCGATGTGGGGCTGGAATATCAGATACGTTGATGCCAACCATTGCTTGTCCCAAACCGCGCGAAACATTTGCTAGCACAGCTGCATCATCAAATGCAGTTGTAGCTTTAACGATAGCCTTTGCACGAGCAGAAGCTTCTTCTTTTGATGCTCGAACACCTGGTGAATGATTGAAGATTCCGGAACCAACAAATACGCCATCTGCGCCAAGTTGCATCATCATCGCTGCATCAGCTGGAGTTGCAATTCCACCCGCTGTGAAAAGTACGACTGGAAGTTTTCCATTTGCCGCCACCTCTTTGACTAATTCGTAAGGTGCCTGCAATTCTTTAGCAGCTACATAAAGTTCGTCTTCTCGCATCGAACTCAATTTGCGGATTTCAGCATTTATAGAACGCATATGTGTAGTTGCATTGGAAACGTCACCGGTTCCAGCTTCACCCTTTGAACGAATCATCGCTGCACCTTCATTGATGCGACGTAATGCCTCACCAAGATTTGTGGCACCACATACGAACGGAACTGTGAAGTCCCACTTATCAATATGATTTGCATAGTCGGCAGGCGTTAAAACTTCTGATTCATCGATATAGTCAACACCAAGGGTTTGTAAAATTTGCGCTTCAACGAAATGGCCGATGCGAGCTTTTGCCATAACTGGAATCGTCACTGCAGAAATAATTAGGTCAATCATGTCAGGATCTGACATGCGAGCAACCCCGCCTTGCGCGCGTATGTCAGCCGGCACTCTTTCAAGTGCCATGACTGCAACTGCTCCGGCGTCTTCGGCAATTTTGGCTTGATCAGCATCAACGACGTCCATTATGACGCCACCTTTGAGCATTTCTGCCATACCGCGTTTTACGCGGGCCGTTCCTACAACTGGTTCTTGGTTACTCACAGGATTCCTCTTCCACCCCCATGGGGTGTGCGAAGTCTAGGCGCTGGCTTAAGAAGTTGCCGATTCGCTCGGAGTTGGGCTTTGGGTGCTCTTTGGGTACTTGATTGTGTAGGAATCGCGGTCTGCAAGTATCAGCCACCAAGCGGTGCCAGTGGAGACCGCAATTTCTTTGCCACTCAAGGTATACCAGCGAGGCAAGTCGTTCAAAGTTGGCCGCTTCCAAATGGCTTTGATTACTGTTCCCTGCGTCAGCACAAACCCTTTGCCTTCTCCATAAGTCTTTGGATATGGCGTCGGAGACAATGCATTTGTTTTGTAAGGCAATGGCATCAACTTAGTTTGCATTACGAAAACAGTGTCGGTAACAGCATCTTCAAGCTGGCTATCTCCGATTAAAGTTTTCAAATCTTCTTCGTAAACCTTCATGGTCCATTTCTTCAAACTTTTACTCCAAGTAAAAGTCTTTTTTGAACCCGGCCATTCAGCACGGAACCAAGAAATCTCATCGCCTTCAGTTGGAGTTGCAGAAAACTTCCAACCAATTCGATCTCCAAGTAATGCGTTTTCTGGTTTTTCAATTCTGGCGAGAATGTCTTGATACTTGCCAAGCAGATTATGTGGAATGTATCTCGTATTGTCGCGGTAGTAGCCAGTGCCACCTTGAGGTGCACCAACTAATTGCAAAGTCGATTTCCACAAAAATGGCGAAGTCTTGGATGAAGCTCCCGAATAAGCGAGACCTGGTTTTCCAAATGCAGCGGCAAGATCAATATCGCTAACTCGTGCACTTCTTATCGGTCCTAAGGTTGTTGGCGCAGTGGACTGAAAGACTGCAAACAATCTAGTTAGCCCGCCTTCTACAGGTTCAACAATCACAACATCTGCAAGATTTAACGACCATTGTGGACGAGCATCTGATACGTCATCAATTTTAACAATCAAAGTTGGAACGGTCTCATCAGCACACAGTCCAGTTAAAGGTGAAGTCCAACAAACTGGTTCTGTTGATTCGGTGGAAATAGTTGTGGACGGACCTGCAGAAGGATTTGCACAAGCAGCTAGTAAAAATGCAACCACAACTAGGAATGATTTACGTTTCAAATTTTCCTACTTTCTACAAAGTGCTTAGTCCTTCAGGCACGCGGTCATCAAGGTCTACCGTAGTAGGAACTTTCGTATGACCCGCCAATCTGAATAAGCGTACTGCAGTTCTTGAGTGCAACAATTGAGACGCACCGACGGCATCGTTATGAAATCTTCTGGCTAATTGCACCCGCTTTGATGATCGAGTCAAATCAAAAATCATGGCTGCAGATTGTGTTGATTCCATCAAATTTGCAACGATTGACTTCTCGCTAAAGCTATCAACTAGCAAACCGGTTAAGTCGCTTTCTGCACTTAGGTAATCTCGAAACGAAATTTCTGAGTTTTGAATAAGGGATTCAAGCCCAATTTTCAATTCCTTTGATGTTTGGTCATCCAACATTCCACTCGTAACCAAACGCGCTACGCAGGTATCTCGAAGTGCGAGGTGCTGGCGTAGTGAATTGAGCGCTTGGTCACGACGAAGGTGCGTTCTATGTAAGCGGGCAGCCAGTGACGAGAAATGCCATACGGTAGCGGTCAGAAACATCACAATAAAGAAGAGCGTGGCAAGATTCATGAATCTGACACCAGCCTTCCCAAAATCTGTCCGCGAAGATCTTCAGCAACTTTAGGTTGATTCCAAGATATCGTTTCATAAACGTCGATTAAAGCAGTGGCAACTATCTTCCAATCGAAGGTCTGAACTCGGACGTAAGCAGTATCTACGCGTTGTGCAACTTCAGTTGCACTTGCAATCGTCTCTCGAATCGCGTTTGCCAAACTCTGAGCATTTTCGTTTTCAAACAGAAGTCCACAAGATCCAAAATCGAGAACCCGATTAAAAGCGGGTAAGTCACTAGCGATAACGGGAGTATGGCAGGCCATCGCTTCTAACAGCACAATTCCGAAAGATTCTCCCCCGGTATTCGGCGCTACATACATGCCCGAACTTTGTAGCATTCGTGCTTTATCTTCATCTGACACTCGGCCAAGAAACTTCACTCGTGAATGAAGATCAATCGGAAAGTCTTTCAGTGAATCCTTAGGCTCTCCAGGGCCAGCCACTAGTAAGTAATGGTCAGGAAATTCATGCGCAACTTCCTGAAAAGCTTCTAGTAGGAGTTTGAATCCTTTGCGATTCTCTTCATAGCGCCCTAGGAAAGCAATTGCGTTTTTGTCGCGCTGGCCATTGAAGGGACTAACGTCAAATGGTTTCGCATTGATGAAGGAATCAACGTGCACACCATTTGGGATAAGCACAGCATCACCTCCAACGTGTTCGACCACGGTATTTCGCGCCAACTCACTTACCGCAACCCGAGCCGATAAGTTCTCCAAAACTGTTTGCGCGAGGTTGTATCCCGCACTCAAAATACGTGACTTATCCATCGCAGAATGAAAAGTTCCAACAACTGGACCGCTTGCTGCCCAACACGCTAAAGCAGAGAGGGAAGGAGTTAAAGGCTCATGAATGTGAAGGACGTCGAATTGACCACTATCGATCCATTTTTGCACTCGCTTAGTTGCTCTATAGCCAAAAGTGATTCGAGCTACTGAACCGTTGTATGAAATTGAAATTGGAGATCCGCCAGAAGTTACCCAAGTTGGAAGGGCAGATTCATCAGAAGTTGGCGCCAGAACATTTACTTCATATCCACGTTTCATAAGCTCTTGAGCAAGGTCACGAATATGAATTGAAACCCCACCTGGAATCGCCCAGTCATATGGGCACACAATTCCGATTTTCATGAAGCATCTTCCAAGCTCTTGGGCATGTCTAGCCAAATTCTCTGCAGCATATGCCAGTTCTCAGGGTGTGTAGAAATAATGGTCTCAAAAACTTTTGCTAGGGATTGTGTCACTAATTGCTCATCCCCGCTTTTCAAATCAAGGCTTGGATAAAATTCAATCACCGTCTTGCCTGAGTCTTCATAAACCGCAGCCGGGATAAGCAATGCATTATTTTCAATTGCTAACTTAGCAGCGCCGAGTGGCATTTTGGATTTGTGACCAAAGAACTCCACTTCAGTTCCATGATGTGACATGTCTCTGTCCGAAACCAAACCAATTAACTTGCCTTCTCGTAAGACTTCGGCAAGCGCAATGCTTGGCGGAACTTTGCCACCTTTGTGTGGCAAAATGTTCAAATTACGAAGTTCTCTATGTTTGGTGAATTCGTCGAAAAGCTCAACAGGTCGCAGCCGCTCGGCAACAGTGGTGATACTGCCGAATTTCAAAGCTACGAATGCACCCGCCAGATCCCAATTCCCAGAATGAGTTACCGCAACGACAACACCTTGTTTGGCGCTCAAAGCAGATTCGATTTCTGTCGCATTTACCATTTTGGTGTTATCCAAAATGTATGAATTAGATTTACGTGTCATGGCAAACATGTCGACCCAATAACGCATATACGAACGCATCGCCAATTTCGTAATCTCTATAGATTTTGAATCGTCGACCGAAAGTTGTAAAACCCGAGAAATGTTGAACCTGAGTCGTCGTACTCCAACTCCATTTTTAGAAGTGGCCCGGTCGGCAACTAGATCTGCACCCAAATGAAGAAGTGATTTTGGCACTAAGCCGAAAGTCGCCCATGCAAATCTGAAACCAAGAACAACGCTGCGTTCTTGCAAAGCCATTAACTCACGCTCTTCAATACATGGTAGATGCGCTGGAAAACAGTGATAACACCAAGTGCAGTTACAAGACCCAAGGCAATTGCGATTGACTGACTGAATCCGAATGCAGCAGCAAGAGTCGCACATGCAAGCAAGATAACTCTTTCCCCACGTTCTAGAATTCCAATATTGCATGGAATATTTATGGCTTCGGCTTTCGCTCG
>JBIISC010000058.1:0-4624 GCA_044341215.1 Candidatus Nanopelagicales bacterium | reverse complement strand
GGTAACCCGCCGGAAGATCAGCTCCGCCCACTTTCAGAAGAAGGTATTGGATACACCCAAGCCATTTCTGATGCGCTTAAAGCGTATGGGATTGAGTACGCATACTCTTCTATCTCGAAGAGGTGCGTAGACACCTTGGCACCAGCATTTGCAACAAAAGCAAGCCTTAATCTTGAAGAAGCTTTTTCAGAAGAAGGCGCAGCTGAAGATCCAATAACGGCAAAGAAAAGAATTAGAGAATTGATTTCGATTCCAGACGCTGCAGTACTTTGTTCGCATCGTCCGGTGATGCCATTGTTGATTCGCACTATTACAAAGCTATCGGGTAGTCGCGAACCGATTTCAAAATTAAAGCCAGGTCAATTTGTGGTTTATCACCGACCGATAAAAGAATCTGGAAATCTTCGCGAGAAACAAAAATTTATAGTTGAACATAGCGCTGAGTCGCAATCAAAATCAATTGACTAATTTTTAGCGAGCTAGAACAATCCCTTTTCCGACTGCAACAATCCCAGATTCTGTAACGGTATAGCGCTGACGGTCAGTCTCTAAATCAATACCAATTTTCACACCAGCTGGCACTACAACGTTTTTGTCCAAAATCGCATTTCGCACAACAGCCCCACGTTCTATGCGAACACCTGGCATCAATACTGAACCTTCAACAAATGCACCTTCACCCACCATCACATCCGTAGAAACCACAGAGAAGCGAACATGCCCACCGGCAATGATTGAACCAGCACCAATAATGCTGTCGTGGGCCGTTCCACCTTCAACAAACTTTGCTGGTGGTGATGGTGGCACATGGCTAAGGATTGGCCAACGGTTGTTGTAAAGATTAAAGATTGGATGCACAGAAACTAAATCCATGTGTGCTTCGTGGTAACTATCGAGCGTACCAACATCGCGCCAATATCCAGTATCGCGATCTGATGCGCCAGGAACACTGTTGTCAGCAAAGTCATAAACCATTGCGGTGCCTTGAGCTGTAAGCATTGGAATGATGTTGGCGCCCATATCGTGCAATGAATTTTCATCCTCAGCATCGCTTAGCAAAGCTTCAATCAAAGCGCTGGTTGTGAATATGTAATTACCCATCGAGACGAATGATTCATTTGGTGAACCGGGAATTGCTGGTGGGTCAATTGGTTTTTCTAAGAAGTTGGCAATCTTCTTTCCATCTGGCGCAGTCTCAATTACGCCAAAATCATGTGCTTGGGATCTTGGTTGTCGAATCCCCGCAACTGTTACAGATGCACCAGTCGAAATATGTTGATCCAACATTTGGGCTGGATCCATTCGATACACGTGGTCTGCACCAAAAACTAAAACGTAATCTGGTTGTTCGTCATAAATTAAATTCAATGACTGCAAAATCGCATCAGCTGAACCGGTATACCAACGTGGTCCTAAACGCTGTTGGGCTGGAACCGGCGTGATGTAGTCACCAAACATCGAGGCTTGCCGCCAAGCTGTTGAGATATGGCGATCAAGGGAGTGAGATTTATATTGTGTCAAAACACAGATGCGCCGAAACCCAGCATTTGCGATATTGCTCAGCACAAAATCGATCAGGCGGTAATTGCCTCCAAAAGGAACGGCTGGTTTGGCCCGGTCGGCGGTCAGTGGCATCAAACGTTTGCCCTCACCACCTGCGAGGACGATTCCTAGAACTTTTGGACTGTGAGTCATAAACCAACCCTAGAGTTCAAACACTCATACATCTAGTCTTTGCCCCTATGCGTTTGGCAGTCGTTTCGAGAGAGTTCCCACCTGAGGTCTATGGCGGAGCAGGTGTTCACGTTGCCGAACTCGTTAATTCACTGAAAAGTCACATCTCGCTCGAAGTAATCTGTATGGGAACACCTCGGGAAACGGCCAAGGCATTCGAGTTGCGAAGCGATCCTGGAGTAAACCCTGCACTCTCAGTAGTCCAGACAGATGTGGAAATGGCTACCTATATATCTGTATCAAAGTTTGATTTGGTGCATTCTCACACTTGGTATGCCAACCTAGCTGGGCATTTAGCCGCAATGACTTCCAATATTCCTCATATCCTCACCGCACACTCCTTAGAGCCAAAGCGACCTTGGAAAGCCGAGCAGCTAGGTGGCGGCTACAAAATCTCTTCCTGGATCGAAGCTGAGACCTATAAAGCTGCGGATCGAGTTATTGCAGTTAGCGCAGGAATGAAACGCGATGTGCTGGAGTGCTATCCGTTTGTTGACCCTGAAAAAGTTGCCGTGATCCACAACGGCATCGATGTTGAAACTTTCAAACCAATATTTGACGATGCTGTTTTAACCAAATACAGCATCGACCCTTCGCGCCCAATTGTTTTGTTTGTTGGTCGCATCACTCGACAAAAAGGGTTGATTCATTTAATTCGAGCTGCCAAACAATTACCTGTTGGCGTGCAATTGGTTTTGGCTGCATCTTCACCTGATGAAAAACAGATAGGCGATGAGGTTTTGGCAGCTGTTGCAGAATTTGCTTCTTCGCGCCCAAATGACATTGTTCATATAAATGCCCAAGTTTCAAAATCGGAATTAATTGTTTTGTTATCCCGTGCAACTGTATTTGCGTGTCCATCTATTTACGAACCACTAGGTATTGTCAACCTTGAAGCAATGGCTTGTGAAACACCAGTTGTCGCAAGTGCTGTTGGTGGGATTCCTGAAGTTGTGATTGATGGCGAAACCGGTTTGCTTGTCGACTACACCGCCAATGACGTTTCTGATTTTGAGAATCGGTTTGCAAAAGCCATAAACCAAGTTCTTTCAAATCCGAATGCCAAAGAACTGGGCAAAGCTGGCCGTGTGCGAGCTTCGAATGTTTTCGCTTGGGAATCCATTGCATTAAAAACCATTGACTTGTATAAAGAAGTTTTATAAGTGAGTAAATCTAAACCGGAATCCAAAAACCTTATTGGTTATGGCCTTTACTTAATTGCAGCATTTCTTTGGGGAATAAACGGAACCGTTTCGAAAATCTTGCTAGATACCAAAATTGATCCAGCTCGACTTTCTCAACTGCGAGTAACTCTTGCTTGGATAGTTCTATTTGTTGTGATCGCGGTTGTTAACCGTAAAGCATTGCGATTCAACTCAATGCAAGAGTTCAAACTCATTGCGATGTATGGAGTGCTGGGCGTGACTATGACGCAGTGGCTTTATTTTGTGGCCATTCATCTGTTGCCAGTTGGTGTGGCATTAATTATTGAATTCACATCGCCGCTAATGGTTGCAGTATGGGTTAAGTTTGTTTGGAATCATCATGTCCCACGGTTTACTTGGGTTGGATTAGCGATTGCAATTTTTGGACTTTTTCTAGTAACTCAGGTTTGGCAGGGATTTTCTCTAAATCCAATTGGAATAATTTCTGGATTTGGTGCAGCTGCCGCTTTAAGTTTGTATTTCGTAACTGGAGAAAAAATTCTGCACCTAGATGCGCCACGTGACTCTTTGTCATTAACTATGTGGGGATTTTTCTTCGCAACAGCCTTTTGGGCGATATTTAAACCTTGGTGGGATTTTCCATGGAATTACTTGCAAGGTGATGCAAACCTAAATGGAATCGTCGCTCCACAATTTATTTTAGTAATCTGGATGGTAATACTAGGAACGGTCATTCCTTTTTGGCTAGCGCTTGCTGCGATGAAATTCATTTCGTCACAACAAGCATCTGCCACCGGAATGACCGAACCTATCTTTGCTTCCGTAATTGCCTGGATTGTGATGTCCGAGAGTTTGACATCGTGGCAATTGATCGGTGGTGCAATTACATTGACTGGAATTGCAGTTGGTGAAAACGCTCGACGTTAGTCGTCGTCGCCTTCTTCTTCGTCGTCATCGTCTGAATCTTCATCTTCATCGTCTGAATCTTCATCTTCGTACTCTTCTTCATCTTCGGATTCATCTTCGTACTCTTCTTCAGATTCATCTTCATATGCATCATCTTCGTATCCGTCGTCATCACCAATTGGCAATGCGGTAGATCCGTCAGTTGGAATGTCGAGAGGGGTTAGCGTTGGATCAGAAACCACTGGATCGCTAGAAACATCAGCTTCAGCTACTGGGTTGGTGATTTCTTCACCTGGGGTTTGGCTTAGAGCCATGGCTTGGGCACCGACTAGAGCTAAAACAGCAACAGCTGATGCGATTGGAAGGCCGAATTTTGAGCCTATGAACTTCATTGTTACCTCCGATTGATTGTGTATGGCAACACTAAATCAAATATTTAGCCTTCGTATGCTGGTTATCCGCTTCCTCACCAACCCCATGCCAAATCTTGGAGAAGTAGTCCAAACATAGGCAAAAGCGACAATTCCAACCCCAGCGGGTCAGGCAGAGCACTAAGTTGTTCTACGCTGGTTCAATCACCCTTGATGAGAATGGCGATGGTGATTTCACCCGCGTTCTACCTCGTCTAGGAATGAGAGACAACGTGATCGTCCCTCACAACCCACTTATGTAGGTAATTCCGAGTTCCGTATCCAAACCTTGGATGTGGTTCAAACCCTTGAATAGTGGATATATCTGCCAAACCTTTATATCCAGTATTTGATCTCTTGACTCCTTTATTCATAAGGAGAAGATGATGTTAGTTAGTGAATATGCAA
>JBIISC010000057.1:0-4687 GCA_044341215.1 Candidatus Nanopelagicales bacterium | reverse complement strand
CGATATTGCAATTGCACACGATCCGGATGCCGACCGTTGCGCAGCTGGCATATTGGAAAATGACATATGGCGACTTCTAACCGGAGACGAACTTGGCGGCTGCCTGGCTTGGTGGGAATTCGAACGGGCGAAAATATTTAATCTGCCAAAGCTTGCTGGAACCTTAGCGACCAGCATTGTGTCAGCTAGCTTGCTTGAAAAAATTGCAAAGAAGCATGGTGTGAAATACCAAGCAACTTTGACTGGCTTTAAATGGATTGGTCGCATCCCAGATCTGATCTTTGGTTATGAAGAAGCAATTGGTTACTGCGTTGATTCAAAAAACGTCAAAGACAAAGACGGCATAACAGCAGGTTTGCGAATCGCAGAACTTGTTGGATACCTAAAACAAAACGGGAAAACAATCGCAACTCTTCTCCAAGAAATTGCTGCCGAATACGGACTTCACTACACAACCCAACTTTCAATCCGCATGAACGACATGAGTGCCATTCCATCAGCCTTAGAAAACCTTAAGACAATTACTCATGTTGGCAAAGTTGAAGTTTTAGAAGTTATCGACATGGCAAACGGTCTCAAAGGCTTGCTACCTACTAGCGGTATTTACTTGCAACTAACAAATGGCAAAATCATTGTTCGCCCTAGTGGAACTGAACCAAAACTTAAGGCGTACATCGAATTGATTGCGCCTTCAACTAATGATTCTGTAACAACTGATTCTCTAACCAATAATTCTGTAATGAATAATTCTGAAACTAATTACTTCGAAGTCAAGCAGCTGCTCGAAAACCAATCAGAGCAATTGAAAGTGGACATCCGTAAAACTCTCGGAGTCTAATTACTTACAGTGCTCGAAAATTTCTTTAACTAAATCAAGAGTTGTGCCTGGGTGCAAGAAGGCAAACCGGCCAACGGTTTCACCCTTCCACTTAGATGGGGTTACAAAAGCAATTTGTGAGTTCAACAATTGAGTTTGCAAACGCTCATAATCTTCAGGTTGCCATCCAATTCGGCGCCAAATGACTACTGACAAAACCGGATCCTTTACCAATTCGATGTGATCCAAAGTTTCAATGAACTTGGCAGTTTCACGGGCCAACTCAATGCTGGCATTCACTGCGTCGCGATACGCATCGGTTCCATAAACCGCGAGTGAGAACCAAAATGGTAATCCTCGTGCTCGCCGAGTTAAGTGATAAGCCACATCCGTTGGATTGAACTGCCCAATTGGCAATCCATCGTGTAAGACATCTAAGTAAGAAGCATCTTGGGTGTGAACTTTCACGGCCAATGCAGGATCTCTAAACAAAATTGCGGCGCAATCAAACGGTGCAAACCACCATTTGTGTGGATCGGTGATGAAGGAATCTGCATGTTCAATTCCATTAAATAGATCTCGCACCAATGGCGACAACAAGCCAGCGCCACCATACGCGCCATCAACGTGGAACCACCAGTCATTTTCTTTTGCGACCTTTGCAACGCCGACTAGGTCATCCACAATTCCAGCATTGGTTGTGCCGGCTGTAACGGCAATTCCAACAATCGGAGTTGTGCCGGTGTCTTTTGCTAGCGACCTGCGAATACTTGCTTCGGTCACTACATCATCATCGGTTTCCAAAAGGAATGGCTCGACCGACAAGATATGAAGTGAATTTCCAATTGAAGAATGCGCCTGATGGCTCAAGGCAATCCGCACTTCCTTAGAACCAGTTCGAGCACGGCCAACATCGCGAGCTACCGTCAACGCGCTCAAATTAGCGGCTGATCCGCCGCTAACAAAGGTTCCACCAGCACTAGCTGGCATTCCGGCAAGATCTGCAATCCAGCGAAGCACTTGGTTTTCCGCCACAAGAGCGCCAGCTGCTTCTAACCAAGACATGCCTTGAATCGATGCACAACCCACAACCGTGTCAAACAAAAGTGATGCTTTGGTTGGTGCGGCTGGGATAAATGATAAGAAACGAGGACTATCTGTACTCAAAATAGTTTTGGCAAGAGTTTCAGAATACAAATCCAAAACTTTCACTGGGTCATGGCCATTAGCAGAAATCATGCCTTCGATTTCTTTTTCCAAATCGGCTTTCACGCCTGGGAAATCTAATGGAGCTTCTTCGAGTAAAACTCGGTCACGAACATAAGTTAAAACTAGATCGGTTAACTTCGGATCGAAGTCATGCATCCGTTCGGCTTTAGTCATCGCTGAATATTCAATTCTTCAGATACTGCACTAGTCATGATTGCGATTGCGCCAAAGATACCTAATGCGATTAATAGCCAGCCAAGACCAACTTCGAAAGATTCCGAACCTGAAATCAAAGCTTGTGCAACCACCAGCGAGAAACCTTGAATGAGCAAGAAAGGTGTGCGAGCCGAACCATTGCGACGCGAAAGCCCTCGCAAAACTAAACCAACCAAGATTGCAAAGGATATGTAAATAAGTGTCAAGAAAGTTGGTGAGACATCTGAACCCGATGCACCTTCAGTTCCTACGGTTTTAGCTGAAACCAAGATTGAGATTGCATAGCCAATTAATCCAGCCATTTGAAAAGTTCCGATTGCGATGGCAGCCAAGAGCCACTTCTCACCTTTGGTCCGGATTTGGGTCATATTCGAATTCTACGCACCCGAACCTGAACCCTGATTTTCGCAATAGAGTGAGCGGGTGCGTGCGGTTTTGATTACAAATCCCTTCGCCACCACATCAGGTGGCTGGACCAAGGATGTAATTGTGCGCAGCCTTGAAGCCCAATTCGATCTGCAAATCCAATTCACCGAATATCGAATGCATGCCGCAGAAATAGCTAAGCAGGCCCGCAAAGATAACTTTGATGCGGTGATAACTCTCGGTGGTGATGGCACCATCAACGAGGTCATAAATGGGTTACTCGATCCGGAAGTAAGCAACAATCCTCAACCGCTACTCGCACCAATTCCCGGTGGACTTGCAAATGTCTTTCCCCGTTCAATCAGATTTTCTTCAGACGCAGTTCTCGCAACAGGACAGGTAATTGAAGCTATTGAACAAAACCATTCCCAACTAATTCCACTTGGAAAAATGAATGACCGTTGGTTTTCTTTTAATGCAGGCCTTGGGCTCGATGCCGGAATAGTTGCAACTATGGAGTCGTTGCGAGCAGAAGGTAAAAAGGCATCACCTTCTACTTACCTGCTAGCGAGTTTGAAACACTATTTCCAAGAAGCCGACACAACCAATCCGCATTTAACAGTTGAAAACTTTGATGGTCAAAAAGTAGAAGACGTGTTTATGGTTATCGTGCAAAACGCAGCTCCATGGATATACATCGGATCAGTGGCCATCGATTTTTCACCTGATGCCTCATACAAAAAGCAGCTCGATGCCGTGGCCCTAACTGCCCTGAGCCCAACCAGTATCGCGACCTACATCACCGAAGCGGCAGCTCGGATCCCTACCGAAAAGCGAACTAACTCAGTCTGGCTAAAAGACACCGGCAAGCTGATTGTCACCTCAGACCAGCCCATCGCAGCCCAAGTCGATGGTGACCTCGTGGGAGACCTGCAAGAAGCCATTTTCACCCACCACCCGGATGCCCTTCGGGTCGCAGTGCCATTGCTCAACTAGGAACTTCATCACAATTCGTACCATTTACGCACAAATTAGTCACACCAGTCACACATTTAACTAAATTTATGAGCGTTTACCGTTGCCCTACGCTCAATTTGTTGGGAGAGTACGCCCCTGAAACAAACCGAAAGGCTAGTTTCAAGCGACTTCCCCGCGTGATGACCTCATGTATGGGCGGGCGCAACCCCGTCGGGGTGAAACATCTTGGGCACACTCAGGGTGTTACAACAAGGAGGCACACATGGACTGGCGCCATCAGGCGGCATGTCGGGATGAAGATCCTGAACTGTTTTTTCCTATCGGAAATACTGGTCCAGCCATATTGCAGATTGAAGAAGCTAAGTCAGTTTGCCGCACCTGCCCCGTCATTGAAGATTGCCTATCTTGGGCATTGGAGTCAGGTCAAGACGCTGGCGTTTGGGGCGGATTGTCTGAAGACGAACGTCGGGCACTTAAGCGCCGCAACCAACGTGCTCGCGCTGCTATGCGTTCCCTTTAATTTAAATTTTAATCTTTTATTAAACTTCTAAAGCTAATTAAATTTCTAAACTAATTGGAATTTCAATTCGCGCAATCACACCTTCGTTTTCACGCGCTGAAATATCTAAACTACCGTGCAAATCTTGCGTGACAATCGTTCGCACAATTTGCAAACCTAATCCTTCAACCAGATCGCCTTTCAAACCAGGGCCA
Source organism: Candidatus Nanopelagicales bacterium (assembly GCA_044341215.1). Lineage (GTDB taxonomy): Bacteria > Actinomycetota > Actinomycetes > S36-B12 > UBA5976 > JAFMIT01. Next base: position 387 of record JBIISC010000057.1, on the reverse strand, counting down.
TCGTCTTCCACTGTGACAACCAAAGTCTCACCACGTTTTGCATTCACCGTTAATGCGCCATCAGTTTCACGCAAACCAATTCCGTGCTCAATTCCGTTTGAAACTAACTCTGTCAAAGCCATTGCAAGTGCTGTTGCATGTTCTGATTTCAGCATTCCAAATTCACCAGTTAAATTGATTGATCCTTGACGCATACCCCGCGTCATGTCTCGCACCATCAAAATCAGTCTTTGAGCCACTTCATCAAAGTTAATAACGGTGCCTGGTTCGTGAGCCAAAGTCTCATGCACAGTTGCAATGGCACCAACTCGGCGTTGAGCCTCTTCCAATGCGCTTCGAACTTCCTCAGAATCACTGCCCCGTGCTTGCAGCCGCAATAAAGCTGCC
>JBIISC010000056.1:0-4784 GCA_044341215.1 Candidatus Nanopelagicales bacterium | reverse complement strand
TCCCAAGAATGTGGTCAAGCCATAAGCATTGCGAACGATGTCATTTTGCGAACCAGTGTTGTAGTAGTCGTCATAGCCAAATGCAGACCTTAACATTGTGCCGGTTTTGTAACCTGCAGCAAATCTAGTGACAGTTAACTGCATTGGAAAATCAATTAGTGACTGCATCTGGTATTTGCGAATCATGCGGGAAAGTTCCGGAGCAGTGGTAATCCAAGCTTCACCATAAATGGTTAGTTGACCTTTTCCAGCTTCATCGCCAGCTTCATTTACTGCTGGGATCCAAGCATCAAAGAATTCTTTGTTGACGTGCTTTGCCGTATCAATGCGAAATCCATCGATTCCAAATCGAGTAACCCAAGATGCATACACATCAGAAAGTCCCTGCACAACAACTGGATTTTCAGTCATTATGTCGTCAAGTCCAAAGAAATCTCCCTGCATTGCGCATGGACCTGCGGCCCAGCCACAAGAACTTGCATCTCCGCGATTGTGATAACTATTTATGTCTTGCAAGAAGTCTGGTAGCCGCTTTGCATTCTTAGATTCGGAAGAAATAAAAGGCTCTCGAGGGTATGAGACATCTGCTGACATGATTGGGAAACAGTTTGATTGCCCGAGCACGGTACAACTGGTTGAGAATTGAGCCTTCTCAGTTAAGTTAAATTCTGTTCCACCAGCATCCTTGTATGGATAACTGCTAGGTGTGTGAAAGAAATTGCTATCAGTGTCGCTATAGCCAATTACGTCTGCTGTGTGATTTAGGACAATATCCATAATCACTTTGATTCCGAGTTCATGTGCTCGGTCTACAAAGTCTTGAAATTCTTGCTCAGTTCCAAGGTGTGGATCTACGGTTGTGAAATCTAGACCCCAGTAACCGTGGTAACCCCGAAAGTCATTTAGTACAGGTGGAGTGATCCAGATTGAATTAAACCCCAATCGCGAGATTCGATCCAAATTATCTTTCAGACCAATGAAATCGCCACCGTGGTAATAAGCAACATTAGCTGGATCGAATCCTTGTTGATTTCTACCCGACCCGCCATCATTGTCTTCATTGCCGTTGGCATAGCGATCGGTAAATACGAAATATGTTGAATCGTTTGCATTTACTGGACGGGGCATAGATTCTTGAGCTAATGCATTTGCGGTTACTGAATCGAGAGTTCCGATTACTGCAGCATTTGACGGCAGTAAAGAAGCGGCCAAGGACAAAATCGCAACTACACCAATAAATAGACGTTTGGGCAATTGACGTTTCGTCATTTCACACTCCATATTCCGATTCCAGCACCATCAATTGAGAAAGTGCCATCATTTGCCAGTTTGGCAGTTCCGATTAAGTTCTCTAACGAATTAACACTAGCCCGTTTCAAATCTATTGTTACATTGTCAACGGGATTGCGACTGACTGCAACCAAGATTCGGTCTTTTTCGGTTTCTCTTAGATAACAAATTACATCATCAGCAATATGCACCCAGCGAAGTCCACCGTCGATGAGAGCGGAATTGGACTTACGAAGGTTGATCAGGGCCTTATATAACTCAAAAGTTTCCATGTCCCATTTGTCAGGTTTATCCCACGGGAAAGTAGTTCTTGCATCTTCACCCCAAAGTCCTTCAGCACCAATTTCGTCGCCTTGGAAAATCATTGGGGTGCCAGGCAAAGTCATCAACATTGTTGCTGCGACGTGATGGCGTTCACGTCCTACTACCGAACGAATCCGAGCAGTGTCATGGCTGTCCAACAAAGACCAGCTATATAAATAAGAACGCCAAGGCATTCTTGAAGAGAAAGATTTAATCGAGTTGACCATGTTCGGACCAGAAAATGATGGAACATCTGTAGGCAGGCCTAGCCACTTGCCTTCGTAATTCTCACTGACTAACCAATTCCAAACAGGTTTCATAAAAGCTGCGTAGTTCATAGATCCATGCCAGCCGTCGCCATCTAGATCTTGACCAGCGTCGTGGAAATGCTCAGCGATGAGAAGTTTGTCGTCGCCTTCGTCTTCCATTGCGTGACGAGTAATGCGAGCAACTTCGTGAGTTAAATCTAATTCGCCTTGTCGCCCACTCATATTCGCAACATCAACGCGCCAACCATCCATATTGAACGGTTCGCGCAACCACTTGCGGATAATGGAATCATGTTCAGAAATCAGTATTTCTTTCAACGAATCAGATTTGTAGTTGAACTTAGGCAGAGACTTCACACCAAGCCAAGATGCATAACCATGTTCATAGGAAGGATTAAAAGTGTAGAAATCACTAAAGATTGGATGGCCCTCAAGAGCTTTCAAAAACCATTCATGCTTTACACCAGAATGATTCAAAGTGATATCACCCATTACTCGGATATTTCGACCATGTGCTGTTTTGCAAAGATGAGCGAAAGCTTCGTCACCGCCAAGTAGTGGATCTACATGATCGAAAGTACTTGCGTCATAACGATGAGTAGATTTACCTGGGAAGAATGGAGTGAAATAAATAACATTCGCACCGAGATCTTCAAGGTGATTCAATCGGTCTGCAGCTCCCCATAAATCTCCACCAAACCATTCCTTTGGAGTATTTGGTGAACGTCCTTCTGGATGCATATCCCAGTCACGAGCAACTACCCAATCAGGAGCTTCAGTAACTTTTCCAGACTTTTCAAAACGATCTGGGAAAACTTGATAAACAACAGCTGATTTTGACCACTCAGGTGGCAACGAAGCGGTAGACAATGCGAAATCGCTTGCATCGCTTACATCGAACGGGAACCAGCCTTCAGCATTTAGCCAACCGTAACCAACATTTCCGCCGGCTAAACCCCAGCGGTAATGGCTGCGGCGATTGAGAACTGGAAGTTGTGCAGACCACCAAGTTTCATTTTCAGTCTTCGAATCAACTGTTGCTTCAACTACTCGGGGCTCGCCATCATGGACGGTACGCACCACAACTTGATCTGGCTGAATATCGTTTGGAATTCGAATTCGGATTTGTACGTCATCACCTGGTTTTGGGGCAGGGTTCGATACATATAAAGCGGAGCCATCATGATGGACCCACTTGTAGTTTGAACTCATCCCTTGACCGAGCCTGCTGTCAGTCCAGTCACAATGTAACGTTGCAGTGAAATAAAGATGATTACAACTGGTACTGATGAGATAAACGCACCAGCTGTGAATGCTCCCCAGCGAGTATCGAAGTCGCCATTTCCGCCAGCCATAAATTGTGCCAAGCCCACAGCCAAGGTATGGCTAGTTGAATCTGGGCCTAACAAAATCTTTGCAAGAATGAAGTCATTCAATGTTCCAATAAATGAAAGCATGAAAACAACTGCTAGTGCAGGCAAAGCCAGCGGCAGGATAATTCTGAAGAAAATCTGAGCGTGGTTGGCGCCATCAATCATTGCTGATTCATCAAGCTCTTTTGGCAGAGTGTCGAAGAAACCTTTGATCAACCACGCGTTGATACCAAGTGCGCCACCTGTGTAAACAATGATGACCGCCCAAGGTGTACCGATACCAACTGTTGGGAAGTAATCGGTTATGAAGGTCATGATGTAGAAAATTGCAGTGAGAGCTAGGAACGATGGAAATACTTGCACCATCAAAAGTGACAGCAAGGTTCCACGACGTCCACGAAAGCGCAGACGACTAAATGCATACGCACCGAAACCACCAATTAGCACGTTGAGGCTTGCGGTTACAACGCCAATAATCATGCTGTTCTTCACCCAAGCGGTGTAATTCAATCCCTTTTCATTGAACAATGCATGCACGTTGTCGAATGACCATTTTTCGGGTAGCAAATCGCTAAGCAAACTTTCTTGACCGCTGAATGCAGTAGCTGCCACAAACCAAATTGGAAGCAGAACCAAAATAATGATTGCAATCACAGTTGTTTGGCGAATAAAAGCAATTCTGCGTCGTTTGAAAACTTGCTTCTTTTGGGCAGCAATATATTCTGGTGTCAGTTGTGCAGTAATAAGTGGCTTTTTCTTGCTCATGCCATATTCTCCAATGCTTTTGAGCGCCTAAACGACCAGAATGAAAGTGCGCCTACGATAAAGAAGATCAGAATGGAAACAGCGGCGGATAAACCGTAGTTATTTCCCTTGCCGCTGGCGAAAGCCAGTTTGTAGGTGTAAGAAATCAAAATATCTGTTGCACCTGCAGCTGACTTAGAGTTTTGCAACGCAGGTCCACCACCAGTCAACAAATAAATCTGATTGAAGTTGTTGAAGTTGTACGAGAATGAACCAACTAGCAATGGTCCAACTGCGACCATAAGAAGTGGCAATGTCACGTTTCTAAATGATTGGAATCTATTTGCGCCATCGACTGCAGCAGCTTCTTTGAGTTCAGCTGGTATTGCTTGCAGCGCCCCTGTAGCAACCAAGAACATGTAAGGGAAACCAAGCCAAGTGTTAACTAAGAGGATCGAAATCTTTGCAATATTCGGATCAGTTAACCAATTAACATCTATGCCTAGGAGGGTGTTAATTGTTCCCCACTGATCGTTTAGTAAACCTTTCCAAATCAAAATTGAAAGGAAGCCTGGAATTGCGTAAGGAATAATCAAGAGGGATCGGTAAAGCTTGCGTCCACGCATTACCGGAGTATTGAACAGAAGCGCAACTAAAACGCCAACACTGAATGTCAAGAACACAGATGAGAATGCGTAAACAATTGTCCAAACGAAAACACGTGGCATCGCTTCGCTGTAACGTGGATTTTGGAAGATATCCAAGAAGTTCTTCGCACCAACTACGGTCATGTATCCAGTAGTAA
>JBIISC010000055.1:0-4821 GCA_044341215.1 Candidatus Nanopelagicales bacterium | reverse complement strand
TATTTTTCGAATTTATTTTGATACTTTAGCAAAAAGTCCCCCGAGTTACCTCGAGGGACTTTTGCGATGAAAGAGTAACGAACTAGGAGACTTTCACCTTTGTTGATTTACTAAATACAACAGTAGAGCCACCATCATTGGTTGCGGTTACCCGAACGCGGATGAACTTGCCCTTTTGAGCGGCCTTCAGTGTTAGTTTCTTTGAGTTTGCAGCCTTAATTGCGTTGCAACCTGAAGGAAGGTTTGCTGAAGCAGAAGTTCCTTTTGCAGAACAAGCGAACCACTTGTATGCAAGTGTTGGTTCGCCGGTCCATGATGAAGCGAATCCATTTGCAGTTAGAGTCTTGCCAACTTTCACTAATCCGCTAATCAATGGATCTTTGATCGTGAATGGTGCAGTAGGCGCTGTAGCTACAACTCCAACTGCGTCAATTTCAGGGTAACCCTCGTCTGTTAGAGCAGTGAATCGAACCGCAGTTATAGCAGACACCGCGTTCAGTGACCTTGTAACTTTGATGTCATTTGGGTATTCGGAATCTGCATTTTCGGAGCATGAGTAATCCTCTGAAATATCTGAAAATAGATAGAAATCTTCTGAACCCTCGTATTGAATTTCAATTCGTAGGGTATCAACTAACTCATACGAAAAGTAAACAACAAGCTCTTCGCCAAAAACTGGTTCTGCAAAATCGACAGTTAATTGTGATCCCGTGTACGGCGACCCATATGTCCAGGCTTGACCTGCAGAATCGGAACACTCTGACGCATCTGGAGCTCCAACTGCAAATTCGGCGCCGTATCCAGAGTAAGCCGTCGTCGCGGTTGCGCTAGTGGCCCAATAAGTAGTTGAAGCACCCGTTGCATATGAACTTGGCGCTAATGCGACAATTGAAACAAGTAGTGCCGTAGTAGATAGTGCTGCAATTATTTTCTTCATAAATTTTCCTTACGATATCTTGACTTTGATTGCATTTGACCAAGTTCCGCCGATTTTCTTGACGCCGCGAATTCTGCAATTCCATTTTCCTGTGCTTAGATTCTTAACGGTAACTTTTGGATTCTTTGCAGTTCCATAAATAATCTTCGCGCCCTTGATGCATACACCTTGGTAGGAATTAGCTGCCGCAATCTTGCTGCCAGACAGGGTGACTTTTTTGCCAGACTTAGTGACGGACTTAAGTGTCGGTGCGACAATCAATTTGCTCTTTGGCTTGATCTTGTGAACCGGCGAGGTGAAGTTGCCACTAGCAAGCGGAGCAATTCTCTTGCCAAACATTGAAAGTGGTGACGCCACTACATCATTAGTTTCAAACGAGTAGGCAGGAATCTCAATCAGTAGCCCTGGAGCTGGTTGTGTGACCCTGGTGATGATTACTTCTTGTTCAACGACTTGATTTCCATCTTTACGAGTAACTTTAAATACCCCAACCATGCTGTCTGGGTCGGCACCGTATGCAGAAATTATTGCGGAGTCTGGGAAAAATGAATTGAAGTAGGCAATGTTCTCATCTCCACCATTTGTAGTTGGTGGGCCCGCAGTATCAACTGACCAAGACATCGACTCTGAGTCGTATGTTGGCCAGATGGTAGAAGTTGCATTCGATGAAATGTACATACCGTCGAACAGTTTTGAGTAAGCACTTTGATCGCTGTTGTGGAAAAGGGTGAAATCTGCTTTTGAGCTGTAGTCAAGTCGATCTTGCGGATCTTCACAACCTTCTTGGTAGCAATTTGTCGCAAATGCCATAGATAACGTTTCCATGCTCATAGATGTAATCCATTCGCCATCAACTTCAGTTTGTGAAAAGCCAGTAATTTGGGAAGTTGAAAAACCTTGGGACGAAGGTTTCCAGTCGCGTGTGTTTACAATTACTGAAATATCAGAACCGAGTGGAAGCCGTTCTACTAATTCCTGGTTTTCCTGATACAAGATAAAGAGAGCAAAAGATGGAGTCCCGCTAGCGCTATCAAATAGGTATGCACTTGCAGATAAATCATCGCCTGATTCAATGGCTTGGAATTCTCCATCGTTGTTGTCATCTACTTCAAAGGACTCAACACACATTTGGGTAACTTCTGCTACAGCACATCTTGGAAAAGCTATGAAATCAGGTGGCATTGTGACCGTTAAAGCTTTTGCTGGAATAACAAGACCAGCTAGTGCAATTGATAGAACTACTAAAAATGATGAAATTGCGACTTTTCGCATTGTCCCTCCCCGGGAGTAATTAGAGGCAAGTCTAAGAGGCAACTTGTCCTCTCTGAGCGGTTTAGGTTGGCAATGAGTGAGCGTGTATTCTCCCGCCCTGTTGCGCTGAAAAGCGTGGCTAGTTGGCCAATCCATCCTTCGTCGTTTGGGTTGGCGAACGCGGCGGGTTGCCCGAGCGGCCAATGGGAGCGGACTGTAAATCCGTCGGTTTTACCTTCGATGGTTCGAATCCATCACCCGCCACAATTGCAAAAGACCCCAGTCGCTGACTGGGGTCTTTTCTTGTATGCGTCGGCTGCGCAGAATCGATCAACTCGACTCTTTGAATCGTTCCGCAGAAATAGCAAAGAAATTGATAGGTCTGCTTCGGCAAGCCCGTCGGCAAATCGAGATTGAGTCCGATACATTTTCACGGTATTTAGGAGCCAAATTCATGAAAAAAGTAGGCCAACATCCAGTTCAAGAAAAAGTTGAGCACACACTTGAACTTCTATTGTTTGGTGGACGGTGGCTACTTGCGCCTCTTTATCTTGGACTGATTGCAAGTCTTGCAGCTCTAGTAATCAAATTCGCCATGGAGATTTACCACATGGCCATCCATATTTTTGAAGAAGAATTCCATGAGGTATCGCTCCGTATTCTTGGTTTGCTAGATATCACTTTGCTCGGCAATCTCATCGTTATCATGATTTTTGCTGGTTACGAAAATTTCGTTTCCAAAATTGCAATTGCCAAAGAGTCCGTAGATCGCCCGCAATGGATGGGCAAAGTTGATTACTCCGGATTGAAAATTAAACTCATCGGATCTCTTGTCGCTCTTTCTGTAATCGAACTACTCAAAGATTTCATGCGTGCAAACGAAACCACCGATTTTGAAGGCACAATGTGGCGGATCGCAATTCACTTAACTTTTGTTGTTTCAGGTGTGCTCTTTGCTGTGATGGACTACATTGCAGATAAACGACATGCATTCGATGACAACGAACCACCAGCCAAAACTACAAAGAAAAAATGATTAGGACTGATATGAATTTTCAAACCGCTATCCAAGTTTGCTTGACTAAGTATGTTGAATTTACTGGCCGAGCTCGCAGGTCCGAATTCTGGTATTTCTTCTTGTTTAACGCTTTGCTTTCCACTGCAGCATCAGTGATTGATGTGGCGCTGCCTGGTGACATGCTTCAAAACATAGTAGGCATTGCTTTACTTATGCCATCACTTGGTGTTGGTGTTCGACGCATGCACGATATTGGCAAATCGGGTTGGTTTATTTTGATTCCGATTTACAACATTGTGTTATTTGCAACTGATTCCGATTTGGCTCCTAATCAATACGGAAATCCGGTTAAATAACTAAAAACTGTGAACGGGCTCGTCGGCCCAGGCTCTTGCTGCGTCCACAATTTCAGCATCTGTCATTGCTTTAAGGTTTAGTGAAAGTTTTCCCACAACCTTTTCCATTAAATGATGATGCTTCTCATTTAGGTAGTCGGCAAAGACTTCCATCTGGTTTGCTTTGCCAGTGCCATTTCCAACAAACAATATATGTTTTGCATCAAGTATGTAATTGACGATTTCTTCAAAGTAGTGGCGATCAATTTTTTCAACATTATGGTTGTTGTCTCGATGTGCTTGTTTGAAATGATTTTGTTTTTCGCTATCGGGTTCGCGCAAAATCACGTCGGGATGTGTTTGTGATGGTTCTCGCACTGCCCAGACTTTTGCAATATCGTGAGTTACTTCAACGACTACGAGTCGATTTGCGTATTTGTTGGTCATGGGATGCTCCTAAGTCATCTCCCAAGTTACGCTGGATTTGACTGCAATGTTTAGTGCCAAAAGTCACGTGTTGTAATTCGAATCGACATTGCTTTCAATATCCATCAGTTCAGAACGTCTGGTAACGAAAAAATGTTTAAAAATTTGGACTGTCTCTTGCCTGACAAGACTTTCGCTAAATCCTATGTTTAGAGCTATTTCACGATTGGTTTGCCCCTTAACGATTCCTTCCTTAATTAGAACTTGTCTGTCCGTTAACTGTTTTTGCCGTAATGCATTTGTTTTACTATATATAGCGTCTGATCTGCTACCGAATTTAGTTACACCCATATCTTCATATTTCATAAGTAAGGAAATAATTGAGGAAATTGATTTCATGAGGAATCTGTCTATATCCGATGGTTCATTGTTAATTAGGAGGACCAAACTCAAATTTGGATGAACCGGGATGGTTATTAGCTTTATTGGCCTCGAGTTAATTGAATCCAAACCAATGTGTTCAAATATATTTTCTTCATCGATTTCAATTTCTGTTTGAGCATAAAGAAATGAATTTTCAATAGATAGGTTCAAAAACGAGCCAATTTCTGGCAGCTCATTTGTCAATTTTGTGCCCCATTGCCCCAACTTTGAAATTGTAGGATGGTTATCTTGTTTATATAGACTTATATGTATTGGCGATAACAAAGGAATTAAATTTTTTGCTATAAAGCACAAACAGTTATCGATATCTCGGTCACCATAATGAATGTAGTCAAAAAATGCAGTCAATCGTTGAGTGAACTCTTCGTTCATCCCCCCCCCCAAAGGATCCAGTCCCCAATTCTTATTCA
>JBIISC010000004.1:0-57021 GCA_044341215.1 Candidatus Nanopelagicales bacterium | reverse complement strand
CTCAAAATTCGTTTAGGCTTGGGCTGTGGCAAAAGCGCACGGATTTCCCACCGTTGTGATGATTGGCGGAGGCCAGTTGTCGCGTATGACCCAACAAGCTGCTATCGCGCTGGGGGTCGAGTTACGAGTACTTTCTCAAAGCCCAACTGAGAGCGCTGCCCAAGTAGTTGGCGAAATATTTATTGGTCAACATGACGATGCAGCAGCAATCGAGAAAATTGCCATCGGTGCTGATGTGGTCACTTTCGATCATGAGCATGTGCCACTTGAGATCATCAGAGACTTAGAAAGTCGTGGAGTTGTAGTTCGCCCAGGTTCAAAAGCACTTGCACACGCGCAAGACAAAGTTTTAATGAGACAAAAACTTGAAAGCCTTGAAATCAAACAACCAAAGTGGAAAGTTTTGAATTCAATTTCAGATGGTGTCGAATTTGCAAATGTTGTTAGCTACCCATTCATCATCAAAGTCTCGCGCGGTGGCTATGACGGACGCGGTGTTTGGGTTTGTAAAGATGAAACTGAACTTGCAGATTTACTTTCGCAACCTCTTGGATCAGATGTGCAGTGGCTGGCCGAAGAATTCATTCCATTCGAACGGGAATTAAGTGCGCAAGTTGCACGTTCACCACATCCACAGATGATTGCCTACCCAGTTGTTGAAACTCAACAAAAAGAGGGCATGTGTTCAGTTGTGATCGCACCAGCTCCAAACTTGGACCCAGAACGTGCAGTTGAAGCTCAACGAGTTGCTATGCAGATTGCAGATGCACTTGATGTTACCGGAATGCTAGCAGTGGAACTTTTTGATACCGGATCTGAAATATTGGTAAATGAATTAGCTATGCGACCGCACAACAGCGGCCACTGGTCGATAGATGGTGCAATTACAAGTCAATTTGAAAATCATTTGCGTGCTGTATTGGACCTTCCACTTGGTTCACCAAAAGCTAAATCTGAGTGGACCGTGATGGTCAACGTTATTGGCGGAGATTTCTCAGACATGTTTCATGCGTTCAAACACTGTATGGCGCGCGACCCACACGTGAAAATTCATATGTACGGCAAAGAAGTGCGAAAAGGGCGCAAAATTGGGCATGTAAATGTGAGCAGTGAAGATCTCGAAGATGCTTTGCGGCGGGCTCAACATGCAGCGGACTACCTAATTGGAAATATCGAGGAGTAAAGATGAGCGAAAAACCACTCGTTTCAATCGTGATGGGCAGCGATTCTGACTGGCCAACTATGGAAGCGGCATCACAGATACTCGAAGACTTTTCAATTGCACATGAAACTGATGTGGTTTCAGCACATCGCATGCCACAAGCAATGTTGGATTTTGCAAAGAATGCACAGGCGCGCGGAATTAAAGTAATCATTGCCGGTGCAGGTGGAGCGGCTCATCTGCCAGGGATGATCGCATCAGCAACTTCTTTGCCAGTAATCGGAGTTCCAGTTCCATTATCGCAATTAGATGGCATGGACTCCCTGCTTTCAATTGTTCAAATGCCTAGTGGCGTTCCAGTCGCAACTGTCGGAATTGGTAATTCAAAGAATGCCGGTTTGTTGGCAGTTAAAATCCTTGCCACAAGTGATGCAGCTTTGGCAGAGAAAATGAATTCATACATGCAAGACCTCGAAAGCCAAGCAAAAGCCAAAGGCGAAGTGGTTCGGCGCAAGCGCCAAACCCCAGGATTCACAAATTAATGCAAACCAACCTTTATGGAACTGATGAAATAGCAGAACAAATTCTTAATTCTGCAAAAACTTGGGCAGTTGTAGGTCTTGGGCAAGATGAAACTAAACCTGCATACGGCGTAGCAAAAATCTTACAAAAGCATGGCAAGAAAATTATTCCAATCCATCCACGCGCTGAAGTTGTTCACGGCGAAAAGGGATACACGTCATTAACCGCAGCAATTGCCGATGGCCATGAGATTGATGTAGTGGATTGTTTCGTAGCAGCAAAACGTGTGGGACAGATTGCAGATGAGGCAATCGCATTGAAACTGCCAGCTATTTGGATGCAACTAGAAATCGTTGATGAAGATGCGGCTAGACGAGCCATTGACTCTGGCATGCAAGTTGTAATGAATAAATGCCCAGCAATTGAGTGGCGAAAGTTAGGTAAGTGATGCAACCAACTGTCAGCATCATGATTCCGGTACTCAATGAAGAACGGTATTTAGCTCAGGTTGTTGAAGCCTCGTTGAATCAGGATTACTCAAACCTTCAGCAAGTTATTTTGTCGGTTGGGCCAAGTATTGATCGCACCGAAGAGATAGCCCGCGAATTAGCTGCTAAAAATCCCAAAGTTGTTGTTGTAATGAACCAGACCGGTCGCACACCGGATGCGCTCAACTGTGCAATTGAAGTAGCAACTGGCGAAGTTGTTGTCAGGTGTGATGGCCATGCATTACTTCCCAGCAATTATGTTTCACTTGCAGTAGAAACTTTGCATCGAACCGGCGCTGACAATGTTGGCGGCATCATGGACGCGCAAGGAGAGAGCACTTTTCAAAAGGCAGTTGCCTGGGCGATGACTTCCAAACTAGGAGTAGGAGCTGCTGCCTTCCATGTTGGTGGAAGTGAAGGTGAAGTTGAAACTGTTTATTTGGGTTGCTTTAAGAAATCGGCATTAGACCGAGTTGGTGGCTATGACCCAGCTATGACGCGGGCACAAGATTGGGAAATGAATCATCGGATTCGAAAAACTGGTGGAAAGATTTGGTTCAATCCAGCTCTCAAAGTTACCTATCGCCCGCGTAGAACCGTTGGCACATTGGCTAAGCAGTATTTGCAATACGGTCAATGGCGCAGACGCGTTATGAAAATGCACCCAGAAACTGCAATAGGTTTGCATGCGCTTCGATATTTCGCGCCACCAACTGCATTACTAGCTAACGCAATCGGACTAATTGTTGGACTATCCGGATTGGTCACGAATACTTGTTGGATATTGGGACTAGGAATTCCGTTGCTTTATATTGCAGCAGTTAAATTCATTGGATTGTTTATTGCGAGAAATGTTGACTTTAAAACTAGATTATTGATTCCACTCGCACTAGCAACAATGCACATGGCTTGGGGTTGGGGCTTTTTAACAAGCCCGGACAAATAAAGATTTAGGCTGGTGAACAGTCAGTTTCGTCAGCTGCTCGGCCTTCAGTAGGTCCATACAAAGTTGAAGATGCTTTGGTTTTAACTTTGACTGCTTTTGGATCGATCCAATCGGTTCCAACTACAACCACCAAACCTGCTGGCAAGGTGCCTTGTTTCTTCAGAATCTTTATTTTCGTAATTCCTATAGCGGTGGCCAAAGTTTGGGCTTGTTTTTCTTTACCTTTAATTGCATAAATTGCGGTTTCTTCACCAAGTGCAACTGGCGCATTGGCTGTGCCCTTAACGTTGTAACCGAGAGTTGCAAACAATTTTGCTTTGTCGGATGCTAAACCGCTTGTCTCAGTTGCATTTAAAACTGCCAGATAAACATCGTTTGGATCCACGGTCAAGGGATTTCCGTCAGGACCATTATCTGGTGGAGTTGGCCATTGAGTGTCACTCTTAAGTGCTGTCCAAAGCTCAGTAGCTTTTTCTGAGAAGACAACTTTCACCCAGTTGTTTGGATCTGGCTTCCATGGCGCAGTGATAAATCGAACACTGCTTGGTTTGAGTTCTTGCATGTTGAATGCAAGTTCTTTTAGTCCATCAACCGAGCCAAGGGCTTCATCTGTTGTTAGGGAACCGGTTACCGCTTTAATCAAGGCCGTTACTTTAAAAGGATTTAGCAAAGTGCCTTTGCTGGTTGCTTTTCGAACCATTGAGGCCAAGAAGTCTTGTTGACGACGAATACGTGAAATATCGCCACCATCGGCAAGGCTCTCGCGTGCTCGAACAAAGGCGAGTGCAGTTTTACCAAAAATTGTGGAAACACCTTTTGGTAAATTCAAATGACTTTTCTTATCATTGACTGCCGCAGTTAAACAAACGTCTACGCCATCGATTGCATCTACTACATTTTTAAATCCAGTGAAGTCAATGATGATGAAGTGATCAATCTTTATGTCAGTGAGAGTTTCAATTGTTTTGATAACACAAGCTGCGCCACCGCGACCAAATGCTTCATTGAATCGCCCGTTATAGCCTTTAGAAATGGTTCCATCTTCGCGGGTGCAATCTGGCATATCTACTGATGTGTCACGCGGAATGCTGACTGCGGTTGCCCAGTCACGATTTTCAGAAATATGAACCAAGATATTTGTGTCAGAACGTTGACCGCCAAATTGACCTACGTGGCCAAATCCTTTTCCCTGTCCAGATCGAGTATCAGAACCAATCAACAAGAGGTTGATGGCCGGACCAGGTTCTGGGCGATCAGGTCCGAGTTGATCATCAACATTCTGAGTTTTGATGTTTCCAACTGCTGAATTGATATAAGTAATCGCACCACCGCTAACTACGGTGGCAATTAGCACACCGATAGCGGCTATTCGGGCAAAACGAGCAATTTTCAAGGCAGGATTTTCCTTAGCATCAGGAGACATATTCTGCCCCAAAACCTGTTGGGCACCTGCCAAAAATTGCGATATTGGGGTACTTGGACATTTCTGCACTATTTAACCGCGGTTCCTGCGCAATTCATCACGAGTTAAGCGTCATTTTGAGGCAAAATGGGCTGATTGGTGCATCCTTCCCCTGCGCCTGGAGGTAAATTTCAAATGTTTGCAATGCCAAAACTGAACTCGCAGCTTTATGCGATAGTTGGCTTTGGCGTAATTTTTTCATTACTACTTGGAGTCACGACATCCACTGCTGTTGAAGCGCCAAATGTAAACAATGTGAAAGTCACCCCAGAAGTCTGGAATCTCTCAGCCGAGCCTTTAAACATCAAAGCTAACTTAGATAACGCTGGTAAATGGCGGGTTGATTTAGTAAATCTTTGCACTGGCGAAACAGTTGTTTCAAAAATGGGTGAAAAAAGTGCCGCTGGGGAATTTGATGCAAGTTTCGAAACCGATGTCACAGAAGATTTAGTAGCTGGTCCGTTCCAGGTAGTTGTGACACCTTCAGTTGGAAGTAAGTCGGGTACTGTTAAAAAACAATATTTAAAAGTTGTAAGCGCATCTCATCCTGCAACTCATAATGAAGTTTTATGCACCAACGCAACCAGAGTTGTAAGTGCAAATTCAATTGGCAGCCAAATTACTGCGATTAACAATGCGGCAAAGTTGAACCCTACGGAAAGCATCTCAGCAGTATTGTTTGCGTATAGCCCAGATTCGAAAAGCGTCGCTGCACTCGCCACGAACTATGCCACCGTGACTGATCAGATAGTGCTTGCTACTAATGGTAAAACTTTGTCTAAATCCGCATGGAGAGAAATCCAACGACGTGAAATCACACAGGTAAAAATTGTTGGGTCAAAGGCGATGATTTCAACTGAAGTTGCTAAAGCCTTGAAGTTGGCTTCAATTCGGATAAAGAGATTTGACGCATCAGATGTACTAGATCTTTCTAGCCTGCTTTGGAGTGGTTGGACAGGCGAACCTTTTAGCTCTGCCGTACTGACTAACTATTCGCAAGATTCAAAAACCCTGCTCCAGAGTTTGGCATTTGCGAACGCAAAGCGAGTCCCACTAATTCCGGTATCTGCGACTGGAAACAAGACTTCAAAACAAATTCTTTCGACTTTACAAATTACTAGCGGCACTGCAGTTGCAAACCAAATCAATATTGCAGACTCGGTGCTCTTGAAATTTACTGGCTTTTCTCGGGTCTTTGCAGCAGATTCGAAAGAACTTTCCCTAAACCTTTTAGGTCTGCTTGATTCGCAGCCGAACACCTTGTTTTTGAGAGATCAGAATTCGGCTGTTGCAGTGCTGGATCTAGTTTCGACCGCGAATCCAGTTTCAATTTGGCCGATAGGTAAATCTGTAAGTGATTTCGACCTGGCATACATTGCAACCCGTCCTTATATTCAAAAGGTATTTTCAACAGATTTTCAAACCACCCTCTCGGATTCCCGAGTTGCGTCGTATGCTCGTGAAATCTACAAACGTGATGCACCTCGCGTGGTCGATTCACTCGAGATGCCGGAGATTGCCGCTTTAACCGCACCTGTGAATTTCTCCTTTAGCGGAAGTGGCTGGGGCCATGGAATTGGAATGTCCCAGTGGGGTGCGTACGCAATGGCGACAGCCGGGAAAACCGCTGCCGAGATTCTGACGTTCTATTTCAGTGGCTCCCAAATCGGATCTGCAGTTGACGATGCCGACGTTTGGGTTTCACTTCAAAATCGCATTCGCAGTCTCACATTGAGATTGCGTGAAGTCGATGGCGATATTGGAACTTGGCGCTTAACTGCTGACGGCGGATCTGAAATCAATCTCACCGCAAACGAAACTGCCACATTCAGCTTTGATGCAAATGCAATTAAAGTTTCAGTGGCAACAAGTAAAAATCAAACTCTTGGGCCGACTTCAAAAGTTATTGCTACTTGGAGTGGAACAAGGTTCGACACAGATTTAGGAACAACTCCATCTGCAATTCAAGTAATCGGACCAAATGAAACTACAACTAGTGGCCGGTTGTATAGATACGGGAATTTACGGATTAAAGCTGCAGAAGCCACCGATACCTTTGTTTCAGGAATGCAAGTAACCAACCGGGTTAGTTTGCATGATGAATACATATATGGAATTGGTGAAGTTTCTAATTCTTGGCCAACTGAATCTTTAATTGCACAAGCTATTGCGGCTCGTTCATTTGCTTACAACCGCGCCTACAACGGTGATGGTACTTTGAACAATCGTATGGGTGCATGCGATTGCATGATTTACGATGACATCAGAGATCAAAATTATGTCGGTTGGTCGAAGATCAATAGCGGTGGCGGTGAACGTTGGAAAGCTGCAGTTGATTCGAGTACGGTGGATCAAACGCATAGTAGTTACGTTCAATACAACGGAAAAGTCGTTCAAACATTCTATGCCGCAGCAACCGGTGGCTATACGCAAAACAATGAAGATGTTTGGGGCGGAACTGCCCGCCCTTATTACCGCGCTGTGCCAGACCCTTGGTCTTTGATGCCTGAGGCTGCAGTTTCGGTAAGTGTTTGGAGTCCGCGCGTGCGTTCGCAACAAACTCTCGCAGCCGCATTTGGTCTCACAGATGTCGCTTACCTTGATTTGTCTGATCGGTATGTTTCTGGCGGAATTAAAACTGCAGTTGCTTTTTCAACAAGTGGCGCTTCAGCCACAATTTCTGGCGAAAAGTTTCGTTCCCGAGTCCAGTCAGTAGACGGTGATTCATTACAAAGTACTTGGATATGGAAAGCGCTAGTTTCTTTTGCCGAAACTGCCGCTCCTAGTTTTTCAAAAGCTGTTCTGAGCGAAAGAAGTTTGGGATTTGCCAAAATTCCTGGTGCGACTGCAACCAAGTTAGTTTTGGTGCAAAATAACTCGACATCGCAAAGCAACTTAGCAATCGCATCTTCACTTGCTGGAATCAATAAATCAGCGATTATGGTGACAAAAACCACCAACGATGCAAGTCGAGTCATGGATTTTGTAAACACAAACTTGGTAACAGAAGTAATGGTTGTCGGTTCAATAGATGCAGAGATTCTTTCGGCACTTCAATCTGCTGGCAAAACGGTTGTTAGTTATTCAGGTAGCGACGAATTTGAAACTGCTCAGCTAGTTGCCGAGTCGCTTGCCAATTTGACTGGCCAGAAATATGTGCTGGTGAATGCGAGCAATGCTCAGCAGTTGTCAGTCGCCACTTCACTTAGCGTTCGGACCAAGAGGCCATTGCTATTGACAGGGGAAGGACTTTTAAACCTACAGACAGCACAGTATCTATTGCAAGCTACTGAACCAGATGTCATTGCAGTTGGATCACCGGATGACATTTCCAATGCTGCACTTGCCGCAATTGATAATGTGAAGCGAATTAACACCGAAGATCTTGGTGAAGCAACACTTAACGCTCTGTATCAAAATCAAACCACAACCCGTGGCTTGGTGATTGCTGATGAAGAAACTCCAGTTTGGAAAACTTTACTGTTGGCGGCAACAGGTTTTCCAGTAATTTACGACCAAGATTCGATTCGAGTCCGAGCCATTAAGTGGCTTCGTCGTCAACCTCTTTCAACGGTAATCGTGAGCCTTGACGCCGATGAAGTCTTTGTCACTAAAGTTCGACGTTCTTAAAGTATTTAGTTGATTCGGGAGGGTGAGTGGAAGCAATCTTGCTAGTTGGGGGTCAAGGCACCCGACTCTCTCCATTGACACTGACCACCCCAAAACCAATGTTGCCGGTGGCGAATGTGCCGTTCACAGCTCATCAGATAGCAAAAGCGAAAGCAGCTGGAATCACCAAGGTCATCTTGAGTACGAGCTATAAGTCAGAAGTCTTTTCCAACTACTTCGCAGATGGCTCGAAATTTGGAATTGAGATTCAATATGTAACCGAATCAAGCCCTCTTGGCACTGGCGGTGCGATTCGTAACGTCTCAAGTGTTTTAGAGTCCAAAGGTGATGAAGCAATCTTCATCTTCAATGGCGATATTCTCAGTGGCCATTCCCTAGAAGCGCAGTTAGCCGATTTCAAGGCAAAACAAGCTGCAGTTTCATTGCACCTGATTGAGGTTGCCGACCCAAGACCTTTTGGTTTGGTCCCGACAGATAGCAAAGGGTTTGTCACACAATTCCTTGAAAAACCGACCAATGATGCAGAAATTATTACGAATGAAGTTAATGCTGGCTGCTACATATTTAGACGAGATGTAATTGATTCGATTAGGCCAAACCAAGTTGTCTCGGTCGAACGCGAAGTTTTCCCAAACTTACTTGATGCCAATCAACCGATAACAGGATTTATTGAAAATGCATACTGGCTAGATCTTGGAACTGCTGAAAGTTTCTTAAAGGGAAATATTGATGTTGTTAAAGGTATTTGTAACTCACCGTTAGTTTCGCAAGTTGGCCAATCGCTAATTTCAGCAACGGCAAAAGTTGAAACTGGTTCGGAAATTTCAGGTGGAACTGCAATCGGGGAGCGAAGTTCAATTGCAAACAACTCAAGCATTTTCGGTTCTGTTGTGATGAATGATTGTTCGATTTTGCAAAATGTAACTATTACAAACTCAATAATTGGTAATGGTGTAACCATCGCATCCGGGGTAACCCTCAACAAAGTGGTTGTGGCAGATGGGGTGACTATCGGACAGTCGCTACCAGATGGATCGAAGGTTGGACTTGACGGCCAAATAATGTGAATTTTGGTTATTCACAGTAGAAAAGGACCAAATTCCGACTTATGCACAGGAAATTGGGTGAATTGTTCTTAAATTGTTTAGTTTCAGCACTCACGGACTTGACCAAAGTGGAATGACAAGGGTGTAATTCGCCCTAGCACTTTCGTAAGAGGAGAGTTTTGTGTCTGAAGAATTGTTTGCGCCTGAAGGCGAACCTGCCCTATCTTGGCAAGAGAATGCGCTGTGCGCTCAAACAGATCCTGAAGCCTTCTTCCCAGAAAAAGGTGGCAGCACTCGTGAAGCCAAGAAGGTCTGCCTGTCATGTGACGTTAAGGCTGAGTGCCTCGAATACGCCTTGGCTAACGATGAGCGTTTCGGCATCTGGGGCGGCCTGTCTGAGCGTGAGCGTCGCCGCATTAAGCGCGCGAGCTAACTAGATTTCAAAGCCCACTTTGGTAATCCTTAAGCTGATTGCTTAGATAGCACCATGTTTGAAGCGGGAACCGCCACAAATCCAGAAAATCCATTTTTCTGGATTGAAGAAGAGCAGAGCGAAACCCCACCTATTGAAATCCTCCACTTTGTAACTGCGGTAGTCATAAGTCAAAATGGTGCAGAGTGGCTACCTTCAACACTGAAGAATCTTCGCAGCCAATCGCGCCCAGTAGATCAATTTGTGGCTGCCGATATTGAAAGCACTGACGCATCAGTCACTTTGTTGCAAAGTGCTGGTGCGAATTTCATTGTGCACCTTCCTGCAGGTAGTACCCAAAGCATGGCTGCAAACGCGTGTCTGAAAGAAGCTGATGATCGACCAGGGCATGTTCATTGGTTGTGGATTTTGCACGACGACTCAGCTCCGGAAATCGATGCTCTTGAAAATTTGCTGCATGCTGCAAACTTAAATCCAAATGCAAGTGTTATTGGTAGCAAAGTTATTGACTGGAATGACAGCGAACACGTTCTTGAGGTTGATTCATCCATTACAGCAATCGGAACGCGCTTTACAGTTCTTGAACATGGGGAGCTAGATCAAGGTCAACATGATCGAATCCACTTTAGCCACAGCGTAAGTAGTGCAGGTATGTTGGCTCGCGTAGACACCTTTGCGCAATTAGGTGGCTTTACAACGCAAATTCCACATTACCGAAGTGAATTGGAATTTTGCTGGCGAGTTTGGGAAAACGGACAAGAAGTTGTTGTTGCCCCAGAATCTCGAATTCGGCATGCAGCGGCGTCTGTTCGTGAGTTGCGTAAACAAACCGGCGAGAAAGGTTCGCCACATTTCCTTGATAGAAAAGCTGGCGCACTTCTAATCTTGTCTAGAACGCCATTCAAATGGCTTTGGGCACGTTATTTACTGCTACTAATTTCTGGAATCTTTCGCGGTATTGGTTATTTACTTGTTCAAGATTTAGCAGCTGCCCGCGACGAGTGGCGCGCAACTATTTCTGCGCTTCTTAGTCGTGGACGAATCAAAGATTTGCGTCTGGCCGTTGGACCTTTGCCAATGCGCAGGGGAATCAGACCACGCTTCAATCAGCAAGTGAGTTTTGCGGCAACCGAAGTTGCTGAGGCGATTTCTGAAAACTCCGATCGAATACTTAATTCAATTTTCCCAAACCGACCAGACGCGAGCGAACTTGGCTGGAAAGCCGCCGCAATTGCAATTGCAAAGAAGCCGAGTTCCATCTTGGCTGCGCTTTCAATTACTTGGGGTGTTATCGCATCGCGTTCAGCCTGGTATGGCCAACAGGTAATTTCAAATTCAACTGGCGTAATACCGACTGACACTAGTGTTTTATGGAATGAGTTCGTAGCGAATTGGCATGCGGTTGGAATGGGATCAACTGGCGCTTCGCATCCGCTGCAAGCAGTAATTGCCTTATTTTCCATTTTTACTTTTAACAATCCGGCTACTTTTGTAGTTATCTTGTCTGCACTGGGTGCATGGTTTGCAGCTTTGTCATTGCACTTATCACTTCGAAGTTTCTTACCACATGCTGGAACTCGAGTTTGGCTTGCTGGTTTGTATGGATTGTCACCAACAATGACCGGGGCAATTAGCGGCGGAGATATCGCTCTAATCATTTCCGCAATTTTGCTGCCACCAACTATCTTGCTATTGAGAAGAGCTTTGATTAGTTGGCGAGCTGCCGCACTAGCTGCCATGACGACGGCAATATTGGCAAGTATTTGGCCCGCAATCTGGTTTGTATTTATTGCAGTTATTGCCTACCAACTTAAACAAACTGGTGCAGATCGCAAAGTTCGAATTCGTTTCCTATCGATTTTCTTAGGTTCTGTTCTACTAACCGCACCTTGGTCGTTAGAGGTAATTTCTCATCCAGTGCGTTGGTTTATGGAATTCGGTGCCAGTGCTAGAGAAATTGCACCAGCTTGGAGTGTTCTCTTTGGGTCGAGCCAGAGCCATCAGCACACTGGTTGGTGGTGGAGCTTTGCACTATTTCTGGTGGCTTTGGTTTCGCTCTTGGATCGACGAACTAATCGCATCAGCACAATCGCCTGGTCGTTCATTGCAGTGATTGTTAGCGTGAGCTTGGTTGGTCAATTAGTTGCAACTATTGTCAACGACGCAATCGTGCAGCCATCACTTTCAGTTGCGGCTATTGCGGCAAACGGTGCGATGATTTTGTGCCTTGCAGCAAGCGCATCAAGCATCCGGGTTCAACTTGACCGAACAGATTTTGGTTGGCGGCAAATATCAACGGCAGTTGCAGCAATATTGATTACGGCGATGCCTCTTGTTGGTTTGATTCAAAATAGCATTACTGCAGATTTATCCACTGGGTTACGCAGAGAGTCAGAAATATCTGGCAGCACTTTGCGTGGATTTACCGACCCGCTTCGCCTTCGCACCCTACTCGTTTCGACCGAAGCTGATGGCGCAATAGCGGTGGAGATATTGGATGGCCGACTACGAATTTTGGGAGACAAAGAAATAGTCGATACCAATGACAAGGTTGTGTTGTCTCAACGAGTTGCTGCTTGGCTAAATGGATATGACACTTCATTGGAAAATCCACTTCGCAAACTTGGCATTGGATATGTCGCTGTTCCATTTGAAGATGACGCGCTTAACCGAGTTTCGTCTCGGGGAAATCTAGAGCGGCTAATTACAGCGCGAAATTCCAAGTTGCTAAATATTTGGCGCTTAACAGACGTGCAATCGCGTGCATATGTGTCAGATGGAATTGACGAATTTGCACTTCCAGATATTCAACGATCCCCGCTGCCACCAGACGTCAAGGGAGTAATCACGCCAAGTGAATTTGTCCGTGAACTACGGCTTGCAGATCGCACTTCAGATCAGTGGGTGGCAACCTTGGATGGGAAAGTATTGAAAACCATCGAAGGCGAAACCCTGGCTTGGAAAATACCAAAACGGGGATCAGGCGAAATCGTCATCCAATTCGATAGTGGTAGAAGGCTGGGATGGCTGGTCATTGCGTTCAGTACTCTGCTTGCTTTATTGGTTGTGCTAGCTCCTCGACGTAGACACAGTTATCGCGATGAATGGCTGGATGAATGATGATTTCTAAATATGTGAATAAGTTACGAGACATCATCAAATTGCTGTTCAGTGAATCTCTGATGATTTTTATCGTAATTGCAGTCATTGCAATTTCTGCAAGTTTGTCTTTCTGGCGTAATCCGACTGTTGGAAGTGTTGAGTTTGCTCCACCAAAACTTGTTAACGATTCAATATGTGTGGCATGGCAAAATCAGTTCTCATCAGCCAAATCTGCTTTGTATACCGTCAACGGTGCATTGAATAGCGAATCAGAAGAGTTGAACGTTGATGTTGATGGTCGCACATTTAACTTAGCTCAGGGCTTTTATCGCTCTTATGCAATGACTCCAGGGTCTTCAGATCGAGTATTGGCAGACGGAAAAGATTCGCCTCAACTTTCTAACTTTGTCTTTGCAACTGAGGCACCAAAAAATATGCCAGGTTTTGCAGTAGATGTTTGTCGTGCACCGCAATCAAACTGGTGGTTTAACGGTGTAACGACAACTGCGGGATATGGCGCGACTTTGGTGATGGTCAATCCAGACAACACCGACACCGTAGTTGCAGTTGAGGCATTTAGTCCGCAAGGACAGTATGAATTGGGTGAAAATCGTCGTTTAGTGATTCCTGGAAATTCGACTCGAATTATTGATTTAACGGAAGTTATGCCTGGATTGAAATCTGCTAGTTTGTTGATCAAGTCACTAGATGGTCGGGTTGTCGCAAATGTTCAGTCTGAAGTTGTTAAGGGTTTGAAATCTCGTGGACGCTCTTATATAACACCAGTGCAAAATTCTGCTAAAGAAATTGTTATTTCCAGAATTCCTCTGACTGCGAATTTCCCTAAATTACATTTACTTGCAACAGATGAAGATGCTGTAATTACTGTTACTGCGCATACTTCTTCGGGAGAATTTGTATTGCATGGACTAAATGGGTTTCTGCTTTCTAAAAATAAGCAAAAATTGATTGATTTAAGTCGAGCTCAAGGTGGAGAAGCGCTCGCTCTTACGATTTCATCCGATAAACCAGTTTTGGCTTCTGCAAGTTATTTCAGCCCCAACAGGGGATTAGGTGACTATGAAGTAGTAGTGGGAGTTCCAGCCATTAAGACTCAAACAACTTTTGTAGTTCCGAGTGGTGTGACGAAAACTGCTTTAGTCCTTGGCGGTTTACAAGATCAAACTTTGCAAGTCACATTAAGAGTTGCTGGCCAAATTAAGTGGTCACGAACCGTTTCGGTGGTGGCGGGTAAATTTGTAAATCAAGTTTTTGCGACTCAGCTCCCTCCTGGAAGTGTTGTCACTGTCGACTCACAAGATGGCGAGTTTTATGCCACAGCAATTTTCACCAAACGCAGCTCGATTGGTGAAATTAGTGCTGTCTTGCCAATGCTAGATCCGGAATCTCAAGTATCGCGTGGAGTTCGGCTAACTTTGGCGATTAGTTAATCGCACTGTCAACGGGTGTCAAATCCTTATGAATCGCAAAGTTAGACCTAACCTGACCCTGTGAGTACAAATCGCAAATGTTCACGGCCATTGTGTTCTAAGAATGCTGTTGCAACTTTGACATATGTGTATGGAGAATCAACCATGGTGCTCGGACCACTTGCAACATTCAACGAACCACATTGCTACGACCTTTGCGAAAGCCACAGCCAAGCAACCACTCCACCTCGAGGCTGGGAATTGGTCAAACTTGAAACTGACCCACAATCTCTCAAACCGAGCACAGCTGACCTTGAACTGTTGGCTCAGGCAGTACGTGACTCTGCGCATTCGAGCCAAAAAGCGGACGAGCTTGAGAACTCTGGGCGCCGCGGGCACCTGCAAGTTGTGCGCGACCTCTAATTGCTCTATGAGCCGCAGGTAGGCTTGAGGTATGCGGGATTTAAATCAAATTATTAAGGCTTACGACGTTCGTGGCACTTATCCAGACCAAATCAACGCTGACCTTGCCCGTGAAGTTGGAGCTGCATTTGTGGAAGTGATTGCCGCTCGTAAAAGTGATGGCGGCCCCGGCGTAGTCGTGATTGGTCACGATATGCGGCCAAGTTGCCCACAATTGGTGGCGGCCTTTGCTGAAGGCGTGAAATCCCAAGGGTGCGACGTAATTCAGATCGGCCTTTGTTCAACCGATGGTCTTTATTTTGCTTCCGGCCACCTAAACCTGCCAGGTGCAATGTTCACTGCTAGCCACAACCCAGCTCAATACAACGGCATAAAACTTTGCAAGCAAGGTGCAGCACCTGTTGGCCAAGAAACTGGTTTAAGACAAATAAAAGAAATGATTGAAAGTGGATGGAAGTCTGACTACGCGGGTGAAGTTGGCACCGAAACTGAACAAGACCTAGTAAGCGAATATGCGAATTACCTGAACAAGTTAGTTGACCTTAGAAATATTCGACCATTGAAAGTTGTGATTGACACAGGTAACGGCATGGGCGGATTTACCGTGCCGTTAGTGCTGAAGAATTTACCACTTGAAATAACTGAAATGTATTTCGAATTAGATGGAACTTTCCCAAATCATGAAGCAAATCCAATCGAACCTGCAAACTTGGTTGATCTGCAAAACAAAGTCAAAGAAGTTGGCGCTGACATTGGTCTAGCGTTTGATGGCGATGCTGATCGCTGCTTTGTTGTGGATGAAAATGGTGGCATCGTGAGTCCATCAACTTTGACCGCACTTATTGCAGAGCGTGAACTAAAGAAGCATCCAAAAGCAAGCATCATTCACAACTTAATCACTTCCCGCAGCGTGCCAGAACTTGTGATTGAACTAGGTGGAACTCCAGTGCGCACCCGCGTTGGCCACTCATTCATCAAAGCAAAAATGGCAGAAACTGGCGCAATCTTTGGCGGTGAGCATTCAGGCCACTTCTACTTTGCAGATTTTTGGAAGGCAGATTCTGGAATGTTGGCTGCAATGCACGCATTGGCGGCCCTTGGTGAAACTGCTGAAGAACAGACACTTTCAGTACTACTGAAGAAATATCAGCACTATGTCGAAAGCGGCGAAATCAACTCCACAGTTGAAAATGCTCCCGCAATAGTTAAAAGTTTGAAAGATAAATACAGTGCAGACAGCAATGTCTCAATCGATGAACTTGATGGATTGACAGTATCGGGCGATTCATGGTGGTTCAATGTGCGAGCGAGTAACACCGAGCCTTTGTTGCGTTTGAATGCTGAAGCTAAAACCTCAAAGCAAGTTAAAGAACTTACTGATTCAGTCTTAGCGGTTATAAGGGCTTAATGTGATTGATCCAATTATCCTGAGTCTGCTTGCCTGCCCATGTGAAATCCATGGTCAAATCGTTGAAGTAAACGATCATTTGCGAAGCCTTTGTTGTAATCAGGATTTCAGGATTGAAGATGGCATTCCAGTTTTGTTGGGAAAAGAGTCATGAACGAAGAAGATATCTTGGATGACATCACGGAAATGTTGAAGATTGATGCTGACGATATGTTGGCAGCAACTGCTTCTAGTGGTGCACAAATTCGTAAAGCTCTATCCACCATTGATCAAGATTCGCTAGCCAAAGTTAAAGAGTGGGGCAAACCTCGCTCGGTAGTTATTACTGGTGTTGGCGGGTCCGGGATTTCTGGACGTATCGCTCAATCTCTTGCCCATGTAGCGAGTTCGATTCCGGTCGTTGCGGTCGGTGGATTTAGTTTGCCAACTTGGGTTGGGCCAACCGATGTGGTGATTGCCCTTTCTTGTAGTGGCAGCACCGAAGAAACCATTGCTGGTGCAACCGAGGCAGGCCGTCGCGGCGCGCAAGTAATTGCAATTACTACGCCGGGTTCAAAACTCGATTCGGTCTTAGACCAGGTTCGAGACAGCATTACATTCGACATCGATGCCATGGGCCGGATGCCACGTGCTTCCATGTGGACCCTATTGACTCCGCTATTGCTAATCGGTGACGCACTTGGAATTTTTTCAATCAAACCGGCACAGTTAGAGTCAGTTGCAGATTTGATTGACGCTATAAATAGAGATTGCGCAGTTGAGACTCCGTTGGATGAAAATCCTGGGAAACTTTTGGGATTGCAGTTTGCGCAATCTCTACCAATGGTTTGGGGTACTGGTGCTTTTGGTGGTGTGATTGCTTATCGAGTAACTTCACAATTGGCAGAAAATGCAAAACTGCCTGCAATTCATGGGGAAATGCCGGAATCCCAACATAATCAGATTGTGGTTCTAGATGGACCTTATGCGGCTGGCTCACTTGAAGATTTATTTGAGGATGAAAACACCTCTGGTCTTGGGCAATTTCGAATTTTCATTTTGAAAGACACTGCAAGTGATGCTGGCGCGGAACGCCGAGCGAATGTTGTCAACGAAATCGCAGCTAAACGCGGGGTGAAAGCCACTTTCATTGAATCTCAGGGATCGGATGCCATTAGTCGAATGGCGTCTTTGATTGCTTTAACTGACTGGGCGAGTGTTTATGCAGCGCTTGCGTTAGGAATTGATCCAACTCCTATCATCCCAATTCTTGAATTAAAAGATAAATCAAAATGAGCACTGAAGGCGGCATAAAGGCCGTCTTTGCAGCATTGCTGGCAAACGTGGGTATTGCGATTTCAAAGTTTGTAGCATTTTTGCTAACCGGATCATCATCGATGTTAAGTGAATCAGTTCATTCACTTGCAGATTCTGGCAATCAAGTGCTTTTGTTGGTTGGCAATCGCCATGCCAAACGAATCACAACCGATAAGCACCAATTTGGCTATGGTCGGGTTCGTTATATCTACGGCTTTATTGTCGCAATTGTTTTATTTGTAATTGGTGGAATCTTTTCGCTTTATGAGGGAATTCATAAAATCCAAAACCCAGAAGAAGTTTCAAATACCACTATTGCTCTTGCGGTGCTAACTGTTGCAGTGGTCTTGGAAAGTTTTTCTTTGCGCACCGCACTTAGAGAAGTGAATGCAATTCGTGGCAAGCGCACCCTCTGGCAATTTGTTCGCGCTGCCCGCCAACCTGAACTACCAGTAATTGTGCTTGAAGACATTGGCGCACTCCTTGGCCTGATTTTCGCTTTCGTTGGTGTTGGAATTTCAGCGATAACAAAGAATTCACAATGGGATGGGATGGGCGCTATCGCAGTTGGTTTGCTGCTAGTTGTCATAGCTGTGATTTTGGCTATTGAGATGACAAGCATGTTGGTGGGTGAATCAGCACTCTCCGAAGACATTGCCGCAATAGAAAAAGCTTTGCTATCTGCCTCTGTCGTGCAGAAAGTGATCCATCTGCGCACACTTTATGTTGGTCCAGACGAACTCTTAGTGGCCTGCAAAATTGCGGTTTCTTCTGAGCAAAGCGGGGCAATTTTGAGTTCCGGCATCGACGAGGCAGAGAAATTCATACGTGCAAGCGTTCCACACGCACGTTATATCTTTATTGAACCAGATATTTACAAGCCTTCGTAGTGACATTACGGGCACTGTGCTGGCTCTTGGTTTAGGCTACGTCCTGCGAGTCGTTATCCCGACCCTACATTGGCAAACCATCGAAGTCTCGAGCCGTTTGTCGCAAGTCCACTTTTCAAGGAGTAATTAATGTCTCTTGATGTAGTCAATGCGGCTGGCGTCAACTTTTCACTAAATCTTGGTTTGGATTATGCAGTTGCAGATCTCAAACTTGCCGACTTTGGTCGACACGAAATTCGTTTAGCCGAACACGAAATGCCAGGATTAATGGCAATGCGTAAAGAATTCGGTGCTAGTAAACCGCTTAAAGGTGCGCGAATTACTGGTTCACTGCATATGACCATTCAAACTGCAGTGCTGATTGAAACTTTGGCAGAACTCGGTGCCGAAGTTCGTTGGGCATCTTGCAATATCTTCTCTACCCAAGACCACGCAGCAGCAGCTGTTGTTGTTGGCGCTGGAACTCCAGAGAATCCAAAAGGTATTCCAGTGTTCGCCTGGAAAGGCGAATCCTTGGATGAATACTGGTGGTGCACCGAACAGATTTTGCGTTGGCCAAATGGTGAAGGTCCGAACATGATTTTGGACGATGGCGGCGATGCAACATTGCTAGTCCACAAAGGCCGTGAATTTGAATTAGCAGGCAGCGTTCCATCTGCTACAGCTGATGATTCAGAAGAGTACGCAGTTATCTTGAAATTTCTCCAACGCAGTTTGACTGAATCTAGCGACCGCTGGACCAAGATTGCTGAAGGAATCAAGGGCGTCACCGAAGAAACCACAACTGGTGTTCACCGCTTGTATGAAATGGCTCGCGAAAACAAATTGCTTTTCCCAGCGATTAACGTCAACGACTCAGTAACAAAGAGCAAGTTTGACAATAAATACGGCTGCCGTCACTCATTGATCGATGGCATCAACCGTGCAACTGACACCCTGATAGGTGGCAAAGTCGCAGTCGTTTGTGGTTACGGCGACGTTGGAAAAGGTTCAGCTGATTCATTGCGCGGCCAAGGTGCACGGGTAATCGTTACTGAAATCGATCCGATTTGTGCTTTGCAAGCTGCAATGGATGGTTACCAAGTTGCATTGCTAGAAGATGTTGTTGAAACTGCAGATATATTCATCACTGCATCAGGTTGCAAAGATGTAATCACCGCAGCACATATGCAAAAGATGAAGCACCAAGCGATTGTCGGAAACATTGGTCACTTCGACAATGAAATCGACATGGCTGGATTGGCTCAGACTCCAGGTGTTATTTGCTTGAATATCAAGCCACAGGTTGATGAATGGCGCTTCTCAAGTGGCCGCTCAATCATTGTGCTTTCAGAAGGTCGTTTGCTGAACCTTGGTAACGCAACCGGTCACCCTTCATTCGTGATGTCTAACTCATTCACCAATCAGGTCTTGGCACAAATTGAATTGTTTACCAAGCTTGAGGAATACCCAATTGGCGTCTACACATTGCCAAAGATCTTGGATGAAAAAGTTGCTCGATTGCATCTTGATGCACTTGGTGTTCGGTTAACCGAACTAACCAAAGACCAGTCTTCATACATGGGTCTCGACCCCCAAGGTCCATTCAAGCCGGAGCTTTACCGCTACTAAAACATAAGAGTGAAACCCCCAACCGTATCGGTTGGGGGTTTCACTCTTTATTGGCTAATGGTTGAAATCACTAATAGTGGAATTTTTACTACCTAGTTGTGGAATTTTGCGTGTAGGTAGCGGTACAAAATAACAAGTGCAGAGGATGTGATCGGAACTGAAATGAACATTCCTGCAAAACTTGCCATTGTTGTTGTCTCTACATAATTGAGAACTGAGCTAGGTATTAACAGCATGAATTGGTTTAGCGCCGCTCCTGGTAGTGATGACAAAATGCCGACCACCAGAATCACAAGCACAATTATCTTTCGGTTATTACGCGAAAGCAGTAGTGAACGTTTAACGGCTTTGAAGCCACCTAAATTTTCAGACATCACGACCGGATACAACAAAGCGAAACCTAGACCAACCCAAATTATGTAAGGGATGAACATAAAGAATGCGACAACTCCAATAGATGGTGCGACCAGTGCGAGTATTACTACCGGCACTAGCCCAACGATTAGGTAAACAAATGAAGCCAGAGATGTTGTTAGCAACTTTAGCCAATTTAGTTTTACGTTTGCACCATCTTCAGAATTGTCGAGTCCAACTTTTGTTGCTAGGGCTGAAGCAATTAGTGAAGTTATGAAAATGAGTGGAATTGTTATTGCATATAGTTTCACTATTGGCATAACGGTGTCGACAATAATCTTGGTTTGTTCTTGCACATCTTTATTCGCTTGCAATGCGGCATCTAGTAGTTTGCTATCACCGTTCAGAAGGGCTTGAGACATAGCCGAGAGTTCGATCGGGTAGATACGTAGAAGTGCCAAAGTGGCAATCGCACCTAAGCCCACCACAAGAATGTTGGTGGCTAAGAAAGTCTTTGCGTTCTTGCTAAACAATCCCCAGGTGAGGCCGAGCAGGACACTTAAGCGCTGCTCTTTCCAGCCTGAAGATGGCGCAGGAGGTTCAGTGTTGTCGGCAGGGGCGTTTGGGCCTTGCCAGGCGGGAGGCTGTTCGTTTGACCATTGTGAGTTAGACATGTGAAAAGTCTACTTTTACCAGGTGGCAAACGCACAAGAACGCATGGGAGTATTACCTCATGGGATTTAGAATCTTGATTGTCGAAGACGACTCCGACCTGGCCACCATGATCGACCTAGTTCTGCGTAGAGCGGGGTATCAGACAATTTTGTGCGCGCGGGGAGATACGGCCTTTCAGACCTTTAAGGACTCCAATCCAGATTTAGTTCTTTTGGATTTGATGCTGCCAGGCCGCAATGGTTTTGACATCGCGAAAGAGATTCGCTCAGAATCTAAAATTCCAATTGTGATGCTGACAGCTAGAACAGATAGTGAAGACATTATTCGAGGACTTGAAGAAAGTGGCGCAGATGACTACATCATCAAGCCGTGTGAGTCCCAAGTTCTAGTCGCACGCATCAAAGCCAGATTGCGCGTCCATGACAAACATGTAGTGACACTAGGAGACATCACAATGCATCCAGAAAGTCGCACGGCTTTTCGCAGTGGTGTTGAAATTTCGCTCACTAAAACCGAGTTTGATTTGTTAAAGCATTTTGCAATGAATCCAGACACCGCATTTACTCGCGAAGTCTTGTTGAAAGATGTCTGGAACTATCGTGGAGTGGACGGCTCTGATACGCGTTTGGTTAATGTGCATGTTCAACGATTGCGTTCGAAAATCGAAGAAGATCCAGAAAATCCAAGATACGTTTTGTCTGTTCGCGGTATCGGCTACAAATCCGGTACTCCTAGCTAATGAAAATACGGGAATTTGTCCGCCAGTTACTTAAAGCCTGGCGAGGTTCCCTTACCTTGCGAATTTTGCTGACCTCTATTTCTATGTCAGTAGTAATTGCCACATTCATATCGCTGGTCTCTATATCTTCGGTTCGAGATAGTTTGTTAAACGATCGCAAACAAAGCAGCTTGACCCAGGCTCAAACTGGAATTCAAGCAGCAAACCGCGTGGTGGCATCTTTCCCAGATTCACAGATAAGTGGCCAAGAAGATGCGGTTGTCGATGCAATTGTTGGAGCCGTAAGCCAAGTTTCTGCATCCAATGGTGATTTTGAAGTGCTCTTGATCGCTGACCCAAGTTCCTTTACGCACTATGCGCCAGAACGTGGAACAAATGAGATTGCCTACGACAGCGTCTCAAGTGAGATGCGAAAAGCAATTCGAAAGCAATCAGCTGAAGTCCTTCAGATTGCAGATTTAGTGTTTCTCGATGGTGCCCGCAAATCCGGCATCATCATTGGTGCACCAATAGAAATCCCGGTGATGGGTAAATATGAGTTGTATCAACTTTTCCCTTTGCAAAGTGAAATTGAAAACCTGTCACTAATGCAATCTGCAATTACTTTAGCCGCTGGCTTGATGGCGCTAGCTTTCATTTTTATGTCGGTCATTTTGACCCGTCAAGTTGTAAAACCAATTCGTCAAGTGGCAGCAAGTGCTGAAAGATTAAAAGCGGGACGCTTAACTGAACGAATAGCAGTCCGCACTCGAGATGACCTTGGAAAACTTGCCGAATCGTTCAATTCGATGGCTGAGTCAATGCAATCTCAGATCCAGCGGCTTGAAGCTTTGTCTAAAGTTCAACAGCAATTCGTATCTGACGTCTCACATGAACTTAGAACACCATTAACTACCATTTCTATGGCAGCGGAGCTTCTACATGCTTCAAAAGATGAATTTGATCCAGCATCAGCTAAAGCGGCATCACTTTTGATGCATCAAACAAATAGGTTTGAAAACTTATTGAACGACCTTTTGGAAATATCAAGACTAGACGCCGGTGTTGCAAGGCTCGACACCTTTGCAGTTGATGTCGGTGCCGTAGCTGCCCGAGTGATTGAAGGACTTGAAGAAGTTGCTCGCGACCTGGGAGTTAAGGTGCAACTCGAAGTTGACCAATCAACTGGCACGGCTTACTGCGATGAAAAACGGGTCGACCGCATTGTTAGAAATTTGATTTCAAATGCAATTGAACATGCCGGAAATTCAGTCGTCCGGGTATGTGTGGCTGGCAATAGCGATAGCGTCTCGATTGCAGTGCGTGACAAAGGAATTGGCCTGCAACCAGGTGAATCATCATTGGTATTCAATCGTTTTTGGCGCGCTGACCCTTCTCGGCAACGCACATTGGGTGGAACTGGTCTTGGCTTAGCGATTTCTCTCGAGGATGCGCGAATTCATGGTGGCTGGCTAGAAGCAACTGGTGCACCAGGACTTGGAGCTAATTTCCGGCTGACATTGCCACGTGTGGTGCATACAGATTTTAAGACCCCGGCCCTTCCGCTGGAACTTGAAGAAATTGATTCTTGGCACGGTGTGTGATGAAGAAAATATTCATTCTTGTTTTCTCGATTTTATTGCTTGCAGGATGTGCAGGAATTCCTACCGCTGGCCCAATTCAGATCATCAACCAAGACGAGGCGCAATCTGAAGTAAATGACGTACGCGTAATTGCCAAACCACCAACTTCAAAAATGAATGCGGTACAAATCGCTTCGGGTTTCGTGGCTGCAAATATTTCTACTTTTGGTGACTTCAATGTTGCTCGAAGATATTTAACTGCTGGCATCTCCCGAGATTGGTATCCAACTGATTTTGATGTTATTGATACGGCTTCTATTCAATATAGCGATCTAGGAACCGGCGTGGTCGAGATATCTGCATTGCAAATTGGCAAACTCAAAAATAATCACAGATTTCAGATTTATCCAGTGGCGAAACCCTTTTTGATGCAGCTTACAATTGAAGAAAAAGTGGATGGACTTAGGATTGCAAGCAAGATTACCAACGGAATACTCACTAGCTCAGATATGGTGCGAGGATTTAGCTCCTTTAACATCTATTTCGGAAATGAGAATTTCTCGAAATTAGCTCCAGAGATTATTTGGCTTCCAAAGAATGAAAAATCCGTTGGAACGAAACTAATAAGTTCGCTGCTCGAAGGTTCATCTGAATCGCTCATGACGGCTATCCCAAATGGAACTGAACTGAGATTTGGTTCAGTATCTATCTCTAATGGAGCGGCGGTAGTGAATCTGAACTCTGCGGCATTGATCGCAGACAATACTCAAAGAAAATTCATGATGGCACAGATTGTCTGGACCTTACAAGGAGTACCAGGTGTGGGTCGGGTGCAAGTGGCAACAAATAGTCGCGTGCTTAGCACCCAAGGTAAGGCCTACTTAAATCGCGAGGATTTTGCAACTCTCAATCCAGACTATGCAAAGCGCAAAAGTGGTTTATACATGTTGAAGAAGACATCTTTGTCATCTTTAAACAATGGTCGTTTGGCTAAGTTAGGCAAGTTACCAAAGAACTCTCGGTTTGCAATATCAGAAGATCAAAAACAGCTTGCCTACATAGTCAATGGAGAACTTAGAACTGCCCCAACTTCCAAAATCAAAGACTATAAGTCACAGTACGTGGACGTTGTAAATATCGGATTTGACGCAAGTGGTCGGCTGTGGTTCAGCAATACAACTGGAAATCTCTTTTGCCTATTCCCAAATGGGGTTATTCAAAAAGTCCTTCAACTTAACAAGTTCAAAATCCAGGATTTCGCTGTGTCACCAGACAACGCTCGAATTGCAATGGTTGTATCAACGCAATCCAAGTCTGAACTACTTGTAGGTTCACTGGTTTCAGAAAATGGTCTTTTGAGTGTTGTTAGCCAACATAAAATTGAACAAACTTTGACTGAAGTATCTGATGTTGATTGGATCAATTCTCGGGACTTGGTAGTGATTGGCAAAATCGGTTTAAGCGAAACAGTAACTGCCGAAATCTCGATGACAAATGGTTCACTTCGAAATCTAAATAGTCCAAGATCTTTTGAACATGTGAGCGCATCAAACTATTCCGAAGTTTTAGCTGTAACCAAGTCCAAATCAGTCTGGATATACGAAGATGGTTTGTGGGTCAAGTTCGATAATGATTTACAGGCTGTTTACTCAAACTAGTTACCCACAGTTTTTAGAAGATATCTTTTCACATTGAAGTTCTTGTCATTATTTGCATATGCAATCAATTTTAAACTTTCTTGAAGTCAAATGTTGTTTTGGGTGCAACAATTTAGGGGACTATTTCTGCCTTAGGTGTCGAAACAAGTTCTCTCCCAAAACATTAGGCCTGACAAGCACCATTCAGCTATCGACCGTTTCGCAGCGAAACCCAGCCATGATGCGAGCAATTGCAGGTTGGAAAGACCGGCATTTGAAAATATTGACTCGCATCTTTGCTGATCTGCTGATTTGTGCAGAACCCAATCTGCTAAATGGAAAACCTCAACAAATCATCACACCGCCTCAACGAAAATCAGCATTCGCGATTAGAGGTTTCAATCCAGTTTCAGATCTTGCACTTGAACTCCAAAAGCGAAATAGGGATTTGAATTACCAAAGCGATACCAGTCGCTATTTGCGAGAGCCACGAGATCAGCGCGGGCTAAATGCGGCTGAGCGAAGAGCAAATGTCAAAGGTGTATTTGAAGTTACTCCTAAATGTGGCATACCCATCCTTCTCCTAGACGATGTTTGGACTACTGGATCGACTATGAAAGAAATGCGCAGGGCGATTGGTGACAACTATGAGGTGTCGGGAATTTTGGTGCTTTCCACTGCTTACCGATTAGGTGCTAAAGATCGCTGGAATGTTTTTGATTGATGTTAGCAATTTCTGAAATGAAAATTTAAACGTCTCGCAAGAAGTTCACGGTTTCTGCTCAATCCGCTCACAGATTGCAATTATGGGAAATTCTGAATTTGGTTTCAGGCAGAGTTCGTTTACCTGAACTTTGCTGGAGGCAAAATGTTTTCAATCGCACTATGCGGCCCAATGATTTACCGAAATGCATTTCTCGATCAATTGCGCTCAATGCGTGCCGACATCAAGGTTTCAGCAATAAGTAATCATCTTGAAGATGCGCCAACGATCATTGCGAATTGCATTCCAGATGCAGCGTTTTTGGTTAGTGCCATCTCGGCGGAATCGATGCAAGCGCAACTAGAACGAATTCGCAAGGTGGACTTAGATGTGAAGTTGATCTGGTGGATGCTGAGTAGTGAGGAAGTTCCTCGTGATCACCTAATTCACGACTTTGATGTCGAAATTGTGAATTGGCAAGCAGCACCAGAGACTTTAGTTTTATCCTTGGGGATTCCAATATTGTCTAAGCCCAAGGTTTCTAATCGTCCGCATCTAACAGCCCAAGAGCATCACATTTTGCAACTAGCTGCTGATGGTTTATCTAATCGAGCGATTGCCTACAGACTTTCAGTAAGCGAAAGCACCGTAAAAAATCATTTGCGCCATATTGGAGCAAAGTTCAATACAAGTTCAAGAGCGCAGGCGGTTTGGCAGGCAGTGCAGTGGGGTTATCTCAGTCCGCAACCAAATCAACTTACAAGCTGAGTTAGTTTCCTTTGAGCAGTTTTAGGGATCACATCAACAATCTCTACTTGGTCGCAGGCAACCCATTTTGCGGCCCGCAAAATAGCTTTTGCCACCCCATCTATATGGGCTTCAGTTGGTTTCGCGGATTCAAATACGACGCGATTAATCGTTAAAGTTTTTTCATTACGTTTTGGGTCCACTCGAGCAACAATTTCATCACCCACAAGCACAGGCATGGCAAAGTAGCCGTAGTAACGCTGATCCTTTGGAGTGTATGCCTCTATTCGGTATTCCATGCCGAATACTTCTTCAAGCCTTGGTCTGTGCCACACCAGAGAATCAAAAGGAGAAAGCAACACCGCGTTGTTGGGTTTAGAAGAAGTTTGTTTTTCAATGGTAGTTTTGAAAGCGTAATAAGTGTCAGTCCAACTTGGAACTTGGAAAGAAATTATTTCACTACTTTCATTAAACCTTTGCCAAGCTTTTGTAAGAGCAGGGGATTTCTTTAATCTGTGAATATCGAGAATGTCTTTCATTGTGCCAACTCCCAAACTTCTTGTAGCGTCAAGGAGTAATTGATAAGTAGCTTCGTCGTCAGGAAGATCGTAGAAAAACTTTTTGGGAATGGAATCCTCAGATAGTGAATAGACACGTCGCCAGCCAACTCTTTTTGTGCAAGTAACTTCACCGGTCACCAGCATCCATTCAACGGTGCTTTTGGTTTCTGACCAATCCCACCAGTCAGAAGATTTACGACCGCCGCCCAAATCAGTTGTGGTTAAACCACCTTCGCTTGCAAGTCGTTTCTTTATTTGGTTAACGGATTTACGCGTCACTCCATCCCACATATCTCGCGAAGCACTGGCCCGTCTTCGAAAGCTAAACATTGGCCATCGATCTATCGGCAAAATGCAGGCGGCATGAGACCAGTACTCAAAATGAGAATCACCATTCCAATAGGCCTGTTCGATTGATTCGCGACTTAAACCGTCATGACGAGCGTGTGCGACAAGTTCATGGGAGCGGGCCAAGACAGAGATGGTGTCGAGCTGCACAGCCCCAAGTTGGTCCACGACTGCCCTGAGCGAGGTTTTAGGTGCTGGCCGAGCTAGCAGCCCCTGAGCGCCCAAAATCGCCCTTTTGGCCTGCTTTTGGCTCACAATCTGTGCTGTTTTACTCACGGGCTGAGCGTAGGGCACACAGGCATAGCAAAGGTCGCTTAGCATTTACCAAGGATTTATCAAAAATTTATAAATGTAAGGAATTGCGTGAAGGTTGTAGACAAGATTCTTCGAATTGGTGAAGGCAAGATCCTTCGCAATCTGGAGCGAATCAAAGATAAGACCAACACATTTGAGCCAGCGGTCAAGGCTTTGTCTGACGACCAACTTCGCGCCAAAACAGATGAATTTAAGTCACGTTATGCCGAAGGTGAAGACCTTGATTCCTTAATGCCAGAAGCCTTCGCGGTAGTGCGTGAAACAGCTTGGCGAGTTTTAGGGCAGCGCCACTACGACGTTCAGATTATGGGTGGTGCGGCTTTGCATCTCGGCAACATTGCCGAAATGCGTACCGGTGAAGGCAAAACTTTGGTTGCAACATTGCCTTCATACCTAAACGCAATTGCTGGTCTTGGCGTGCACGTTGTAACAGTCAACGATTACTTGGCTGAACGCGACTCCGAATGGATGGGTCGAGTCCATCGATTCCTCGGTCTTGAAGTTGCTTGCATTTTGTCAAACATGAATCCGCAAGAACGTCGCGTTGCTTATGCTGCTGACATCACATATGGAACAAACAATGAATTTGGTTTCGACTATTTGCGCGACAACATGGTTTGGAATCCAAATGATTTAGTGCAACGAGACCACTACTTCGCAATTGTCGACGAAGTTGACTCTATTTTGGTTGACGAGGCAAGAACTCCACTCATTATCAGTGGTCCGACCAACGAAAAGAACGATTGGTATGAACATTTTGCTCGCTTCGTCCGCAAATTAAATGTTGTTGAAGACTACGAAGTTGATGAGAAAAAACGAACAGTTGGAGTTCTAGAAAGTGCAATCGATAAAACGGAAAAAGAATTCGGTATCGAGAACCTTTACGAATCTGTAAATACTCCGCTAGTTGGTCTATTGAACAATGCAATCCGGGCGAAGGAACTCTACAAACGAGATCGCGACTACGTCATCATGGAAGGTGAAGTCCTTATCGTCGATGAGCACACCGGTCGCCTATTGGCGGGGCGTCGTTACGGTGAAGGTATGCACCAGGCGATAGAAGCCAAAGAAGGTGTGAAGGTTCAGGCCGAAAACCAAACTTTGGCGACAATTACTTTGCAGAACTACTTCCGCCTCTACGACAAGTTGGCAGGTATGACTGGTACAGCTATGACTGAGGCTGCAGAATTTAATCAAATCTACAAACTAGGTGTAGTGCCTATCCCAACCAATCGTGAAATGATTCGTATGGATCAAACAGACTTGGTTTACCGTACCGAACAATCAAAGTATTTGGCTGTAATTGAAGACATTGTTGAACGGCATGAGAAAGGACAACCAGTCTTAGTCGGCACAACTAGTGTCGAGAAGAGTGAAATTGTTTCTAGCTTGCTTAAGAAGCGGGGAGTGCCACATCAGGTCTTGAATGCAAAGTTCCACGAGAAAGAAGCCTCTATCGTTGCGATGGCTGGCCGCAAAGGTGCAGTGACTGTTGCAACAAATATGGCTGGCCGTGGTACAGACATCATGCTTGGTGGTAACTCTGAACACATTGCACGTACCGAATTGGCACAACGTAATTTGTCCGCAATTGAAAATTTAGCCGAATACAACGCTGCTTGGCCAGACGCATTAGCGCGAGCAGAAGCTTCAGTTGCAGCAGAGCACAATGAAGTTGTAAGCCTCGGTGGGCTCTATGTTCTAGGTACCGAACGTCACGAATCGCGACGCATCGACAATCAGTTACGCGGTCGTGCTGGCCGTCAAGGTGACCCAGGCGAATCCCGCTTCTACTTATCTCTAGAAGATGACCTGATGCGACTATTCAAGTCGGAAATGGTCAATACTTTCCTAACTCGTTTCAACGTGCCAGACAATGTGCCAATCGAAGCGACTATGGTTACAAAGTCAATCCAAAGCGCCCAAACACAGGTGGAAGCAAGCAACTTTGAAATTCGTAAGAACGTCTTAAAGTATGACGAAGTCCTAAATCGTCAGCGCTTAGTTATCTATGGAGAACGCAAAGAAGTTCTTTCTGGAAAAGACATTTCGGATCAAATTCAAGATTTCTTCAAAGACACGGTTTACGGTTATGTTGAAGCTGAAACTTCCGGCTCGTACGACGAAGACTGGGATATCAATCGCTTAACAAACGCATTCAAGGAAATCTATCCAATCGGAGTAGACATCCAAGCGGTTGCGCAAGATTGTGATTTTGACTCTGAAGAAGTTGCGCAAGCAGTATTGCAAGACTTGACTGCTAAATACGCGGCACGTGAAAATGATTTGGGTTCAGATGCTACGCGCGAGCTTGAACGTAAAGTCGTATTAAGTGTGCTCGATCGCAAGTGGCGCGAACATCTATACGAAATGCAATATCTGCAAGAGGGTATTGGTTTGCGAGCAATGGCGCAGAGAGATCCACTAATCGAATATCAACGCGAAGGTTATGACTTGTTCGTTGCGATGATGGATTCTTTGAAAGAAGAAGTTGCTGGATTCTTGTTCAACGTCAAAGTGACCGTCGCACATGACGAAGAAGATGAAGAATTAGAAGTAATCGTTGCCGGTGCGACTGAGCCAGAAAAACGTCAACTTTCTTATTCCGCACCAAGCGAATCAGGTGATGTAACACATGATAAGAGTGCAAGTGGCGGTCCAAGTCGCAATAGCCCATGCCCATGCGGGTCGGGTAAGAAATACAAGCGATGCCATGGAGCTTCGGGAAACTAAAAGGACTTTTCGTGCCTGAAATAGT
Source organism: Candidatus Nanopelagicales bacterium (assembly GCA_044341215.1). Classification (GTDB taxonomy): domain Bacteria; phylum Actinomycetota; class Actinomycetes; order S36-B12; family UBA5976; genus JAFMIT01. The sequence goes on along the minus strand of JBIISC010000004.1, from coordinate 26,774 downwards.
TGCAAATAGTGTTTTGCCTGCCAAGCGCGAGATAGTGCACTTCCCATCAATAGACGGCACGATGCTGGTTGGAGAAATTGCCAAGCCACTCGATAAAGAACCGACTGCCACCATTATTTGTTTACATCCATTACCAACGCATGGCGGATTTATGGACAGTCATGTATTTCGAAAAATGGCTTGGCGACTTCCAGCTTTAGCTGATGTTGCAATCTTTCGGTTCAATTTTCGTGGTGTTGAATCTCCCGCCGGAAAAAGTGAAGGCGAATTCTCGGCAGGTGTTGGCGAAGGTTTAGATGCGCAAGCAGCTATCGCATTTGCGATAGACAACGGTTTACCAAAAATCTATGTTGTCGGATGGTCTTTTGGCACAGACGTTGCATTGCGTTATGCAAATACTTCTGGGGTTGAAGAAGTTATTTTGCTTTCACCGCCACTGCGTTGGACAGATGAAAATGATCTAAATTCTTGGAAAGTCTCGGGCAAACCATTAACGGCTTTGGTTCCGGAGTTTGACGACTACCTCAAGCCTGATACCGCTCGTGAAAGTTTTTCAGTAATCCCGCAGGCGAAAGTAATTACAGCACCCGAAGCCAAACATCTTTGGGTGGGCGAAAAAAGTGTGAAGTTTGCCTTGAATGAGATTGCCAAAATTGTCGCTCCTAATAAATACCCACTACCACTTGACTGGGATGGCCCAATGGAGAAGTGGAGCGATTTATGAAAACAATAGTTTTATTACACGCATTTCCCCTTGACCACAGAATGTGGGATGGAATTGCAGACGACGTTGCAATAAGTGGCTGGCAAGTTTTTACACCTGACTTACGCGGTTGTGGTGGTTCTGCAGACTGGACAGATCAAGAACCGACTTTGCGGGTATTGGCTGAAGATGTTTTGAGTTTGATGGACAATTACGGAATCACAAATTTCGTAGTTGCCGGTTGTTCACTCGGTGGTTACGTTGCTATGGAGCTAATTCGGATTGCCCCGTCACGGGTGGCAGCAGCCATTTTGATTGACACGAAAGCAAGTGCCGACAATGAAGAGCAAAGAGAAAACCGATTACACGTGGCAAGCCAGGTTGAAGAAGCAAAAAATACCGAAGCTTTCTGCAGAGTATTGCTTCCAAATGCACTCGGTAAAACCACTTGGGAGAAATTTCCTGAAATCGTTGAATACACAAAATCTTTGATGCAAGATTCACGAGTTAATGGCGTTGCGAATTTGCAACGGGCTATGAGCAAACGATCTGACTCGCACCAGGTCCTTGCGGATTTCCATGGACCAATTCTTTCAATTAGAGGTGGCGAAGATGTAGTGGCAAGTAGCGAGGATCATTCTAGGATTATGAATGCAGCTCGTGATGGCATCCATGTGGAATTGAGTGAATGTGGGCACCTTGCCCCTATCGAAAAGCCGAAAGAAACTTTGGATTCAGTAATTGATTTCCTAAACAAGGTTTCAAGCCCAGTATGTTGAGAATTTGATGTCATGTTGAGAATCTCATTAGAAGTGGAAGAATAAAACCATGAACGTGCAAAAACCGCAGATGCAAAATGGTGTCATTGATCTTTCCACTCTAGGAGCGAAGGCTGTTCCGTCATCAAAAATTGAATCACAATTTATAGTTGATGTCACTGAAGAAAATTTTGAATCTGAAGTATTGCTCAAATCAAAACAAGTGCCAGTAGTCGTTTGCATTGGTTCCAATAAGGATTTGCCAAGTAGTCAAGCCTTTGCGCTACTTGAAAAGCTCACAATTGAATACGAAGGCAAAATCTTTTTGGCCAGAGTAGATTCTGATGCAAACCCACAAATTGTTGTGGCTTTTCAAACTCAAACTCTGCCGTCGGTCTACTTACTTTTAAATGGACAAGTTCAACCACTGTTTAACGAAGTGCCTGCAGAAGCCCAAGTTAGAAGTATCTTCGACCAAGTAGTTGAAGTGGCGGCTAAGGCTGAACTCGGCGGCTTAAGTGCTGATATTGATCCGCTAAATTCAACCGGAGAACTGGCTGAAAGCGAAAAACCAATAGACCCAAGATTTGTGAAAGCCTTTGATGCAATGGAGGCAGGGGATTGGGATGCTGCCGAAGCTGTTTATCGCGAAGTTCTAAACAATGCGCCAGCAGATGAAGAAGCAAAAGTAGGCGTAATCCAAGTGGGGCTGTTTAGGCGAACAGATGGCGTGGATTTCAATTCAGTTGTTGGTAAATCCCTTGACAACCTTGAGGCGCACCTAGAGGTTGCAGATGCACTCATGATGTTGGGTCAGGTTGTACCGGCATTTGATTTGTTGATAGCCGGTGTGAAAATCTTTGTTGCAGATGAGCTAGAACAAATCAAACAAAGACTTCTTGATTTCTTCTTATTAATTGGCGAAGTTGACGAAGTGCGAAGTGCAAGGCGGCAGCTCACTAACGCCTTGTTCTAAAGTTATTGATTTTCGGGAACAAACCAAACAGTTGCAAGTGGCGGAATCACTACGTTTGCAGAGGCCGGTTTTCCATGCATTGCAACTTCTTCGGCAACTATGCGACCGAGATTGCCTAAACCAGATCCGCCAAATTCACTGGCATCGGTATTAAGTACTTCCTTCCAGTTTCCTGCGAATGGAAGTGGTATTCGATGAGATTCACGAGGCACTGGTGAGAAATTTGTCACACATGCGATGACTTGTCCGTTGTGACCCCAACGCAACCAAGCAAACACGTTGTTTTCAGCGTCATCACCGATTAGCCATTCAAACCCAGCTGGTTCGTGATCTCGTTCCCATAATGCGGGTGTGTTTTTATACACTGAGTTCAATGACTGAATACAGTTTCTGACTCCACGATGTTCTGCGAAATCAGTCAGCCACCAGTCCAATGATGAATGGCTATTCCATTCGGAACTTTGGGCAAACTCTGAACCCATAAATAGCAATTGTTTGCCAGGGTGGGCCCACATGAATCCGTAGTAAGTGCGAAGGCCTGCAAGTTGCTGCCAGCGATCTCCTGGCATACGTGCCACTAATGAGCCTTTTCCATGAACCACTTCATCATGGGAAAGCGGCAGCATGAATTGCTCGCTCCATGCATACACAAGTGAGAACGTCATTTCATTGTGGTGAAATTTCCGATGTATTGGCTCGTGCTTTATGTATTCGAGTGAATCATGCATCCAACCCATATTCCATTTGAGGTCAAAACCAAGTCCACCCGATTCGACTGGAGTGGTAACTCCTGCCCAAGAAGTTGATTCTTCTGCCATGGTCAAAGCACCTGGAGCACGAAGGTGAACGATGCTATTCATTTCCTTTAAGAATTCAACAGCAGCCAAGTTTTCACGGCCACCAAATTCGTTTGGCACCCAAAGTCCTGGTTCGCGCGAATAATCTAAATACAACATCGATGCAACAGCATCAACTCGTAATGCATCCACATGGAATTCGTTAAGCCAATAGACAGCGTTTGCAACTAAGAAGTTTTTTACTTCTGGTCGACCAAAGTTGAAAATGTAAGTTCCCCAGTCTGGATGTTCACCCAGTCGAGGATCTTCATGTTCGTAAAGGGGCGTGCCATCAAATCGTGCAAGTGCCCATGCATCTTTTGGAAAGTGAGCAGGTACCCAGTCCATGATCACACCGATGCCCGCTTGATGAAGTACATCAATCAGGTAGCGCAAATCGTCTGGATCTCCATAGCGGGAAGCAACTGCGTAATAACCAGTTACTTGATATCCCCATGACGGTGAATAAGGATGTTGGGCCAGCGGCATGAATTCAACATGAGTAAAACCTTGTTCGAGAATGTAATCTCGAATCTGGAAAGCGGCTTCACGGTAATTCAAGCCTTGGCGCCACGAACCAAGGTGCATCTCATAAACACTCATGGGGCCAAATCTGTGATCGACCCTAGGGCGCTGTTCCATCCACGAGTTGTCTTGCCAAACATACTGAGATTGCCAAACTATTGACGCGGTAGATGGTGGAACTTCACTGTGCTTGGCCATTGGATCAGCTTTATCAGTTTGATTCCCTGAGCGATCGGTAATGCGGAATTTGTAATTAGTGCCATGTCCAATGCCAGGAATAAATATTTCCCAAACCCCACTCGCACCGAGTGAGCGCATTGCATGGGCAATTCCATCCCAAGAATTAAAGTCACCAACTACTTGTATGCCTTGGGCGTTTGGCGCCCAAACGGTAAATGCAGTGCCACTTACTTCACCGAGAATTGAGGGGAATGTCAAGATCTTGGCACCTAATGCATCTGCAAGTTTTTCATGGCGGCCTTCTCGAATTAGATGAAGATCAAGTTCACCGATGCATGGCATAAAGCGATACGGATCGTCGGTGATAAAGATTTCTTCACCGTAGCGAGATTCAATTCGATAATCGGGAATTGAATCAACTTCCAATGCGCCAACCCAAATCCCACGATGTTCATGGGTTAGCGGCAGTCGAAAATCACCACCAGTAATAACGACGCTGACAGCAAATGGTTTTACTACTCGAAAAATTACATGCTTGTTGTAAAGGTGCGCTCCCAAGACTGAATGTGGGTTGTGATGACGCGCTTCAACAATCTGTTCAAGTTCATGAAAAGGCACTTCATTTATAGGTGATGTTCCTTTTGCAGTTTCTGATGAAATCTCTAGGGGCTCAGGATTGGTGTCTTGGCTATCTTTCTTGCGGCGGATAATCAAGTTTTTCTCCTCAAGGTCACGATGTGAGCTACGCAACGGTAAGGGTCGATATGAACTTTTACATCCTTTTTCCACGTCCAAGTTGTATCTGTGACCAGGTCGTGTCCATAAACAGTCTCGTCCCAGTCAAATCCCAGAGCCGGCATGTCTAAGTGCACCCAGGTCTCCCGAGTGCCTTTTGGATCGAGGGAACAAATTACAAGCACAGTGTCGTCACCAGAAGTTTTGCTATATGCAATTACGTCGTTGTCATCAACTGGATGAAAGACCACATTTCGCAATTGTCTTAGAGATTTATGGTCGCTGCGCAATTCATTTAGTCGCTTTATGTATGGCGCAAGTGAGCGATTTTCATCTTCGGCCGCTTGCCAGTCGCGGGGGCGCAACTCAAATTTTTCAGAATTTAGGTATTCCTCGCCACCTTCGTTCAAGACTGCTGATTCATAAATCTCGAATCCAGAATAGATACCCCAACTCGGACTTAAAGTCGCTGCGAGAGTTGCTCTAATGGCAAAACCTGCAGGCCCCGAGGTTTGTAAAAAGGTTGGCAAAATGTCTGGCGTGTTTGTGAAAAAGTTCGGCCGCATGTATGCACTTGAATGATTTGCTAATTCGTCTATGTATTGAGTCAAGCTGTGTTTGTCGTTGCGCCATGTGAAATAGGTATAGGACTGTTGGAACCCAACTTCAGCTAATACGCGCATCATTGCCGGGGCAGTAAATGCTTCGGCCAAGAAAATTACATCTGGATCAGTGGCATTGATTGCATGAATCAACCGTTGCCACATCCAAATAGGTTTTGTGTGTGGATTGTCCACGCGGAAGATACGAACGCCATGACTCATCCAAAAGCGAACAATTCTTTCGATTTCGTTATACAAACCATCTGGATCGGTGTCAAAAAACATCGGGTAGATATCCTGATATTTCTTTGGGGGATTTTCTGCATATGCAATCGAGCCATCATTACGCTGCTTAAACCACTGCGGATGAGTCTTCACCCAAGGATGATCAGGCGATGCCTGCAATGCCAAATCAAGAGCTATTTCCATGTTTAGGCGCTTGATTTCCGCAACAAACTCATCAAAGTCTTTAAGCGTTCCAAGCTCTGGATTGATTGCATCATGACCACCGGCTTCAGAACCTATCGCCCACGGAGAACCAACATCTTGAGCATCTGGGGTTAACGTGTTGTTTCTTCCTTTTCGATTTGTTTTGCCGATTGGGTGAACCGGTGGAACATAAACAACTTCGAATCCCATTTCCGCAATACCGGGAAGTCTTTTCATTGCGGTTTTGAAAGTTCCAGTTTTATATGGCTTGAGAGTTGCACCTTCGGAACGTGGAAAGAATTCATACCAAGATCCAAATAAAGCACGTTCGCGTTCTACAAGGATTGGAAATTCTTGTGACGACGTTAATAAATCTCGGATTGGAAAATCATGCATTGCTTGATCAATTTCTGGATTGAAAGCTGCCACAAGACGTAAATTTGGATCTACTTTTTTGTCACGTAAAACTTTTATAGCTTCTTGCACAATTTTCTTGGTTGACGCGTTTGCATTTTGTAGCGTTTCATTTAGTGCTCGTTCAAAAATCCGAGCGCCATCTTCTAGTTCAACTTCCACATCAACGCCGGCAGGAACTTTTAATCCAGCGGCGTGATGCCAACTTCCCCAGATGTCATCCCAAGCTTCGACGCGAAAGTTCCATAAACCAATTTCAGTTGGTGAAAATTCTGCGCCGTAGTTGTCATTTGAAAACAGCTGAGCGCGCAGAGTTGTCGTAGCGCCTTTGGGATCAGTGACCAAAACATTTACGCCAAGAGCATCGTGCCCTTCGCGGGTTGCGGTAGCTTTGATGATGATTGGCTCGTTGACGGCCCCTTTGGCTGGTCGGCCTTCGCTGACAACCGGGCTAACGTCTAAAATCGCAAAGCGCCCGATTGGTCCCAAAATGCCGCTCGGTAGAAGTTTGTCTGAGGAGACATTTTGCGGTGGGTTCGCCATGTGCCAACGCTATCGGTCATGCACACTTGTGAACAGGGGTAGTGTGCGCATTTGTGAGTGAGATTGTGGGCAAAAGGGGCTAAATCCAAGGGTCTCTTTGGAGGTGATTTTGCATCGCCTAGCATTTGCCTCACTATGAGAGCAATTAGACGTTTTAACGTTCGCACAGTTCTTCCACAACAACTTCAGGGCCTCGGTGAACTAGCCGGAAACTTGCGTTGGACTTGGGACAGCGAAACCTTGGAAATATTCCGCGCTATCGATCCAGCAATCTTCGAATCAGTCAACGGCGACCCGATGCGAGTGCTGTCCGATGTTCCTTCATCTCGATTAAATGAATTAGCAGCTAATGCTTCATTCGTAAATCGGGTAGAAGCTGCACGAGCAAGCCTGCATAACTACTTAAATCGCGATTCTTGGTATCGCGGATTAGGCGACATTGCTCCTCGTGCAATTGGTTACTTCTCAGCTGAGTTTGGTATTGCAACTCAGCTTCCACAATATTCTGGCGGTCTTGGCATTCTTGCTGGTGACCACCTAAAAGCAGCATCAGATCTTGGACTGCCACTAGTTGGTGTTGGCCTGTTTTATCGTGCTGGTTATTTCCGTCAGTCACTTTCTCGCGATGGATGGCAAGAAGAAACTTATCCAGTAACAGATCCAGATGCTTTGCCACTATCGCTATTGCGTGAACATGATGGCACTCCGGCACGGATAGTTATCGGTCTGCCTGGTGGCAAACGCTTAGTTGCACACATCTGGGTTGCACACATTGGACGAGTGCCATTGTTGTTGCTTGATTCAAATGTTGAAGACAATGCGCCAACCGAACGCAACGTAACCGATCGCCTTTATGGTGGCGGACACGACCAACGTTTGTTACAAGAAGTCTTATTGGGAATTGGCGGTGTTCGCGCCCTACGTACTTGGTCACGCATCACTGGTGCTCCAGAACCTGAGGTTTATCACTGCAATGAAGGCCACGCCGGTTTCCTTGGTATTGAACGTATTTTGGAATTAACTGAAAAGGGAATGGATTTCGATTCAGCTCTTGAAGCAGTTCGCTCTGGAACAGTTTTCACAACTCACACACCAGTTCCTGCAGGCATTGACCGCTTTAGCAAGGATTTGATCACGAAATTCTTCGGTGGCGACAATGCTGCTGACGGAGTTCCAGTAGATCGCATTCTTGCTTTAGGAACCGAAGACTTTGTTGATGGAGATCCACAAATCTTCAACATGGCAGTATTCGGACTTCGCCTCGGTGCTCGTGCAAACGGTGTCAGCCTTTTACATGGTGATGTAAGTCGTGGAATGTTTGGCGGACTTTGGCCAGCATTTGATCAAGACGATGTACCGATCACTTCTGTTACAAATGGTGTTCATGCTGGCACTTGGGTTGCACCAGAAGTTCTAGCCCTTTCAAACGGTGTTAGCACTGATGGTCCTGAAGGTTGGCAAGCAATTGCTAAAACTTCAGATGCAACTTTCTGGGCAGTAAAGCGCGCTTTACGGGTTCGCTTAGTAACAAAGGCCCGAAACCGTTTACGTGAATCTTGGATCAACCGTGGAGCAAGCCCAGCCGAACTCGACTGGATTGATACAGTTTTGGATCCAGATGTTTTAACAATTGGTTTCGCACGCCGTGTTCCTTCATACAAGCGTTTAACTTTGATGTTGAGCGATCCAGAAAGACTCAAGAAAATCTTGTTGGACCCACAACGCCCTGTTCAGCTAGTTATCGCAGGTAAATCACACCCTGCAGATGAAGGCGGCAAGAAGTTAATTCAGACTTTGGTTCAATTTACTGATGATCCAGAAGTTCGCCATCGCATTGTTTTCTTACCAGACTACGACATGGGATTGGCTTCATGGCTGTATCCAGGTTGCGACGTGTGGTTGAACAACCCACTTCGTCCATTAGAGGCATGTGGAACATCAGGAATGAAAGCAGCTTTAAATGGTGCGCTTAACTTGTCGATTCTTGATGGTTGGTGGGATGAATGGTTCGACGGGAAGAATGGTTGGGCGATTCCTACTGCAGATGGCGTAATGGATGCAGATCGTCGAGATGACATCGAAGCTAATGCGCTCTACAACTTACTTGAAAAGAATGTAAAGCCAGTCTTTTATGATGTTGATGCAAACAACCTACCAACTCGTTGGTTGGAACTGGTTAAACACACACTTGCAACTCTTGGACCAAAAGTTCTGGCAACGCGAATGGTGCAAGATTATGTGAATAATCTGTACACGCCAGCTGCGGTTGCAAGCCGCCAAGTCAATGCAGATGATGCACGTTTGGCAAAGGAACTTGCAGCTTGGAAAGCACGCATCAGAACTATTTGGTCAGGTGTCAATGTTGAACACATTGAAGCTGAAAACATTCCAGATTCACCACAACGCGGTGACGTAATCACGCTAAATGCATTTGTAAATCTTGCTGGACTAAATCCGCAAGAAGTTGCAGTTGAATTGGTGCATGGTCGCGCCGATAGCAATGATCGGATTGCAGATCCATCAGTTGTAGAACTCACAGCTGCTGACCAATTCGACGGATCGCGTTGGAGATTCACAGTAAATGTGGAACTGCAAAACGCTGGTGCGTTTGGGTACAACGTTCGAGTTGTGCCAAAGCATGCAGGTTTAGCTAACTTTGCTGAACTTGGATTACAAGCATCACTTAAGTAAAAATATTTACGCGTGAGCAGCGCGTAGTACCAGGGCAGATCGAGCGAAAACTCGCATGGTCTGCCCTGGTTGCATTTTGAGGTCTGGTGATTTTGCACCCGGCAAAGTTGTATCGAGTTCTATATGCCACTGCGATGCCCAAGATGCATCAGGAAGCGTGAATTCAATGCTTTCACCACCTGAATGCATTATCACCAAGAATGAACAGCTTGAAGATTCATTTTCAACTTCAGTTTGTGCAATTTGATTTATGAACATTCCAAGAGTTTTAATTTCCGTATCTAGCCATTCTTCTGCATCAAGTTCAAGACCTGTCCGGCTAAGCCAAGCGATATCTTTTGGCCCACCAGTCAAAGTCGGTGATCCCCAGCGGTAATCGCGATGGTGGAAAGCGGGATGCTCTTTACGCAGTTGCATCAAATTTCTATAGCTATCCAAAATCTCAGCTCGGTCGCCTTCGATATTCCAATCTACCCAAGAAATAGGGGTGTCTTGGCAATATGCATTGTTATTGCCACCTTGGGTACGTCCATGTTCGTCACCAGCAGTAATCATCGGCACACCACTTGCAAGCAGTAGCATCAACATCATGTTTCGTTGTTGCTGAAGGCGCAGTTGGTTTATAGCTGCATCGGTGGTTTCACCTTCAACGCCGTGGTTCCAAGAGTTATTGTGGTCGTTGCCATCTCGGTTGCCTTCACGATTGGCTTCGTTATGTTTTTGGTTGAAGGAAACCAAGTCCCGCATTGTGAAACCATCATGTGCTGTTACGAAATTAATGGATGCTCGTGGTCGGCGATCTTCATCAACAAATAGATCTGAAGAGCCAGACATGCGGGATGCAAGTTCGGAAATACCTGGCGCAACACCACGCCAAAAATCGCGTGCTGTATCTCTAAAGCGGTCGTTCCATTCGCTCCAGATTCTTGGATAGTTACCAACCTGATAGCCACCGGTTCCTAGATCCCACGGTTCAGCAATTAGTTTGGTGTTTCGAAGCACAGGATCTTGGGCAATTGCTTGCATCAGTGGTCCAGCTAAATCAACATCATGATTTATTCGAGCAAGGCTAGGTGCGAGATCGAAACGAAATCCATCCACGTGCATTTCACTTACCCAGTAACGTAGTGAATCTAGAACCAACTGCATTACTTGCGGGTGGTAAGTATTTAGTGTGTTGCTGCAGCCAGTCGTGTCGAAATAGTGTTGCGGATCTTCATCAACTAGTCGGTAGTACGAGGCGTTATCAATACCTTTGAAACTCATCATTGGACCCATCGGCCCACCTTCACAGGTGTGGTTGTAAACCACATCAATTAGGACTTCAATACCATTTTGGTGGAATGTTTTAACCATCTGCTTGAACTCATTGATTTGTTCTCCGCGATGGCCACTTGATGAGTAAGCATGATGAGGTGCAAAAAACCCGAGAGTGTTGTACCCCCAATAGTTAGTCATTCCCATTCGGACTAAATGCTCTTCGTGTCCAATTTGATGAATCGGTAAAAGTTCAATCGCAGTAACACCTATTGAATGCAAATGATTAATGATTGATTCATGGGCAAGACCAGCATAAGTGCCACGCAAATGTTCAGGCACATCTGGATGTTGCATCGTCATACCTTTTACGTGGGCTTCGTAAATCACAGTTTTATGCCAGGGAACATCTGGCTTAACGTCGCCAGTCCAATCAAAATCATCTTTAACCACAATCCCACATGGCATAAATGGTGCAGAGTCCCGAGTGTCCATAATCAACTCGTCTGCAGGTTTGGTCATATCTTGCTTATAGCCAAAAACCGCTTCATGTAAAACCCAATTACCATCAATCGCTTTTGCATAAGGGTCTATCAAGAATTTATTTGGATTGTGGCGATGCCCTTCAAGTGGATTCCATTCCCCATGAACCCGAAAGCCATAGCGAGAGCCAACTTCGACACCTGGGACAAACCCGTGCCAAATTCCTCGAGCCTTGTCGGGTAGGCGCCAACGAGTTTCAGAGCCGTCAGCATTTCGGATACAGAAATCGACCGCAGTTGCATTATCGGCGAATATTGCAACGTTCACGCCACCATCAACGACGGTTACACCAAGTGGATCTGGCCGGTTATTGACTTGGGCATAGTTTTGACTCGGCAGAGCGGTCATATTCTCTCGAGCCCCTTAGCGTGAGTCTTTACATACAAAATCAGACGGCAATTTACCTGCCTAGGGTCAGTGTGGCGCATAAGGGCAGACCGCGGGGTGAGCCTTTGTGCTAAATCGCTGAGAGAATACTCACAGTGTCCGAGTGAACTAACTCAAGCTAGATGAGGTGAATAGTGAAAATTGCAGTCTTGGTAAAGCAGGTACCAAGTGCAGATTCGCGGTTAACTCTCAACGTTGAGAATTTGCGTTTGGAGCGAACCCTCACCGACCCAGTTTTGAACCCTTCTGACCTGCACGCAGTAGAAGCGGCACTTCAAATATCAGATGCTTCCGGCATCCAAACTGTTTCAATCTCGATGGGACCAGCAGGTGTTGAGCAGTCAACCAAACGCGCATTGGCAATGGGAATTGATGAATCTGTTCATGTGACGGATGAGAACCTCCACGGAGCAGATATTTGGGTAACTGCAAACGTATTGGCAAAAGCCATATTGCATTGCGGTGCAGATTTAGTTTTCGCTGGTACCAAATCTTCAGATGGGCAAAGTGAAGTGGTTCCAGCCTATGTAGCCCGATTGCTTGATTGGAATTACGTTGAAGTCAGTAGTGAATCTGAGCTGGATTTGGTTTTGAATCTTAAAAAGCCAAGCATCGTTGTGGTGACTAAAGATTTCAATACTCCGCGATTGCCCAACTTCAAAGGCATCGCAGCCGCCAAGAACAAACCAGTTTCAACATTGAATCTTGTAGATCTGGGTTTAGCAGACATCGCGCCCAAGACAAAAATTATTTCACAGACTACAATTTTGAAGGAAAAAAATCCTGAGAAAAAGAGTGGCACACCAAAAGAACTTGCAGTTTTGCTTTTAGAGCAAATTTCAAAGTGGTCAAATGTTGAAGATACTCAAATCCAAAAAGTAGAAATCAATCCTGCTAGCGAAGTTAAAGTTTTTACGGCAGATCAAAAAGCTGAAGCTGCTAGTTTTGCAGCCGAAAATAAATTAGCGCTAATAACAGATGTCTGCGCTGCAGAAAATGACCAATTCACTAAAGAAATCTTTGATGGATCGGTCAACGTCATAATTGAATGCAAAGGACCATCTGTAATCACGATTGCCGACGTACCAAGCTGCAAGGGAATTTCAGTCTGTGTTGGTGGTGGAGTTACATCCATTGGCGACTTGCGAATCGTTGCAAAATCAATGGAAGCAGAAGTGGTTGGCACTTCTGCAGCCTTTGATAAAGGTCATATTGGCGTGGAAAGTTTGGTCGGAGCGTCTGGTCGCACGATTAGCCCAAATATTTACGTAGGTTTTGGCGTAAGTGGTGCGCACTACCATTTTGCAGGCGTTAGAAAACCAAACTACATTGCAGCGGTGAATAAAGACCCTGAAGCTGAGATTTTTGCTTTTGCAGACCTAGCAATAGTTGGTGACGCTGACGAAGTATTAGCGGCCCTATTGCAAGAGTTAGGTAAATAATGGTTTACCTAGATCATGCGGCCACAACAGTGGTGTTTCCAGAAGTTATTGAAATCATGACAAAGCATCTTTCCGAAGTTGGAAATCCATCAAGTTTGCATACTTCAGGTCGCGCTGCCCGAAAGACTGTTGAGATAGCAAGGGAAAAGATCTCGACAGCGCTTAATTGTCTGCCTGGCGAAGTTGTCTTCACTTCAGGTGGAACAGAAGCCAACAACTTGGCAATCAAGGGACTTTATTGGTTGCGAAATGCTCAAGATCCACGCCGAAATAAAATAGTTATTTCATCAATCGAACACCATGCTGTGCTTGACCCAGCTCAGTGGATGGAACAAATGGAGAATGCTGAAGTGGTATTTGCTCCAGTTGATGAATTTGGTGGAATTAATTTAGAAGCCCTTCGGAAAATTATTGAAAATAATGCAGATGAGATTGCATTGATTTCAATAATGTTTGCAAATAATGAAGTTGGCACAGTTCAACCTATTGAAGAAATTGTGGCGTTGGCAAAGAAATCATCTATTCCAGTGCACACCGATGCCGTACAGGCCGTTGGTGCAATTGAGATTGATTTCAAGAAACTTGGTGTTGATGCTTTGACTTTAAGTGGGCACAAAATTGGCGGACCGATGGGTATTGGTGCTTTGATTTTGCGTAGAGAATTTAAGCCAGTGCCAGTACTACATGGTGGAGGCCAAGAACGTGAAGTTCGTTCCGGAACCATTCCTACACACTTAATAGCTGCACTGGGTGAAGCTGTAAAGATTTCTACTGGGCGGATTGCCGAACACAGAGAACATTTAATTCAATTGCGAGATCGCATGATTTCAGGAATTGAAAGCATTATTCCTGATGCAGTCCTAAATGGTGACCGCACAAATAGACTTCCAGGAAATGTGCATTTCACATTTATTGGTTGCGAAGGTGATGCCTTGCTGATGTTGTTAGATGCCGCACAAGTTGAATGTTCAACTGGTTCGGCCTGCACAGCCGGAATTCCACAACCTTCACACGTATTGATGAACATGGGAATTAGTGAGGAAGTAGCCGTTGGCGCTCTCAGATTCTCGCTCGGTAGAACTTCAAACTTGGGAGATATCGAATTGTTAGAAAGAATACTGCCCGAAACTGTTGAACGTGCCCGTCGGGCAGGTAAGACTAGGCAGCGACTTTGATGAGAGACGACAAATGAAAATTCTGGCGGCGCTTTCAGGCGGAGTTGATTCAGCGGTTGCAGCAGCTCGAGTAGTTGCTGCAGGGCACGAGGTCACAGGGGTACATCTTGCCCTTTCGGCAAACCCTCAATCCTTTAGATCTGGTGCACGCGGATGTTGCTCACTTGAAGATTCACGCGACGCTAGACGTGCCTCTGATGTTTTAGGAATTCCATTTTATGTCTGGGATATGGCTGAGGAATTCAAAGCTGGCGTCGTAGACGATTTCCTAGCCGAATATTCTGAAGGTCGAACCCCAAATCCATGTTTGCGCTGTAATGAAAAAATTAAGTTTTCAGCTCTACTAGATCGTGCGATAGCTCTTGGTTTTGATGCGGTTGCCACAGGACACTACGCGCAATTAGTTAATGGCTCAAACGGTGTTGAATTGCATAGAGCAGTAGATCCACTCAAAGATCAGTCCTATGTTTTGGGAGTTTTAGAACAGTGGCAATTAGAGCGTGCACTATTTCCAATTGGCGACACCGCTAAACCGGACATTCGCAAAGAAGCTGAGAATTTAGATCTATTGGTTGCGAAGAAACCAGATAGTCATGATATCTGTTTCATTCCGGATGGTGACACTGCAGGTTTCTTGCAATCACGCCTTGGACCTCAGCCAGGCAAAATCGTTGATGCGGTAAGTGGTGACGTAGTTGGTGCACATCAAGGTGCACACACTTTCACTATTGGTCAACGTCGTGGGTTGGCTTTGGGAACACCAGCTGATGACGGCGCCGCTAGATATGTGACAAGTATTGATGTGAAGACAAAAACAGTTTTTGTTGGGCCACCACGTTTGCTTGAGGTGAATGAAGTAAGTGGCATAAAGCCAACTGTCACCACTACTGGTTTTGAGTCGGGTCAAAAACTTGGTGTGCAATGGCGGGCACATGGCACTGAGGTCCCTTCAGAAATTGTTTCGGTTACCGACGGTGATTTGACTTTTCGAACTGAAGAATTCTTACGTGGTGTAGCGCCTGGCCAACAGGCCGTTTTTTACGATGGGGATCGAGTTGCGGGATCTGTGATGATTGATACAGCACGTCGGTTGGGCGAGAGATAATCCGCAAATGGGCAAAGGCGATAAAGCTTTAATTGATGCTCGATTGCGGCACAAAGAATTGTGTGAATTAGTCGAGGAATATCGCTATAGCTATTACGTATTAGATGCACCGGTTGTTTCCGATGGGCAATATGACAACTATGAACGCGAATTAATCCAAATTGAAAATGAATATCCTGAATTAAGAACTCCAGACTCACCTACCCAAAAAGTCGGTGGGGAATACACCACAGACTTTGCTGCTATTTCACATAGATCTCGAATGATGAGTTTGGACAATGTCTTTAGTGAAGAAGAATTTCTGGACTGGGTTTTACGAGTCGAAAAAGGTGTTGGCTCCTGTGAATTCCTCTGTGAATTAAAAATTGACGGTCTGGCAATCAACTTGACTTATGAAAATGGAAAACTGATTTCAGCGGCTACCCGTGGCGACGGCTCAAATGGCGAAGATGTCACTGCAAATGTAAGGTCTATTGTCGGAGTGCCCGATCGGTTGGTAGCAACTGGAAAAATTGCAGTACCTGAGATTGTTGAAGTTCGCGGAGAAATTTATTTTCCAAACGCCGAGTTCGACAAATTGAATGCCGGATTAGTGGCAGCAGGGAAACCACCGTTTGCAAACCCTAGAAATGCTGCTGCTGGGTCATTGCGGCAAAAAGATCCACGAGTAACTGCGAGCAGGCCATTGCGGATGACTGTGCACGGAGTTGGCGAATCTGCAGCATTGGGATTTGGAAATCAGTCTGATGCTTACGAAATCTTGGAGTCCTGGGGATTGCCAATCAGCAAACACTTTAAAGTATTAACAAAAACTGAAGAAGTAATAAAGTTTATTAAGTTCCATGGAGATAATCGCCATGCTGTAGAACATGACATAGATGGCATAGTTGTTAAAGTCAATGCACTAAACCTGCAAGAGCAACTTGGTTTCACTTCGCGGGCACCGCGTTGGGCAATTGCGTACAAATATCCGCCTGAAGAAGTTAATACAAAGCTATTGGATATTCGGGTGTCGGTTGGTCGCACAGGCCGCGCAACTCCATTTGGCCATATGTTGCCAGTCAAAGTCGCAGGAAGTGTGGTTGAAATGGCCACGTTGCACAATCAGGAAGAAGTTGAACGCAAAGGTGTATTGATAGGTGACACCGTGGTTTTGCGCAAAGCAGGCGACGTGATTCCTGAGATTGTCGGCCCAGTTGTTGCGCTGCGGGATGGTTCTGAAAAGAAATTTGTTATGCCAACTAGGTGCCCTGAATGTGGTTCGCCTCTAGGTGCTCAAAAAGAGGGTGATGTGGATTTACGTTGTCCAAATTCACAATCTTGCCCAGCTCAACTTCGGGAAAGAATTATCTATTTAGCAAGCAGGGCAATCTTGGACATAGAAAATCTAGGTGCTCAAGCTGCAGGAGCATTGTTGGCCGATGGAGTGCTAATCAATGAAGCCAAATTATTTGCCCTAAAAGAAGAAGATTTGTTAACCAGTGAATTTTTCACAAAGAAAGATAAAAATGGTCAGATAGAGCTGACAGCTAACGCAAACAAAATGTTAGTTAGCCTTGAAAAAGCCAAAGCCAAACAACTTTGGCGATTTATTTGTGCACTTTCAATGCGTCATGTTGGACCAATCGCTGCGAAAGCTCTTGCTAAAGAATTTTGCTCGATAGAAGCAATTGAGCAAGCGCCACTAGATGTCTTATCGCAAGTTGAAGGTGTTGGACCAGTTATCGCAGAATCTGTAAAAGACTGGTTCAGTGTTAAGTGGCATCGCGAAGTTATTTCTAATTGGCAAAAAGCTGGAGTTACTTTTCAAGATGAAGAAGTTGAATTAGGTGAGCAGACTCTTGCTGGGCTGACAATTGTTATCACTGGCTCACTCGATGGTTTCACCCGTGAGTCAGCGGCTGAGGCGGTGACGTCACGTGGTGCAAAGAGCGCAGCGACAGTTTCAATGAACACAGATTTTGTTGTGATTGGCGAAAATGCTGGATCAAAGGCATCAAAAGCAGAAGAACTTGGCCGTCCGATATTAGATCTCGCGGGCTTCATAGTTTTGCTAGAAAAAGGCCCAGAAGCCGCATCGAAAGTCGCACGCTAATTTGAGCCTGACCGCGGGCTCTTAGTATTGCCCCTATGGCATCTATTACCCGGGCAGAAGTAGCTCACTTGGCTAAATTGGCTCGCCTCGATCTGACCGACCAGGAACTTGACCACTATGCAGGACAACTCGATGTAATTCTCGGCGCAGTTGCTCGCGTGAGTGAAGTAGTCAATGATGATATTCCACCGACCTCGCATGCAGTTCCAGTTGTAAATGTGTTTCGCGAAGATGTAGTCCAACAGAGCCTGAGTGCAGAACAAGCCCTGAGCGGCGCACCAGCTTCGGAAGATTCACGCTTTAGAGTTCCAAGAATTTTGGACGAATCATGACCAATGAGATTATCAAGCTAAATGCTAAAGATATTGCAACCAAAATTGCAAATGGGGAATTGTCAAGTGTTGAGGTTACCCAAGCTCACTTTGATCGAATCGAAAAAGTTGACGAACGTGTTCACGCATTTTTGCATTTAACAAAAGAGAGCGCGCTTAGTGATGCTGCCAAAGTGGATGCGAAGATCAAGGATGGTGAAAAGCTGGGCCCACTTGCTGGCGTTCCACTTGCTTTGAAAGATATTTTGGCAATGGAAGGTGTTCCAACAACCGCTGGTTCAAAAATCTTGGAAAACTGGCGACCACCATACGATGCAACAGTCGTAAAGAAACTTCGCGAAAATGACATCATCATTTTGGGCAAAACAAATATGGATGAATTCGCAATGGGTTCTTCAACTGAATATTCTGCTTATGGTCCAACCAAGAATCCTTGGGACTTGGAAAGAATTCCTGGTGGTTCTGGCGGTGGATCTTCAGCAGCTCTTGCAGCATTTGAAGCGCCACTTGCAATTGGTTCTGACACTGGTGGATCTATTCGCCAACCGGCAGCAGTCACTGGAACTGTGGGAGTTAAGCCAACTTATGGTGCAGTTTCGCGTTACGGCGTAATCGCACTTGCATCATCTCTTGATCAAGTTGGCCCATGTGCTCGAAACGTGCTCGACACAGCACTTTTGCATAAAGCAATTGCAGGTCATGATCCACGAGATTCGACTTCTATTAATCAATCGGTGCCAGATGTTGTCGGCGCAGCATTAAAGGCAGATGTAAAAGGCGTAAAGATTGGTTTAGTTAAGCAACTTGGTGGCGAGGGTTATCAAGCTGGAGTTCAACAACGATTCAGAGAAGCCGTTGATATTCTGACTTCATTAGGTGCAGAAGTCCATGAAGTTTCGTGTCCGTCTTTCGAATATGCCCTTGGTGCTTACTACTTGATTTTGCCATCAGAATGTTCATCGAATTTAGCAAAATTTGATGGTATGCGTTATGGCTTGCGGGTTGGCGACAATGTTGAAAATGCAGTTGAACAAGTTATGTCTATGACCCGCGAAGCTGGTTTTGGCCCAGAAGTTAAACGCCGGATCATGCTCGGAACTTATGCGCTATCTAGTGGTTACTACGACGCTTACTACGGTTCAGCACAAAAAGTTCGCACGTTGATTTCACGAGATTTCGCAGCTGCTTTTGAAAAGGTAGATGTTTTGATTTCGCCTACTGCGCCAACCACAGCCTTCAAGATTGGTGACAAAGTAGATGATCCACTTGCTATGTATCTAAATGATGTGGCAACTATCCCGGTAAACCTTGCGGGCAACTCAGCAATGTCTTTGCCAATTGGTCTAGCACCTGAAGATGGACTTCCAGTTGGTTTGCAAATTATGGCGCCAGTAATGGGAGATGATCGTTTATATAACGTAGGTGCTGCGCTTGAAAATGCTTTGAAGGAAAAATGGGGCCATTTGCTGATCGAGGAGGTGCAAGCTTTATGAGTTCAAAAGTTGAAGACGTATTTGAATATGATGAAGCTATCGCCGCTTTTGATCCAGTAATGGGCCTAGAAGTACACGTTGAACTAAATACCAATTCCAAAATGTTTTGTGGATGTCCAACCGAATTTGGTGGAGATCCAAATACTCACGTATGCCCTGTGTGTTTGGGATTACCAGGCGCATTACCTGTGGTCAATGGCAAGGCAGTTGAATCTGCGATTCGCATTGGCCTGGCATTAAATTGTGAAATCGCTGAGTGGTGCCGTTTTGCGCGAAAGAATTATTTTTATCCAGACATGCCAAAGAATTTCCAAACTTCTCAATACGACGAACCGATTTGTTTTAATGGTTATTTAGATGTTGATGTTGAAACCGATGAAGGAATGAAGAAGTTCCGAGTTGAAATCGAACGCGCACACATGGAAGAGGACACCGGAAAAGCATCACATCAAGGTGGAGCTACCGGCAGAATTCATGGCGCGGATTACTCATTACTCGATTACAACCGAGCTGGAATCCCACTTATTGAAATTGTGACAAAGCCAATTGTTGGTGCCGGAAGATTTGCTCCAGAAGTTGCCCGTGCCTATGTAAGTGCACTGCGCGACTTATTGCGCGCCCTTGGCGTCAGTGACGTCCGCATGGAACAAGGTTCATTACGTTGTGACGTAAACCTTTCTTTGCGTAAAACTCCAAAGGACAAATTCGGAACTCGCACTGAAACCAAGAATGTGAACTCTTTGCGATCTGTTGAACGTGCAGTTCGGTATGAAATCACTCGACAAGCATCAGCTATCGATGCTGGAAAAACAATTATTCAAGAAACCCGCCACTGGCACGAAGACACTGGTGTCACAACTTCTGGTCGCATAAAAGAAGAAGCTGAGGATTACCGTTATTTCCCAGAACCAGATTTAGTTCCGATTGCTCCTAGTCGCGAATGGGTAGAAGAACTTCGAAAGACCTTGCCTGAAAACCCATCTCTTCGTAAGAACCGTTTGCAAGCTGAGTGGGGAATTACCGATCATGACATGGCATCAGTAATTAACGCTGGCGCGTTGGATCTAGTTCTTGCGACTATTGATGCAGGTGTTGATCAAAATGGTGCGCGTAAGTGGTGGCTAGGTGAATTAGCTAGATTGGCGAAAGAAATGTCTATTGAATTGATAGACCTACCAATCACTGCCCAACACTTATCCCAAGTTGAGAAGTTAATTGCTGATGGCAAACTGAACGACAAATTAGCCCGCGTAGTTATTGAAGCTGTTATCAACGGTGAAGGTGACATTGATTCAATTATCGAAAAACGTGGCCTTGCAGTTGTTTCTGACGACTCTTCTTTGCTTAACGCAATCGATGAAGCACTTGCTGCATCCCCAGACATTGCTGCAAAGATCAAAGAAGGCAAACTTCAAGCTGCTGGTGCAATCGTCGGAGCTGTCATGAAAACCACAAAGGGGCAAGCGGACGCTGCCAAAGTTCGCGCACTGCTTTTTGAGAAACTTGGCGTTACCGAAGAATCGGAATAACTGAAGAATTGGCGTAACCGAAGAATTGGCGTAACTGAAGCCAATTAGGCCCCGCTAAATGTGCCCGAGCAGAACAAATCCCGAGCAATACAATTCACCAATGACCGACATGAAGCCCCGCAGTAAAGATGTAACTGACGGACTCGAAAGAGCCGCAGCCCGAGGCATGCTCCGCGCTGTCGGCATGGGTGATGCAGACTGGGTTAAACCACAAATCGGTATCGCTTCGTCATGGAATGAAATCACTCCATGCAATCTTTCACTTGCTCGCCTTGCCCTTGCTGCAAAAGAAGGTGTCCACAAAGCTGGCGGGTTCCCAATGCAATTTGGAACCATTTCAGTTTCTGATGGTATTTCAATGGGCCACGAAGGTATGCACTTTTCATTAGTTAGCCGAGAAATCATTGCCGACTCGGTTGAAGCGGTTATGCAAGCTGAGCGACTTGACGGCATGGTCAACTTTGCTGGTTGTGACAAATCACTTCCTGGTATGTTGATGGCCGCAGCGCGATTAGACGTCGCATCAGTGTTTGTCTACGCAGGATCGATTTTGCCTGGCAATGTAACGCTTAGTGATGGTTCAAATCGAGATGTCACAATCATTGATGCATTCGAAGCAGTTGGTGCGTGTGCTCGCGGATTAATGTCTCGCGAAGATGTTGATGCAATTGAACGAGCAATCTGTCCAGGTGAAGGCGCTTGTGGCGGTATGTACACCGCCAACACAATGGCCTCTGCAGCCGAAGCAATGGGAATGTCACTTCCAGGTTCTGCAGCTCCACCAGCAGTCGATCGTCGTCGTGATGGTTATTCAATTGCATCTGGTGAAGCAGTTGTGGAACTGATTCGTCAAGGAATCACAACTCGCGACATCATCACCAAACAATCTCTTGAAAATGCAATTGCTGTTGTGATGGCATTTGGTGGTTCAACAAACGCGGTTCTGCATCTTCTTGCAATTGCTCATGAAGCAAAAGTTGATCTTGAACTTGAAGATTTCCATCGCATTGGTTCCAAAGTTCCGTTGCTCGCTGACGTGAAACCATTCGGTCGTTATGTAATGAGCGACGTCGACAAAGTTGGTGGCGTTCCAGTAATTATGAAAGCGTTGCTCGATGCCAAACTTCTAAATGGCGATTGCTTAACTGTGACCGGTAAAACTCTTGCCGAAAATCTTGCAGAAATTAATTCACCAGATCCAGATGGCCAAATCTTGCATGCGATCGACAAAGCAGTTGGTGGAACCGGTGGCATCACAATTCTTCGAGGTTCACTCGCAACCGACGGTGCAGTTGTTAAAAGTGCTGGTATCCCAGTTGATGTTTTTGAAGGACCTGCAAAAGTTTTCGAACGCGAACGTGCAGCTATGGATGCCCTTGAAAGTGGCGACATCCAAAAAGGTGATGTTGTAATCATTCGCTATGAAGGACCTAAAGGTGGCCCTGGAATGCGCGAAATGTTGATGATCACTGCTGCCATCAAAGGCGCTGGACTTGGCAAGGACGTGTTACTAATCACAGATGGTCGATTCTCAGGTGGCACCACTGGCCTATGCGTTGGTCACGTTGCCCCCGAAGCGGTCGACGGAGGGGTCATTGCATTCGCTAAAACTGGCGACAAAGTGCGCATCGATATCCCGAATCGCACTCTGGATTTGCTCGTAGATGACGCCGAACTTGCCAAGCGCAAGGTCGACTGGCAGCCACTTTCACATCGCTACACCAGTGGCGTTTTGCATAAATATGCCAAATTGGTCGGCTCAGCAGCCAAAGGCGCGGTCTGCGACTAATAGTTTCAGTCTGATTAGCTCAAATTAACTAGTGACAAATCTGTAAGTCCTAAGTATCCTTACCCCATGAGAATTTCTATTGTGGTGGTTATTTAGCGCGGTTCGCATCAGCAGAAGCGTCAACCGCGCGCACCCTCCGAAGCCGAAAGGCCGGGGGGTTTTCGCTTGTAAGGCGAAAAAACACCCACAAAGTTACGAAGTAGACAACGAAAGAAGATCAGATGACTGAGCAAATAACCGGTGCAGCCAGTTTGGTTCGCTCGCTAGAGCACGCTGGAGTAACCGACATGTTCGGTATTCCAGGCGGTGCAATTTTGCCGGCATACGACCCGCTGATGGATAGCAAACAAATTCGTCACATCTTGGTCCGCCACGAACAAGGAGCGGGTCACGCGGCTCAGGGGTATGCCCTGGCAAGTGGCCGAGTTGGAGTTTGCATGGCAACTTCCGGACCAGGTGCTACAAATCTCGTGACTCCAATTGCTGATGCCTATATGGATTCAGTCGCAATGGTTGCAATAACTGGCCAGGTTCCTTCAGCTGCAATTGGTACTGATGCATTTCAAGAAGCAGATATTCGTGGCATCACAATGCCAATCACTAAACACAATTACCTTGTAACAGATCCTAGAGAAATCCCACGCGCAATCGCTGAGGCTTTTCACATTGCAGGGACTGGTCGCCCAGGTCCAGTTCTAGTAGACATTGCAAAAGATGCATTGCAAGCAATGACCACTTTCGATTGGCCAACAAACATAGATTTGCCTGGCTATCGACCAGTTACTAAGCCACATAACAAACAAGTTCGCGAAGCATCAAAATTGATTCTTGAATCTCGCAAACCAGTTCTTTATGTTGGTGGCGGTGTAATTAAGGCAAATGGTTCTAAAGAATTATTTAGACTTGCAGAACTTTTGAATATTCCAGTTGTAACCACCTTGATGGCACGCGGCGCATTTCCAGATAGCCACAAACTTCACATGGGTATGCCTGGCATGCACGGAACAGTTGCTGCTGTTGGGGCTTTGCAAAAGAGCGATTTGCTAATCACTCTCGGTGCAAGGTTTGACGACCGGGTTACTGGAAAACTTTCATCTTTCGCACCTGAGGCAAAAGTTATTCATGCTGACATCGACCCAGCAGAAATTGGTAAGAATCGCGAAGTTGATGTTCCAATTGTTGGAGATGTCCGCGAAGTGATGCTTGATCTAGTTGAAGCTTTGAAAGAAGATATCAAAGCCGGTGCTAAGCCGAATTTCAATGAGTGGCGCGAAACTTGCCTTAGCTGGAAAGATAAATACCCACTTGGCTATGAAACGGTAGCTGGCTCGCTTGCGCCGCAATATGTAATTCAACAACTTGGTGAAATTGCTGGAAAAGAATCCATCTTCACGGCAGGTGTTGGCCAACATCAAATGTGGGCCGCACAATTTATCAATTACGAAGAGCCAGGCACTTGGTTGAACTCTGGCGGTCTTGGCACGATGGGCTTTGCTGTTCCAGCAGCCATGGGAGCCAAAGTTGGCGCACCACATAAATCAGTTTGGGCAGTTGACGGCGATGGTTGTTTCCAAATGACTAATCAAGAGCTTGCTACTTGCGCAATCAACGACATTCCAATCAAAGTAGCAATTATCAACAACAATGTTTTAGGAATGGTTCGCCAATGGCAAACCTTGTTCTATAACGAGCGATACTCAAACACCAGTTTGCATTCTGATCGAATTCCTGATTTCGTAAAACTTGCCGATGCTTATGGTTGCCACGGATTGCGTTGTGAAAAACCTGAAGATGTTGCAAAGACTATTGAAAAGGCGATGTCACTTAACGATGCGCCAGTTGTAGTTGATTTCCAGGTGCATAAAGACGCAATGGTTTGGCCGATGGTCGCAGCTGGAACTTCAAATGACGACATCAAGATTGCTCGCGATTTAGCGCCGCAATGGGAACGCGGAGAGGACTAATCATGAGCCGTCACACACTTTCAGTACTTGTTGAAGATAAGCCAGGTGTGCTTGCACGCGTTGCAAGTTTGTTCTCACGCCGAAGCTTCAATATTGAGTCACTAGCTGTTGGACCAACCGAAATGCCAGATGTTTCGAGAATGACCATAGTTGTCAACGTTGAAGAGTTGCCTCTTGAACAAGTTACCAAGCAGCTGAATAAACTGATCAATGTTCTAAAGATTGTTGAACTTGAAGATGGCGCATCTGTACAGCGTGAATTGTTGCTAGTTAAAGTTAAAGCGGATCCAGAAACTCGCTCGCAAATTCTGGAACTGATTCAAATGTTTCGCGCCAAAGTTGTTGACGTCGTGAATGACGCAATTACAGTCGAAGCGACTGGTTCAAGCGAAAAACTAACGGCACTATTGCGAGTTCTTGAGCCTTACGGCATCAAGGAACTCGTTCAATCCGGTGTTGTTGCGATGGGACGTGGTGGCAAAGCCATTTCTGACCGCTCACTTAAGAGCACCGACAAAACCAACTAAACTCCGACCACCCACTACACAAAAGGATTAATCGTGGCTGAACTTTTTTATGACAAAGATGCAGATCTATCAATCATCCAAAATCGCGTTGTTGCAGTAATTGGATATGGTTCCCAAGGTCACGCACATGCACTTTCACTTCGCGACTCAGGCGTTGATATTCGGGTGGGTCTTGCACCAAACTCAACTTCACGCGCTAAAGCCGAAGCCGAAGGTTTGCGGGTTGTGGATCCAGCAACCGCAGTAGCTGAAGCAGACCTAACTATGGTTTTGGTTCCAGACCCATCACAGCGCGGTCTTTATGCTGAAGCTATCGAACCAAATCTGCAAGATGGCGATGCACTGTTCTTCGCCCATGGGTTCAACATCCGCTACGGTTACATCAAACCAAAAGCCACAGTTGATGTTTGCATGGTTGCACCAAAAGGCCCAGGTCACTTGGTTCGCCGCGAATACGCAGCTGGCCGAGGCGTTCCAGCGATTGTTGCTGTTGAACAAGATGCAACTGGAAAAGCTTGGGATCTAGCCCTTTCATACGCAAAGGGAATTGGTTCACTTCGCGCTGGTGGCATCAAGACCACATTCACCGAAGAAACTGAAACCGATTTATTCGGTGAACAAGCAGTTCTTTGTGGTGGCGCATCTGCACTAGTTATGGCTGGCTTTGAAACTTTGGTTGAAGCTGGTTACCAACCAGAAGTTGCATACTTCGAATGCTTACATGAACTAAAGCTAATTGTTGACTTGATGTATGAAGGCGGAATTGCAAAGCAACGCTGGTCAGTGTCTTCAACAGCTGAATACGGTGACTATGTTTCTGGTCCACGCATCATCGATGCACGCGTCAAAGAAAACATGAAGGCAGTTCTTAAAGAAGTTCAAGATGGTTCATTCGCTAAGCGTTTCATTGACGATCAAGATGCTGGTGCTCCAGACTTTAAGAGACTTCGTGCAGCAGGTGAAGCGCATCCAATCGAAAAGACCGGTCGCGAACTTCGCAAACTTATGTCTTGGGTTCAATCAGGTGACTCGGACTACCAAGAAGGCACTGCGGCTCGCTGATAAGTAAGCACAAAACGTAAAGGCTAATCGCCATTCACCAAATAGGTGAGTGGCGATTTGCTTATCTTTTCTAAATATTAATTTATTGAATTACCGCAATTGTCACGGCAACAAAATGCACTGCAAATGCTGCAACTGTGAACGAATGAAATAGTTCATGGAATCCAAACCATTTTAAACTGAAGTTTGGTTTCTTCAATCCGTAAACAACTGCGCCAAGCGAATAAAGCAAACCACCGATTGCAATCAAAATAACTGGCACAAGTCCGTCATCCTGAGCCATTTCCGGAACATAAAAAATTGATACCCAACCCATTGCTAAATAAAGTGGAACTGAGATCCATCTTGGTGCGTGTGGCCAGATCAAACTAATTGCAACACCGAGTGCAGCAGCTATCCAAATAATTATCAGAAGTGTCTTTGCAGAATCCCAAGCTAGAAGTGCAATTGAAAGGGGGGTATAGGTACCAGCAATGATTAGAAAAATGTTTGAGTGGTCTACTCGTCGAAGGGTTGTTTTTACTGGAACTGACCAGCGACCAATGTGGTAAGTGGCTGAAACTGTGAAAAGGTTGACTGCAGTGAATAGATAAACAATGCAGGCAATTCGCATGGCCATTGAGTCCGCCTGGAAGACCACAACTAGTCCGGCGATTAGAGCGATAGGGGCTGAGACCAAGTG
>JBIISC010000020.1:0-16889 GCA_044341215.1 Candidatus Nanopelagicales bacterium | reverse complement strand
GAGATGCGCGCATAAACCACTTTGATTTTGGTGTAGCTCCCTTACGGGTTGCCCAAAGAGCATATGCTCCGTAAAGCATTGCAAGCATTCCTAAACCAATCATTAAACGGAACGACCAGTAAGCGGTAGGAATATTTGGCATGTACCAACCTTCACCATATTTCTGGGTGTATTCCGCTTGCAAGTTATTCAAACCTTTGACTTCACCAGAAGTTGAACCGGTTGAGAGGAATGACAACAATCCTGGAATCTTGATTTCAGTTGTTGCTTCGGTTCCTTCTAGATTTCCCAAAGTTAAGATTGAAAAACCAGCATTACTTTCACTTTCATAAAGGGCCTCAGCTGCAGCCATCTTCATTGGCTGTTGTACGACCATGATTTTTGAATCCATATCGCCGGTGATAGCAACCGCAAGTCCAGCAACCAAAGTTGTGATTGCACCAAACTTCAAAGTCATTCTCGCAACATCTGCGCCTTTACCCTTCAACAAAAGGTAAGCGCTAACGCCAGCTACAAGTGCACCGCTGACAAGGAATGAAGATGCCTCAGTGTGTAACCAAGCAATCCACGCAGTGTTTTGGGTCAGGACAGCCATAAAATCGGTTAACTCTGCACGATTAGTGACAGGGTTGATTTCAAAACCAACTGGATGTTGCATGAATGCGTTTGCAGCCAAAATGAAGTACGCAGAAAGTGCAGTACCAATCGCTGCTAACCAAATTGTTGCGAGGTGTACTTTCTTTGGAAGTCGATCCCAACCAAAAATCCAAAGACCTAAGAAAGTTGATTCAAGGAAAAATGCAACCAATCCTTCGACTGCAAGTGGTGCACCGAAAATGTCGCCAACGAAGCGGGAATATTCTGACCAGTTCATACCGAACTGGAATTCTTGAACGATGCCAGTCACGACACCCATCGCGAAGTTAATCAATAACAACTTGCCAAAGAATTTTGTTGCGCGTAACCACTTCTCATTATTCGTCCGCACCCATGCTGTTTGCATTCCGGCAACCAAAAATGATGTGCCGAGAGTGATCGGGACGAAGAGGAAGTGGTACACCGTGGTAATTCCGAATTGCCACCGGGCGAGATCCAATGAACTCATATGTTCCTCCAACTTTTATGCTCAAATCCTGCCCGTTTCCACATAAGTGAGTCTTGGGCCAAAAGGCCCTAATTCGACTTAAGTTTGAGTAACTCACTCTCAAATACGGGGTTAGGCTGACCTAATGCTGTGGAAACTGCTCAAGGATTACAGCCGGCCGTATCGCACACCTATATATATTGTGTTTGCATTGATCTTGGCTCAAACATTGGCGAACCTTTCATTGCCAAGTCTCAACGCTGACATCATCAATGAGGGCGTGGCAAAAGGTGACACTGGCTATGTGCTGAAAGTTGGCGGCTACATGCTGCTCATCACAGTTGTCCTAGCTGTCATTTCCGTAATCTCTATCTACTACGCAGCAAAGTCATCGATGCAGATGGCTCGCGACCTGCGATCTGATGTGTTTAAGCAGGTACTCTCTTTTAGTCCAGCTGAGATGGATGAATTCGGAACGCCGTCCTTAATCACCCGCAATACAAATGACATTCAACAAGTTCAGGTATTAATCACAGTCGGCTTAACAATGTTGGTCTCAGCTCCAATCACAATTATCGGCGGTGTAATTATGGCTATACGACATAATCTCGCTTTGTCATCATTGATTGCAGTCGCAATACCAATTATGGTTTTGATTATCGCGGTTGTCATGAAGATTGCAATCCCGCAATTTCGAATTGTTCAAAAAAGAATTGACCGAATCAATACTGTCTTACGCGAGCAGATATCTGGTGTTCGAGTAATCCGCGCTTTCGTACGTGACGACGTTGAACGAGAACGTTTTGCGGTTGCCAACACAGACTTAATGGATACCCAACTGCGCATCAACCGAATATTCGCACTTTCAATGCCAGTTCTATTTTTCATATTGAATCTTGCAACTGTGGGTGTGGTTTGGTTCGGCGGCCACCTCATTGCAGATGGAAATATGCAAATTGGAGATATCACTGCGTTCATCTCTTATTTAATGCAGATCCTTGGTTCTGTAATGATGGCAACAATGATGTTGATTTTAATTCCTAGAGCAGCGGCCAGTGCTGAACGAATTGCTGAAGTATTGAATAAGCATTCAAATATCACCTCACCTGCTTCTATAAAAGAATTTCAAGAAGTTGGCACTATTGAATTTAGAGATGTAACTTTTAGCTATCCAAAAGCCGAAGTGCCAGTTCTTGAAAATGTATCGTTCAAGATTAATCGTGGCGAGACAACTGCAATTATTGGTGGTACTGGTTCTGGAAAAACTACTTTAGTCAACTTGATGATTCGCTTCTTGGATCCATCTTCAGGAAGCGTGATGATCAACGGTGTTGACACCCGCGAAGTAGAGATAGAAAATTTGTGGGCTCGCATCGGATATGTACCGCAACGAACTTTCATTTTCGGAGACACAGTTGCGAAGAATGTTGGATTGGGTGCTATCGATGATTCAGACACCTGGCAAGCATTACGAGTTGCTCAAGCAGATGTTTTTGTTGAGAAATTAGAAAACAATATTGAGACCAATGTTGCGCAAGGTGGAACTGATTTATCTGGTGGTCAAAAACAACGGCTGTCGATTGCAAGAGCGATTGCAAAGAAACCCGATATATACATTTTTGATGATTGCCTCAGCGCACTAGATGCAGCTACCGATGCAAAGCTTCGGGCAGCTCTCACCCAAGAGACTAATAATGCAACTGTAGTAATTGTCGCTCAACGAATTTCTAGCATTCGAAATGCAGATCGCATTCTGGTAATTGATGAGGGCCGAATTGTTGGCAATGGCACCCATCACGAACTGCTTGATAACTGCGCTACCTACAGCGAAATCGTTGACTCGCAAGCGGAGTTAAACGTATGAGTATGCGTGGCGGCGGTCCGATGCGCGGAGGTGGGCATGGACCATTTGGTGGCGGCGGTGCGCCAGCTTCAAAACCTCTGAACACAAAGGCGACAGTAAAGCGCTTGCTCAAATTACTGTCCCGGCAAAAAATAGTTCTGTACTTTGTGCTTTTTCTAACTAGCGCGAGCGTTGGACTTTCAATTCTGGGACCAAAAACTCTTGGTCAAGCCACAAACTTGATCTTTGATGGCTTTATTTCTTCGAAGTTCCCCCTTGGATCTTCGAAAGAACAAGTAGTAGCTGGCCTTCGCGCAGATGGACAAACCCAATTAGCCGACATGGTTTCGGCGATGAACATTGTGCCTGGAGTTGGAATTGACTTCACCGCAGTAGGAAAAGTTATTTTGCTAGTGCTGGCTCTCTACACAGGTTCAACTCTGCTTTCTTGGATACAGGGATATCTGATGTCCGGAATCGCACAACGATTCGTACATCAAATGCGACGTGATGTTCAGGAAAAATTACCTCGCCTACCACTTAAATATTTTGATGGCCAATCCCGAGGGGATTTGTTAAGTCGAGTAACAAACGACATCGACAATATCGGTAACTCACTTCAGCAAGGGCTCAACCAATTACTGAACTCAATCCTTCAGATAATTGGCGGATTAATTCTGATGTTCATAATTTCGCCGCTGCTGGCTGCGATATCCCTCATCATTATTCCGCTTTCGATACTCACAACAGCTGCTATTGCTAAACGTTCACAATCTCAGTTCGTCAATCAATGGAAATCCACCGGTGAGTTAAATGGCCACATCGAGGAGACTCACACTGGTCACAGCGTGGTCTTGGCTTATGGGCAAAGAAAGAATTCACTTGAAAAATTCGATAACTTCAACGATGAACTTTACGAATCAAGTTTCAAAGCTACATTCTTAAGCGGTCTAATTCAGCCAATTATGCAACTATTGTCGAATATCAACTATGTGACAATCGCTGTGCTTGGTGCTTTGCGTATCACATCTGGAGCAATGTCATTGGGTGATGTCCAGGCATTTATTCAATACTCACGACAATTTACGATGCCGCTATCGAGCATTGCAGCACAAATGAATCAGCTGCAATCAGGTATTGCTTCAGCCGAACGGGTTTTTGAAGTTATGGATGGCATAGAACAATCAATTGAGATGGATTCAGGCCAGACTTTCACGGCAACTGGCAAAGTGGAATTGCAAGATGTTAATTTCAAGTACATTGAAAACCAGCCGCTAATTCATGATTTCAATTTATCGGTAGAACCTGGGCAAACTGTCGCAATTGTTGGCCCAACAGGAGCTGGAAAAACCACAATCGTGAATTTACTGATGCGGTTCTATGAACTCGATAGTGGCCAAATTTTGCTCGATGGCATAGATATAGCCTCAATGCCGCGGGAGAAAGTACGGCGCAACTTTGGAATGGTCTTGCAAGACACTTGGCTGTTTGGTGGAACTATCCGCGAAAATATTGCTTACGGAAATACCGAAG
Organism: Candidatus Nanopelagicales bacterium; assembly: GCA_044341215.1. Classification (GTDB taxonomy): domain Bacteria; phylum Actinomycetota; class Actinomycetes; order S36-B12; family UBA5976; genus JAFMIT01. The sequence continues at coordinate 12,429 of JBIISC010000020.1, read as the reverse complement.
CAACCGAGGCTGAAATCGTTCAAGCTGCTGTAGACGCGCATGCCGATCGCTTCATTCGCACACTCCCAGACGGCTACGACACGGTCATTGAAGATGATGCCAATAATATTTCAGTGGGGGAACGACAACTTCTCACCATTGCACGTGCGTTTTTGGCAAACCCAGCTGTGCTGATTTTGGATGAGGCAACTAGCAATGTTGACACGCGTACCGAGGCTCTGATCCAGAGCGCGATGCATAATTTGAGATTGGGCAGAACTGGTTTCGTAATTGCTCATCGGCTTTCAACTATTAGAAATGCCGACAGAATTATTGTTATGCGAGATGGCGGAATTGTTGAGCAAGGCACCCACGACGAACTTATTGCCACTAAAGGTGAATATTCAAACCTTTATCGAAGTCAATTTGAAATTGATTAATTCTTAATTGGAAAATCAGTTAACAATTTAACAATTCGATTGTTCGCTTCCTCTTCGCCGATTGTGATGCGAATTCCTTCAGGAAAAGGTCGTACAGCAACACCTGCAGCTTCACAGGCTTCTTTGATCGCATCAACATTTGAAGTTGAAATCCAAAAGAAGTTTGCATGTTGAGGCCCAATATTCCAGCCCGCGTTTCTTAAAGGTTCAATAACTTCGTCGCGCTGTTTAGAGATTTTCTCTACGCGGTCTCGCAATTCTTTCTTAGCTTCTTCGCCAAATGAAGCGATTACTGCAACTTGAGCAAGCAGGTTGACACCAAATGGCAATGAAACGCGACTTACAAAGTCTGCAATCTCCGGCTGAGCAACTGTGTAGCCCACCCGCATGCCAGCCAAGCCTTGAGCTTTTGAGAAAGTTCTTAGAAGCGCAACATTTTCATACTTGTTAAAGAAGTCCATCCCACTAACCATCTCTGAATCTGTAACAAAATCTGCGTAGGCTTCATCAATCACCACCAAGACATCACTTGGGACTTTCTCCATGAATTCGTGTAAATCTTTTGAGCGGACTGCGTTTCCGGTTGGATTGTTTGGCGTGCAAATAAAAACCATTTTTGTCCGGCTAGTTATTGCAGCAGCCATTGCATCAAGATTGTGAGAATTGTCAGCATTTAGTGCAACAGGAATGCCTGCCACTGCACAAATTTGTGTCCAGATTGGATATGCCTCAAAAGATCTCCAGGGATAGATGACTTCATCCCCAGGTGCGGCCATCGCCTGAATCAGATGGCCAAGTACAGCTACCGAACCAGCTCCAGCGGCAATATTTTCGGGACTCACACCTAATGACTTTGCGATTGCGGAAATCATTTCAGTGTTAAGGGGATCCGGGTATCTATTAACACTTTGGGCAGCCGTGTTTATTGCTTCAAGGACAGATGGAAGAGGTGGGAAAGTATTCTCATTGCTACTTAATTTGAAGACTTCAAGATCAGCGCGCGGCTGCAACTTCTGACCTGCTTTGTAGGCAGGCAGACTTTGCAGATCGGTTCGAACTATTGGCTTAGTCATTATTCGGCAAACTCACTTACCAAAACTGAATCTGTCTTGAAATACTGTTTCACTTCATCCCAACCGACACCAATAGCAATCTGCCCACTTGAATATGGTCCAACCGCATACTCCCTAAAGATAATTGCTAAGCCATCTTTCTTGGATGCAAACCAGGCGGTGTATTCATCACTCTTTTTAAGTGTCGTAAGAACTTCTTTAGATCCAAAGATATCGTTTGGTGCTTGTTCTTTTAAGGTCGCCAAGATGAATTCGTCAAAAGCTTGACTCTTGGAAGGTTCAATTTCGTTTCGCAGAATAATCTGATCGCCGGTTCGCTTGTCAAAAGCAAATGTTCGACTTTGGCTTGTGTTGTGAGCCATACCTCTATAAGAGTCATCAGAAATTGTTATTGCATAGACATTCTTACTCACAGTTGATTCGTCGTAGACTAAGAAAAACTCTTTGGCGAACTTGGAATTATATTTAGTTTTCTTATTGCCCATAACTTCATCTTGGAATTCCTCAATCCGTCCAGCAATGTACTCATTAACTGTATTTGCGATAGCAATCGAAACTGCATCGGCATCTTTTGATGTAGTCATTTTTATTGCATCGATTGTTTCCCAATACTCATTCGCATCGATGACATACGTGGAAACTTCTAGCCCCTTAAGGCTGCTTGGCTGTAATTTCTCACTGGTTAAATCTGTTTTTGAAGCTGTCGGAAGTGGATCTGCTGAAGTATCGCTGCAACCGGAAAGCGCAATTAGAAATGTAACTGCAATTAGTACCTTCTTCATTTGCTGCTTTCTTAGTTCGGGACATCCCAGCTGAAACGCTGAGTGTGAATACTGGTGTAGGGGAAAGCATCTGCTGAACGTACGCCTTCAATACTCCGAATCTTATTGTGTAAAACGTCTGCAAACTCTTCACGACTTTGGCAAACTATTTCGCACATGATGTCATAACCGCCTACAGACATCACCATGTAAATAACGTTCTTTATCTCGCCCAACCGGTCAGCAACATCTTTGGCTAAACCGTCAACTCGGATGCCAATAATCGCAGATTCTGTGTAACCAAGGGCGATTGGATCAGTTACGGCAACAATTTGTAAGACGCCAGTATCGCGAAGTTTTTGAATCCGAGCTCGGACCGCTGGCGGGGTCAGTTTCACGATCTCTGCAATCTCTGCATATGAAGCCCGGCCATCGACTTGGAGTTCGCGCAAAATTTGTTTGTCGATTGCGTCTAAGTTTGTTTGCATGGTCATTTTTTGCCAACTAATTCGTGGCATGCGTCTCGGAAAAGTTCAGTGTGACGTGTCACATCACTCATTTGCGTATCGCGGCACATCAATGCCATGTTGTGAAATGGCGTGATAAGGACGCCACGATTTGCGGTGTATAAATGAAAATATTCTTCGAGATCTGCATCTGCATATTTAGCAGACTCAGTACCATTAATTGGCGCGGGACTTGCGAATCTGTATTCCGCTCGCGCACCTAATTGAGTGCAAGTCCATGGCAAATTGGATTCAGAAATTGCATTCTCCACACCTTCACGAAATGCGGTGGCGAGTTCAATCATTCGCGGCCAAGAATCGTCAGTTAAAACATGCTCTAAGGTCGCGCGCATTGCACAAACCGAAAGTGCATTGCCAGCAAGCGTGCCGCCAACACCTCCAACATCAACAATGTCTGCTTCTTCATGCGCAGTAATTTTGCGTGCCAAAGATTCGGTTATGCCGTAAGTGCCTGATGGGATTCCCCCACCAATTGCTTTACCAATAATAAATATGTCTGGTTTCAAACCCCAGGCTTTAGTCGCTCCACCTGGTCCAACTGAAATTGTGTGAGTTTCATCAATCATTAATAGTGTGCCGGTGTCGTCGCAAGCTTTGCGCAAATCATCCATGAAGCCAGGGTTTGGTAAAACTATTCCGATGTTGGTCAATGCTGGCTCGGTTAAGACTGCCGCCACATCACCATTTGCAAGTTCGCGTCGGACTGCTTCGATGTCATTAAATTCAACAACCCGTGTTGTTAGATCGAGTGGCACCGGTGGTGCAACATTTCCTGGGCGCGAAATTGCTTTGCCATTTTCATCTGGAATTGCAAATGTTTCATCAACGCTTCCGTGGTACGCGTATGCGAAAACTAAAATCTTTTGTCGTCCCGTTGCAAGTCTTGCAAGTCGAATTGCCCATCGGTTTGCATCTGTTGCCGAAAGTGCAAAAGACCAAAGCGGCAAACCAAATCTACGAGATAGTTCCGCGCCAACCCATTGGGCATCAGTAGTTGGCAGCATGGTGGTGATACCACCTAGATTTTCTAATCTATTGCGCACCGCTTGGACTGTTTCTTTAGGACTGTGACCAGTCATTGCGCCGGTGTCACCAAGTGCAAAGTCAATGATTTCGTTGCCATCAATATCTTTTATTCGGTTTCCATGCGCACTATCTAGATAGAGTGGAAATCCGCCCGACCACTTATTCATCCAAGTCATTGGTACTCGACCAAATAGATTGTCGGCAGCTTCAAATGCTGCTTTAGATTTCGGGTGTAATTCGGTGTAGAGCGCACGCTCACGAGTGATTAACTCGGCCAAATGTTTAGGATCAAACGCGTTCATGGACACCTTTAAACTTTTGAATCGTAAGGTGAGAACTTTGCTCGCTTTGTTTTGTTAAGTCAACTCAAGCATTGTCAGGTAGATGCCAATTTTTGGGCTAAATACCTCGAGGCATGTCAGTAAAGCAGCTCTTATGCGCTTGGAATGCCACCTGAATATCTTTAGTAATGCCGTTTCGGTGTTTACCAATGATTAGTTCTGCTTCGCCAGCCTTTGGACTTTCTTTATCCATTTCGCGGCTAATCATGATGACAATGTCCGCATCCTGCTCTAGGGAGCCAGACTCACGAAGATCTGAAAGAACTGGGCGTTTGTCAGAGCGGTTTTCAGGCCCACGGTTTAACTGGCTGAGTGCCACAACTGGAATGTTTAATTCTTTAGCCATCAATTTCATTTGACGCGAGAATTCTGAAACTTCTTGTTGGCGACTTTCGACCTTTTTACCTGATGTCATCAACTGGATGTAGTCAACCACAATCATTCGAATTCCGTGACGTTGAACCAGTCGACGAGCTTTCGCACGGATTTCCATCATTGTTAAGTTTGGTGAGTCGTCTAGATACAAAGGCTTCGCTGCAATCTCGCCCATTTTTACTGCGAGTGTTCCCCATTGACTTTCAGAAATTTGTCCGTGGCGAATATTGGTAAGTGGAATACCAGATTCCGCTGCCAACATACGCATAACGATTTCTGAGTTCGACATTTCAAGTGAGAAGAATGCGGTTGGCATGTTGTGCTTTAAAGAAGCAGAGCGAACGAAGTCCATACCCAAAGTTGTTTTACCTTGTCCTGGACGTCCGGCAACGATAATCAACTGACCTTTTTGAAAACCTTGAGTTAGATCATCGAGTTCATAGAAGCCGGTTGGAACACCAATCAAACCTTCTTTTCGTTGACCCATTGCTTCAAGTTCGTCATAAATGACTGGCATAACTTCGCTCAAAGGTTTGAAATCTTCCGAACGACTTTCGTTAACGCCAAAAACTTCTGACTGGGCACGATCTACTAAGTCATCAACTTCACCGGTTCCGCTATAACCCATTTGAGTGATACGAGTTCCAACTTCAACTAGTCTGCGAAGGATTGCTCTGTCTTTAACAATCTGTGCGTAGTAGTCAGCATTCGCTGCAGTTGGAACACCAGAAACTAATGTGTGCAAATATGCAGCGCCACCAACTTTGGTTAGCTCGCCAAGTTTGGTTAGCTCTGATGCAACAGTGACTGCGTCAGCTGGTGTATCTGAAAGAAATAGAGTTTGGATTACTGAATAGATGGCTTGGTGATTTGGTCTGTAAAAATCTTCAACTTTTAAAATTGGGGTAACTTCGCCGATTGCATCCTTTGAGAGAAGCATCGATCCGAGCACGCTAGCTTCAGCTGCTATGTCTTGAGGTGGGAGTCGATCTGGTCCGCCTTGATCCGAATAATTCGGAAGTTCGTACACGCTCATTTACACCTCTGATTTGTCTAGTAGGCAGTTCTAGCGAGGTTTAGTGACAAATATCCAACAGGCCTGTTGATAAACCTGTGTATAACAGGGGGATAGACGGTGGAAACACGCCATTTGTCCTGTGCACAAGATGTGAAACCCTGTGGACAAAAATTGGGAAAATCCCGTTTTTGTGAGCGATTCTTGTCCCCAAGCGGTGGATAAAAACCCGTACGGGACTTCTCACCATATGGAATGGATTTTGCGAGGATACCCCCATGACAATCAAAGTCGCCATGGTCTGCATGGGCAATATCTGTAGGTCCCCAATGGCTGAGCATGTGTTCAAAGGAAAAGTTAAAGCAGCTGGGCTAAATATTGAAGTAGTAAGTGGTGGAACTGGTGATTGGCATGCTGGTACTCAAGCACACCCACGTACTCAAAAAGTTTTGCAAGACAATGGCTACACATCGGATCACACTGCTAAACAAATCACAAGCAATTGGTTTGAAGATTATGACTATCTGATTGTGATGGATGAAACCAATCTGACAGACATCAAAGAGTTTGCAAGAGATAGCAATGATTTGAAAAAAGTCTCACTGCTTCGCGATTATGATCCAAAATCTCCAAAAGGTTCACCGGTACCAGATCCGTATTACAGTGATTACAACGCATACCTCGAAGTTTTCGACATGGTGGATGCGGCGTGCGACGGATTAATCGAGTTCTTGAGAACAAAATAAGTTAATCAAGTACTCGACTAAATATTAGGATAATCAACTCCAGAAAACTAAATAAAAAGGGCGAAGCAGATTTCTCTGCATCGCCCTTTTAGGTTTTTATTTAGTTTGCTACAACTTCGACGCTGAAAGAAGCTTCAACTGATGGGTGCAAGCGCACGCCAACTTTGTGACTTCCAACTGATTTGATGTGCGAAGCAATTGTTACTGCACGTTTGTCTAAAGCAGGTCCGCCAGCTTGGCGAACCGCTAGAACTACATCTGCAGCAGTGATTGAACCGAAAAGACGTCCGTTGTCGCCAGCATTAGTTCTGATGACAACTTTAAGGCCTTCTAGTTGGCCCTTAACTTCTTTTGCATGTTCGGTGCCACGGATTTCGCGAGCCTTTTCAGCACGCTTAATCTGTGTTGCTTGACGTTCGCCGCCCTTAGTCCAGCTAACGGCAAAGCCGCGTGGAACTAGGAAGTTGCGGCCAAAACCGTCTTTAACTTCAACAATGTCGCCCGGTGTTCCAAGGCCGTCAACTGACGAGGTAAGAATAAGTTTCATCAGTCAATCTCCCTAGCGCGCGCTTGATGTGTAAGGAAGTAATGCAACTTCGCGAGCATTTTTCACTGCCATAGCAATGTCACGTTGGTGACGGGTGCAGCAGCCAGTTACGCGACGAGCACGAATCTTGCCGCGATCTGAAATAAATTTACGTAGCAAGTTGATATCTTTGTAATCAACTGACTTCACTTCTTCTTTACAAAATGAGCAAGCCTTTTTCTTGAGCTTGCGAGGATCGATTTTCTTGTCCGACCGATTGTTAGTGCGTTCTGGTCTGGCCATCGTGGTGCTCCGATTTCTGTACGTAGCCCGACGTTTTGTTTTGACGCCGGGATGGGCCGATTAAATGTTTAGAAAGGTGGTTCTTCAGTTGGGGCGCCCCATGCGGTTGCTGGTGCTTGTGATGCCCATGGATCTTCTGAACCTGAATCAGCTGGTCGTCCACCTGCGGCGGAGTTTGCAGCGTTCTTAGAGATTTTTGCAGTGGCGTTGCGCAATACTGGACCAACATCATCAACGTCGATGTCAATCGAAGTGCGCTTTTCGCCTTCTTTAGTTTCATAGTTGCGTTGACGCAGACGTCCAGTAACAATGACGCGAGCTCCACGAGTTAGAGATTCAGCAACGTTTTCTGCGTATGTGCGCCAAACCTGGCAACGCAAGAAAGTGGTTTCGCCGTCTTTCCATTCGTTTGTAGTCTTATCAAGATTACGTGGTGTGCAAGCAACTGTGAAGTTTGCAACTGCAACGCCTGATGGAGTGAAACGTAATTCTGGATCACTTGTCAGGTTGCCAATGAATGTAACCTGAATATCCCCAACAGCCATAATTTACCTCTATTGTCTCTAGCGCTGATCTGGTCGCATGACCTTAGTGCGCATCACAGACTCATTGAGGCTAAGTTGACGATCCAACTCAGCAACAGCGGCTGGTGAACACTGTAGATCAAGCACGGCATAAATGCCTTCGGCTTTTTTATTGATGTCGAATGCCAAGCGACGACGGCCCCAAATATCAACTTTGTTGACAGTGCCGCCATCTTTTGTGATGACGTTCAAATAGGTATCGAGCGATGGTGCGACGGTTCGTTCCTCAAGATCTGGATCGAGGATGACCATTACTTCGTAGTTACGCATGCTTAGTAACACCTCCTACGGGCTTATCGGCCACGGTCTTTCCGTGGCAGGAGGGCAGTGCGTTCCCGTTGCGTTTAGGTATCTGACCTAGGTGCTCGGGGGTTCGTAAGAACGGGCGAAGGTTACTCAAATCTGGGATTAAGCCCAAACCTCGAGGCTAATTGAGAGTAAATCTTGCACTTAGAATCGCCAAATGCGCATAGTCACTTGGAACGTTAATTCCATCGGAGCCAGACTTGAAAGAGTTGTAGCTTGGGTTGAGGCAAATCAACCCGACGTAGTAGCGATGCAAGAACTGAAATGTACGACGGCAAATTTCCCTGCTGCCGAGTTTGAGAAGCTCGGATACGAAGTCGCAGCACTTGGAACTGGCAGATGGAATGGCGTAGCGATTATTTCAAAAGTCGGTTTGAAAGATGTGGTTGAAAATCTGAAGGACCAACCTGCTTTTGAAGATGTAACCGAACCGCGTGCGATTGGTGCAACTTGTGGCGGCGTAAGAGTTTGGTGTGTTTATGTTCCAAATGGACGTGAAGTTGACCATGAACATTTCAATTACAAAATCAATTGGCTAAACGCGTTGCGAAATAATGCAGAAGTAGAAAAAGCAAATGGTGATTTGCCTTACGCAATTATCGGTGACTTCAACGTCGCCCCCAACGACGACGACGTTTGGGACATAAAAGATTTTGCAAATGCAACGCATGTAACTCCGGCTGAACGCGCAGCAGTTTTGCAATTAAATGAGATTGGCCTTAATGAAATTATGCCTCGCTCGCAAAAGGGTAAGCCATTCACATTTTGGGATTACCGAGCTTTGATGTTCCAAAAGGGAATGGGAATGCGAATCGACTTGGTTTATGCAAATGATTCTTTTACAAAATTAGCAAAAGATGTGTGGATTGATCGTGAAGAGCGAAAAGCTAAAGGTGGTTCCGACCATACGCCAGTCGTGATCGACCTGAACTTCTAATTGCTTTTTTAATTACAATTACCATCAATGCAAACGTAACAAACCATTGGATTAACAAAATCACGCTATAAATCTGCTGGTTAATTGCGCCCGTTGCATTTGAGTCTTGAAGAAACAACAGGTAACGCCAGATTCCGACAAAGTAAAGCAATTGCCCTGCGTTCCAAATAATCCACTGAGTCCGGCTGTGCATTACAAGTGGGAAAATGGGAGTTAGCCACAGCCAATATTGCGGCGAGTAAACCTTATTGAATAACAAAAATGTAGTTAGTAGTAATAGGAAAGTTTCTGCAACATTTAGTTTTCGGTGATAAATCAACGCAAACAACAAGGCCAGCCCGACAGCAACTAATCCAATTGTGTTTGCCAAGCTAGTTGAAATATTTATCGAGAACAAATTACGTAGCGCCAAATAGATGGAACCAAAGTCGATGCCGCGAGACTTAGAGAAAGTGTAAAACTCCGACCACCCTTTATTCGCATTGACGTAGACAGGCAGATTTATCAAAACCCAAAAGAATGAGCCACTCAAAGTAACAATTAGTGCATTTAGGTAATTGCGTTTACGAAGTGCATCAAAAACAAAGGCTGGAAGCAATAAGGCTGGGAAGAGTTTTGCAGCCGTTCCGATTGCCACCATCACGCCAGCCGCCACTGATCTTTCTCGTTGCCAATAGAAAAGGGCGCAAACTACTGCGAGAACAGGAAGTGCATCCCAGTTGATCGCTAAGACAAAGAAGATCGCAGGGGAAAGTGCAAACCACCATTTAGCTTCAGCATTTGGTTTGCGCAGTTTTGTAAAAACCATAACGGCTAAAACGATAAATGCGAGATTCATCAACCAAGTGATGTAGACGAACAATGTGGCTGCATTTTGGCTACTTACCTGTGCAATTATGTTCGCCAGCCACATTTGCAAACCAGTCAAAACTGGGTATTCAACGTGGCGGGATTGAGCTGACACTTCAAAGTATGGAATGAGTTGATCCACTAAACCGCGACCAAAGTAGAGCGGTCCCACATCGCTGTAACAAAGATTTGAGAAAGTCTCTGCTGAACTACCCCACATATACGGAGCACATGCAGACTTAACAAATAGGCCAACAGCGCCAAATAGCGCAGTTATCGCTCCTATTGCGACTGGTAAGTTCTTTAGAATCGATTGTTTTGTCATACTCGAATTTCAAACTTTCTAGAAGCGAGCACATCGTCATCACCCGGGACTGCTATGTAATCCGCGGCTTTGAAGCCGATTGAAATAATCACTACCCAAAGTATTACTGAGAACACCGCGTAATTGATTGGATTAATACCTCGAGTACCTGAATCTCCCTCGTAGTTCATCCAAACTGCTATTACATAAACAATCATTGGAACAGTCATTTTTAGCAAATAGCCCATATTTGGAAATGCGATTATGAGCAAGAACAAAATGTGTGTCAGAGATTGAGGAGAAATACTGGTGTCAGTAAGAACTTGAATGCAAACAAAAATCAAGATTAGTAATTCGATTCTAAAGTCAAACACTGAAACAATTGCCCAACGAATAATGAATATGGTCAAGCCAATGCCAAGCCAAATCGAAATTAGTCCTGTGGGGCTTCCCTGATCCGACATTAAGGACCAGATATACAGCGGTGTTCCATCACCATACTGATCGCTAAAAGAGATTAAAGGTTGATGCGCAAGAATTCTTGGCAAATTTAGGATCACTGTGACGCCAAGTGAAATGGCAGCAAATTTCATAATATGTTTTGCGGTTGCATATTTATAAAGCTGAATCACTATTGCTAATGCCACCACCCAGGTCCAACTTCCACTTGCCAAAGCAAATCCAGACAAAACAGCTGCGTGATTTAGTTTGCGCTTATAGAAATAATAAATAGTGGCGGTGGCAAAGGTAATTGCGAATATGTCATTGGATATGAAGATTGTGAAGGCCCAAAGGGGCATTAATGCAAATGTCAGTGCTGCAATTGGTTTGTGGGCTGGAAAATTGCTTACCATCAGAGTGAGTAATACAAACGCGCCAGCAATAAGTAATTGGAAAAGAACTGTATGCAGCGGGAAATCTCCGGGGATCTTTGATATCGCCAGCATAAGTGCATGTGGAATTGGGGCAATATCTGTCGGCAAGTTCTTGTCCGCGAATTGAACTGGGATGTCGGAATAGCAAAAACTAGTGAATTGCGAATCGGTGTAGTTTGAGCTTCTACATGGTGTGTGCATTAAGAAAGTTAAAAACATCATCAACAAGGCCGAGAAAATCACAGCGCGTGTCAGCAACACTTTACTCATGTTTAAGGTGTTTCAGTCGCGGTTTCAGTAGGAGTATCGGTTGCGGTTTCAGTAGCTGTATCAGTTGGGGTAGCCGAATCAGTTGGTAAGACTGTAGATGTTGGAGAAGCAGTTGTAGTTGGGAATTTAACTTTTGGTTCGTTTTTCAAAGCTCCATTCATAAATGCAGCAAAGATTCGAGCTGGAAAAGATCCACCAGTAACTGAGCCAAGTCCACCAGTTCCATTTAGTGAAATCGGGTTGCCGTTTTCATCTTGCTTACTCATCATGACAGTTGCAGCTATTTGTGGTGTAAATCCGCAGAACCAAGCTGACATATTGTTCGATGAGGTGCCGGTCTTTCCAGCAACATCGCGACCATAAACTTGTGCAGCAACGCCAGTTCCTTGAAGGACTACTTGGCGCAAAGCATAAATAGCTGTGCCGGCAACTTCCGCTGCATAAGCATTAGAAATTTCTGGCGATCCTTGATAAATCAAACCACCATTCGGACTTGTCACTTCCTTTAACAACCAGCCTTTTGCGTGGGTGCCTTCGGCAGCAACAGTTGCATATGCTTCCACTAATTCTGCAGCTGTAGGACTCGAAGAACCAAGAACAAAAGTTAGATCACGGTGTGGATCGGTAAGTGCAGATGAGATTCCAGATCGATTTGCAATACTGATGAGGTTTTCGACTCCAACATCATACGTAAGTTGCACATACGCAGTATTAACAGAGTGAATAGTTGCCTGTAGCAAACTTAGTTTTTTAAACTTCTCGCCGGCATAGTTGTTTACTTCATAACCATTAATGACAAGTTTTGGTTTTCCTGGAAGTTCATAATCTAATGAATAGCCATTTTCGATTGCCGCAAGTAAGCCAAACAATTTAAATGTAGAACCACCTTGTGCGGTTGATTGCGTAACATTGTTATACGGCTCTGTTACGTAATCTGGTCCGCCATACATTGCAATAATCTCACCAGTACCTGGGCGTTCGGCAATCAAACCAATTCGCACACCATCTGTGTTGGATTTTGGGCCAACTCTCAGTACTGCTCTTTCAGCAGATTTTTGTGCGCGATTTTCAATTGTTGTAACCACGCGAAGGCCAGCAACACCAAGTGCAGCATCGTCATAGCCAAGAGTGTTCAAACGTTTAGAAACTTCGGCAAGTATGTATCCCTTAGGTCCGGCTAAACGATTGCCAT
>JBIISC010000054.1:0-4875 GCA_044341215.1 Candidatus Nanopelagicales bacterium | reverse complement strand
AGAAAGCTGCTAAGAAAGCACGTAAGACTGCTAAGAAAGCTGCTCCAAAGAAAGCTGCTAAAAAAGCACGTAAGACTGCTAAGAAAGCTGCTCCAAAGAAAGCTGCTAAAAAAGCACGTAAGACTGCTAAGAAAGCTGCTCCAAAGAAAGCTGCTAAAAAAGCACGTAAGGCTGCTCCAAAGCGTAAAGCTGCAAAGCGTCCTGCACGTAAGGCTGCTAAGAAGGCATAGTTCCTTTTTTGGAAAAGGCTTGCACGAAAGTGCGAGCCTTTTTCATTTGCAAAATCAACCGCTGAATCAATTCGATCTGTACCTAATTAGATTAGCCCTGTGAATTTAATCCCAGGTGTGATTACGCCGATGCGAAGTGTTCCGTCAAACATAGTTCGACCGGAATACGTCGGTAAGAAATCTCCCGCTCAACATTCAGGTTCAGATGTGCAAACGTCTGAGACCATTGAAAAAATGCGTATCGCTGGTCGACTAGCTGCTCAAGCTATGGCCGAAGTGGGTAAAAATATTTCACCTGGAATTACCACCGATGCCCTCGATGTAATCGGACATGAATTCCTGTGCGACCATGGCGCATATCCGTCCACACTCGGTTACCGAGGATTTCCAAAGAGCTTATGTTCATCCATCAATGAAGTGATCTGTCACGGGATTCCCGATTCCACAGTCGTGCAAGATGGTGACATCGTAAATATTGATATCACTGCCTACATAAACGGAGTTCACGGCGATACAAACGCCACCTATCTTGCAGGAAAAGTGGATGAAGAGTCGCGTCTATTGGTGGAAAGAACTCGCGAATCTTTAGACCGCGCAATTAAGGCTGTTATGCCTGGGCGGCCGATTAGCGTCATCGGACGAGTCATTGAGGCATATGCGAGAAGGTTTGGCTATGGCGTAGTTCGAGATTTCACCGGTCATGGAATTTCAACAACTTTCCATAGTGGACTAATCATTCCCCACTTTGATGATGATAATTTTGACACCATCATGGAAGTTGGAATGACTTTCACTATTGAGCCTATGCTCACCCTTGGAACATACGAATGGGATATGTGGGCTGACAACTGGACAGTCGTCACCAAAGATCACAAACGTACAGCTCAGTTTGAACACACTTTGGTAGTAACGGAAAATGGTGCGGAGGTTTTGACAACTTTATGACCAGGACTCTTTGCATTGACATCGGTGGCACTGGCCTAAAAGCTGCTGTCTGCGACGACGACGGGAATATGGTCACCGAACGTGTCAAGATCAAAACCCCTTACCCAAACCCACCTGAGAAATTGATTGAGTCCCTTCATGCCCTGACTAAAGACATTGGCAAGTACGACCGAATTTCGGTTGGGTTTCCAGGGTTGGTGCGCGAAGGCGTTGTGCACCTTGCAATGGCATTTAGCCGAATTTCGTATGGTGGCCTTGAAGATGCAGACCTAAAGGCATCTTGGATCGGTTTTGATCTTCAAACTGCACTTGAAAAATCTTTCAATAAACCAGTCCGAGTTGCAAATGATGCAGACGTGCAAGGTTGCGCTGTTGTGACCGGTAAGGGTTTTGAATTTGTAATGACACTTGGAACTGGTGTTGGTGGCGCGTTGTTTTTAAATGGAGTTTTGCAGCCACATCTTGAATTAGGGCACGCACCATTTCGCAAAGGTGAAACTTTTGAACAACAGCTCGGAAATGTAGTTCGTAGAGAAATTGGAAATGAACGCTGGATTAAGAGAGTCCAAAAAGCAATTCCTGCTTACGACGGGTTTTTATTCTTTGACCATATGCATATCGGTGGCGGAAATGCTAAATATTTGCTCGAAACAGAACTCCCGCCAAACGTGTCCATCGTTAGCAACATGGCTGGCTTACTAGGTGGGGTTCGAATTTGGGACTCAACGAGTCACTAATCCGCTGCCAGTAAAGTTGACCTCATGACCAGATGGCTGAACGCAAACCAGCAACGCAATTGGCGTTCGTTTCTCGCCGTTGTCGTAGTTCTGCCAGATTTATTTTCCAAAGACCTCCAAGATTGCCGCGAACTGACTTTGAGCGACTACGAAATCCTGGTTCGCCTTTCAGAAGCTCCAAACCGTTGCATACGAATGAGCGACTTAGCCGAACGTGTGATGTCTAGCCGTTCTCGTTTAACTCACCAGATCGATCGCATGATTGCTGCCGGGCTAGTTGAACGAACTATGTGTGAAGAAGACAAACGTGGATTCAACGCAGTTTTAACAGATTTTGGTTACGAAAAGCTTGTATCTGCAGCACCAGATCATGTGGAAAGCGTGCGAAAGCATTTAGTTGACGTTTTATCCGATGAAGAATTCGAAAAACTTGGTCAGATCTCGCGCAAAATCTTTGCCGCATTAGATCCACAGATGCAGCGCAAGATTATGGATGGACTACCAAATGATGAGAAGTGACCAAAAGCCATTGATGTTAAGCGATAAAGAAGTTCTGAAGTTAAGTCGCAAGAAATGAATCTACCTCAGACTAAATACGCAGCTGAAGTAAAGAGCTACTACCCCACCATCGTTGCTTTGTTTACAGGAATTCTTTTAATCTCCAATATCGGCGCTACCAAACTAATCACATTTGGGCCATTTATTGCTGATGGTGGCGCATTCCTATTTCCACTGGTTTACATCATTGGAGATGTGCTCAGCGAGGTTTACGGATGGAAAGCAGCTCGGCGAGCAATCGTCCTGGGATTTGCAATGGCAGTGCTGGCGGCTTTCACTTTTTACCTAGTTCAAATTTCCCCAGCAGCTGATGGTTGGGAATTCCAATCATCGTTTGAAAATATTCTTGGTTTCGTGCCAAGGATTGTGGCTGCGAGCGTAGGCGGATTCTTGGTTGGACAACTACTCAACTCATTTGTCCTCGTTAAGATAAAACAGCGAACCAAAGAAGATTATCTATGGGTGCGTTTAATCGGCTCTACCGTTGTCGGAGAATTCGCCGACACTCTAGTTTTTTGCACGATTGCTTTCTATGGAGTTATCACTGGTGGCGAATTTCTAAACTACGTAATAACGGGATATGTTTATAAAACTTTGCTAGAAGTTGCATTACTTCCAATTACATATCCAGTAATTCGTTGGGTTAAGTCGCACGAACCAACTTATAACGTTTGATTTAGTTCCTGGAACTTGCCTAAGAATTCGGCTTTGAAATCAAAATAATTTCCATCCAAAATAGTTTGGCGGATTTTGGCAACCAATCCCACGATGAAATGCTCATTGTGAATTGTTAACAATGTTGCGGCCAACATTTCTTTTGCCTTTAGCAGGTGATGAATGTAGGCGGCACTGAAATTCTTACAGGTGTAACAATCGCAGTTTTCGACTAGCGGATTGAAATCTCTCCTGAAACGAGCATTGGTGACATTGAATCGGCCGGTAGCTCCATATGCTGAAGCATTTCGAGCAACTCTTGAAGCCGCCACGCAATCAAATGTGTCTGCGCCGTTTTCCACGCCTGCGAACAAATCATCTGGTTCGCCAATGCCAAGCAGATGCCGAGGTTTTTCCTGTGGAAGCTCCGAAGTCATCCAATTAACAATCGTTCCCAACTCAGCCTTGTCGAGTGCGCCACCTAATCCAAAACCATCAAAATCGAGTGATCCGAGGTCTTTTGCAGCCTTTCTACGTAAGTCTTCGTACTGCGCACCCTGTAAAACGCCCCACAGAGCCTGATAAGGCTTGTTACTGCGTTCAACTGTTAGGCGCTTATGTTCGGCGATACAGCGCTCAGCCCACGCCTTTGTGCGTTCTAGGGCTATCTCCTGATATTTACGGGTATTTAACAAAGTTGTGCACTCATCGAAAGCAAAAATGATGTCAGCGCCGATTTGATGCTGCACTTGCATTGAAATTTCTGGACTGAAACGGTGCATTGTTCCGTCTAGATGGGATTTGAAAGTCACCCCATCATCATCAACATGGGCAAGGCGATCTTTACCTTCAGCGATCACGTCATCTGATTGAACCGTGACGCTTTCCATTGCCAGGACTTTTTTGAAACCTACTCCGAGGGATAGAACCTGAAATCCGCCACTGTCGGTAAACGTTGGTCCTTGCCAGTTCATAAATTTTCCAAGACCACCAGCGGCGTCAACAATGTCTGAGCCAGGTTGCAAATACAGGTGATAAGCGTTTGCCAAAATCGCTTGCGCCCCTAAATCTTTCATGGACTCGGGCAATACCGATTTAACTGTTGCTTTTGTGCCAACTGGGATAAACGCAGGGGTTTGAATGTCTCCGTGCGGTGTGTGAATAACACCTACTCGACCTTGCAAATTATCTTTACTTAGGTCACTCACACGTTTTTCAATTTCAAAATATTTTGACACAGTTATAAATCCAATTTAAAGATCAATTTACAGATCAACTGCAAAGTATTGAGTTTCCAAATATTCGTGAATTCCATGGAAGCCACCCTCGCGGCCAATGCCAGATTCCTTCATCCCACCAAATGGTGCTGCGGGATCGGATGCAAGACCTCGGTTAATCGCAACCATGCCAGATTCCATCTGCTTTGCAATTCCAATCCCAGCTCCGGCATCTTTAGCAAACACGTAAGAAATCAATCCATACTCAGCGTCATTCGCCATTCGAATTGCATCGTCTTGGTCTTGAAAACTTACGATTGGAGCTACCGGTCCAAAAACTTCTTCCCGCGTCAAAATCGAACCGTGTTGAATACCTTCGACAATTGCCGGCGCAACGAAAGCGCCCGTTTCTGGTGCTTTGGCGGTAGCAATGACTTTTCCACCTTCAGATTCTGCCTTTGTTAGCAGTTCTGAGATTTTGTCTGCTTCTTTTTGGCTAACCATTGCGCCTAGGTCGTTTTCGCGTTCAATTCC
>JBIISC010000019.1:0-17036 GCA_044341215.1 Candidatus Nanopelagicales bacterium | reverse complement strand
TGACTTTGAATGATCGCCTAGGTCTTTAACAGTGATGCGTAAGTGTGAGTTAGTTGGACTTGCCGAGAGGGAATATGGATGGCCTTCCCACGCAGCTTTGTGGTCTAAGAATCTCCAGGTAAAGAACTGCCCACCACGTGCCTTGAGGCGGTTCAAATTCCTACCCTTCATAACCACGCTGACAGTGTGGGGACTTTCGCGAACAATTGTTTCAACCCGGATGTCGTGTCGGAACGAACGAGCTAATGGGTAGAGCACACGGAAGCCAAGAATAAACACAATGACTAGTACGTATAGGGCAATCCACCAATAACGCATGACGTCGTTATCTACAAACATAATTCCACTCGTTATCGTGTGAGCAAACGAAAGTCCAATGCCAAGATATGCGTAGAGGTGCAATAAATACCAAGTGTCATATTTCATTCGGCTTCGAGCGCGCTTATAAGAAGTCACGCCAACCATCATCATAAAAACAAAGCCAATAAAAGCTGGCATCATCCATGCTGTTCCAAGTATCAAACTCCAAAATTGATTCCAAACATTTAAATCACCTAGAAGACCGTAACCAATTGAAACCAAAACAACGTGAATCAAGATTAGGTAAAGTGAATAAGGTGCAAATTTCCGATGCAGTTTTACTAGAACATCTTGCCCAAATTCTTTTTCTAGCCAGGGAATCCGGGCAACCAAAACTAAGCAAAGCAATGCAATGTATGTGCCAGCCATCGCAGCTACTCGGGAAAGTGCAGTTATAGCAAGACCTGGATCAGACCAGTCACTTGCAGACTGAGCTATAACGCCAATACCAACTGCAATTCCACCTTCAGCGGCAATTAACGCGACCATGAAATTGGCTAGGTTTGAGCGAATAGCCTTCGACTGAGCGATGTCAGCGCTGGTTTGGTTTCGCATTTAATTCCCTTGACTTGGTTGCATTGGTTATGGCATTAGCTATGGGATTAGTGTGGCAAGGACTTTCGGACAGTTTGGTCGCAATTGACGGAATTCGGATGATTTATACCCAATCTTGGCCAAATTTTGACTTTTAGTGACTTCCTGCTTCAACCCAGCGCACTCGAGAAGCAGCAATTTCTGCTTCAGCTTCAACTCGCCCTGCCCAAGTCGCACCTTCAACACTCTTGCCAGGTTCAAGATCCTTGTAAACCTCAAAAAAGTGCTGGATTTCAAGCCGATCGAATTCAGCCACATGATGAATATCGCGCAGGTGCTCTTTGCGAGGGTCACCAGCTGGAACACAAAGTAGTTTGTCGTCGCGCCCAGCTTCATCAGTCATACGAAACATTCCAATTGGCCGAGCTTTTATGAGGCAGCCTGGGAAAGTTGGTTCATCAAGCATGACCATTGCGTCTAGTGGATCGCCGTCCAAACCGAGAGTGTTATCAACGAATCCGTAGTCCCATGGGTAACGAGTGCTTGTGAAAAGCATGCGATCGAGACGAATCCGACCAGTTTCATGGTCAATTTCGTACTTGTTGCGGCTACCGCCCGGGATTTCAATGGTGATGTCGATAAAAATGGGATCCATAGGCGTATTGTCTCGCGACCAGTAGGTTAAAGGCAAAATACGCTCAAGATTCTTATTAATAGAAGGTGAAATGTCGCCACTTGATGAAGCGCACCACGAACTCCGTTTGCTGATGAAGCGGTTCTTAACCACGCATTCAACACCAGGTGACCGGATTGTTTTGGCTGTTTCCGGTGGTGCAGATTCAATCGCAATGGCTGCGATTTGTGCTGAGCTTAAAGATGAATTCGCTTTAGATTTTTATCCTGTAACTATCAATCACCAAATTCAAAAAGATTCAAGTGATTGGGCTGAAAAAACAGTTGCACTATGTAAAAAGTTAGGGTTTGAAAATTCAACGTCAATTGCAGTTAATGTAGATCAAAATTCTGGATTTGGTTTAGAAGCATCAGCTCGCAACGCGAGATACAAGGCTTTACGCGAATTTGCAGCAAAAAATAATGCACGTGCAATCATGTTGGCCCACACAATGAATGATCAAGCTGAAACAGTTTTAGTGAGAATTTCGCGGGGTAGTAGCACTCGCTCACTTTCTGGAATGGCGCATGTATCGAACGATTTATGGCGGCCATTGCTGGACATGAGTCGCGAAACTTTGCATAAAACTTTAGCAAGTTTTGAAATCGAACCAATTTCAGATCCACAGAACTTTGATCGCCAATTCACACGAGTGAAGATTCGATTAGATGTGATTCCAGCATTGGTTTCAGCACTAGGTCAAAACATTGTTGCGGGATTAGCCAGAACTGCTCGGATGGCGCGAATGGATGCGGACGCCTTGGAAAAAATCGCCTCAAAACTCTATCCAAAACTCTTAGTCGAAAATGAGATTTTGATTGGCGAGTTAGTAAACCAGCCCATGGCAATTCAGACTCGAATTGTTCATCACTGGCTGTTGAGTCGAGGTGTATCAGCAAATAGCCTGAATTCCGACCATATTTTTTCTGTCTGCCGGATGGCTGCCGACCCACAGGTCAAAGGGCCTATCAAAGTAGCAGGCGGTGTTGAAGTTCAAAAAGCATCAGGCAGACTTCGCGTATAGAGAAAGGGCCATCAATGGACGCAGCTAATATTTCAGGTGAACTAACAAAGGTGTTGCTAACCGAGAAGCAAATCTTAGAACGAGTTCGCGAACTTGCCGCTGAAGTTGAAAAAGATTACAAAGACCAAGATCTCTTACTTGTTGGCGTACTCAAAGGCGCAATAGTTTTAATGTCTGATTTCTCCCGTGCGATGGATCGCCAAGTTGAAATTGAATGGATGGCAGTTTCTTCTTACGGTTCAGGAACAAAATCTTCTGGTGTCGTCCGAATTCTCAAGGACCTCGATGCTGACGTAACTGGGCGCAACATTTTGGTGATTGAAGATATTTTGGATTCGGGACTTACCCTCTCTTGGCTTCGCTCGAATCTTGAATCTCGTGGAGCCAAGTCAGTAGAAATTCTCACGCTACTTCGCAAGCCCGAAGCTGTGAAGGTGGATATCAATCCAAAGTATGTGGGCTTCGACATTCCAACCGAATTCGTTGTTGGATATGGATTGGATTACTCAGAAAATTACCGCAACCTGCGTGACATCGGCGTCCTTTCGCCACATATTTACTCATAAATACCTGCAAACATGTGAGCCTCAACAGGCTGGGCTAAGGTCACGTAGACCGACTACCCTGAGCCCCCTATGAAAAAACGTAATCTCCTCTCCGGCCCAATATTCTGGATTGTTCTAGCCATTGCAGTCTTTTTTGCTGCATCACAACTCGTATCGGGTGCGAATGGCCCAGAACAAGTAACCACAAGCAAAGCCATGGCCGCAATCGAGTCTGGTCAAGTAAAGAGCGCAGTTGTGCGCGATCGCGACCAACTAGTCGTACTTAACTTGATCGACGGTTCGCAAGTCCAGGCGCAATACATTCTTGACCAAGGAATGGAATTCATCGGTGCTTTGCAATCGGCGCAATTTGAAGGTCAGCTTTCTGATGGATACGACGTCGAAATATCTCGAGACAGCATTTGGGTCACATTACTTATTAATTTCTTACCAATACTTTTACTTATTTTCTTAATGTTCTTCTTCATGAGCCAGATGAATGGTGGCTCGCGCGCAATGTCATTCGGCAAATCGAAGGCGAAGCAACTAAGCAAAGATGTTCCGAAAACTACTTTTGCTGACGTTGCCGGTGCTGATGAAGCAGTCGAAGAGCTTCAAGAGATTAAAGACTTTTTACAAAATCCAGCAAGGTTCCAAGCTGTCGGTGCAAAAATCCCTAAAGGTGTTTTGCTGTACGGCTCGCCAGGAACAGGTAAAACTCTGCTAGCACGTGCAGTCGCAGGCGAAGCAGGAGTTCCTTTCTTTGCAATCTCAGGCTCAGACTTTGTGGAGATGTTTGTTGGTGTTGGTGCATCACGAGTTCGAGATTTATTTGAGCAAGCAAAAGCTGCAGCACCTGCAATCATTTTCGTTGATGAAATTGATGCAGTAGGTCGTCAACGTGGTGCTGGACTTGGTGGTGGTCACGATGAACGCGAACAAACCCTCAATCAGTTACTTGTCGAAATGGACGGTTTTGAAGTAGGCGGTGGCGTGATCTTGATGGCCGCAACGAACCGTCCTGACATTCTTGACCCAGCGTTGCTTCGCCCAGGTCGCTTTGATCGACAGATCGGTGTGAGCGCTCCAGATTTGATTGGACGTCAACAAATCCTTGAAGTACATGCCAAAGGTAAGCCACTTGCAATTGACGTTGACTTAAACGCGGTTGCAAAGCGCACTCCAGGATTTACTGGAGCTGATCTTGCAAACGTGTTGAATGAAGCAGCGCTGTTAACGGCTCGCGTCAACAAAACTTTAATTTCAAATAACGAACTAGATGAGGCTATTGACCGAGTAATCGCAGGGCCACAAAAGCGAACTCGAATAATGAGTGATGAAGAGAAACTAATCACTGCCTATCACGAAGGTGGTCACGCACTTGTGGCTGCAGCTATGCCAGGTGGTGATCCTGTGCATAAGATCACAATCTTGCCTCGTGGACGAGCCCTTGGTTACACAATGATTTTGCCAGACCAAGACAAATACTCAGTCACTCGATCACAAATGCTTGGCCAACTTGCATACATGCTCGGTGGACGTGCAGCTGAAGAATTAATTTTCCACGATCCAACGACTGGCGCAGCCAACGACATTGAGAAGGCAACCAGTGTTGCCCGAGCAATGGTTACCCAATACGGCATGACATCAAAGCTTGGCGCAGTTAAATACGGAACCTCACAAGACAACGTGTTCATGGGTAGAGATTTTGGCCACCAACGCGATTACTCAGAAGCTGTAGCGGCAGACATTGACGAAGAAGTGCGGACAATGATTGACCTTGCTCACCATGAAGCATTTGATGTTTTGGTTGAAAATCGCACAATTCTCGATGCACTAGTTGTTGAGTTGTTGGCAAAAGAGACGTTAAGTAAAGATGAAGTAGCTCGCATTTTTGAAAATGTGAAACTACGTCCAGCACGTCCAGCTTGGACTGGATCTGACGCTCGAATTCCGAGTAACCAACCTCCAGTTGCCATGCCAGCCAAGACTGATTCACCTTCCGAGTAACTATGAGTTCAATCGATCCAATTGCAAATCCACAATATGACAAAAACCATGTCGTGGATCAAGAACGGATTGCAAATGCAGTCCGTGAAATCTTGTTGGCAATTGGAGAAGATCCAAAACGAGATGGCCTAACCAAAACTCCAGACCGTGTAGCTAAGGCGTATGCAGAGCTCGTAGCGGGAATGCGTCAAGACCCAGTTGAAGTTTTGAGCACCACATTTGACTTAGGTCACGAAGAACTTGTAATTGTGAGAGATATTCGATTCAACTCACTTTGCGAACATCACATGCTGCCATTTTTTGGAAATGCACACATCGCTTACATCCCAGATGAATCCGGTCGAATTACTGGATTGTCAAAATTAGCACGACTAGTGGATATGTATGCACGCCGTTTACAAGTTCAGGAAAGATTTACTACACAAATTGCAGATGCTTTGGTAGATGTCATGCATGCTAGTGGCGTACTGGTAGTTGTTGATGCAGAACATCTTTGCATGTCTATGCGTGGTGCAAACCAGCCAGGCAGTCGAACTCTGACTTCAGCAGTTCGTGGGCAACTGCGAAAAGCAGCGACTCGCGCTGAAGCGATGTCACTGCTCGGTTATTAGTTATGTCTCCAACGCCAGAAATTTGGGGCATATTGAATGTCACACCAGATTCATTTAGTGATGGTGGCAAGTTCACAGAAGTTGATAAAGCGTTAGCTCAAGCCCAATCAATGTTGAGTGCTGGTGCGAAAGTAATTGATATTGGTGGCGAATCAACAAGACCAGGTGCAAGTCAGATTTCAATTGAAGAAGAGATTTCTCGAATTGAGATCATTCTTAAAGAATTAGTAGCAGCTGGGGTAGTTGTCTCGCTCGACACAATGAAATCAGAAGTCGCAGAATTTGGCATAACTGCTGGTGCAGGAATAATTAATGATGTCTCGGGCGGCCTTGCTGATTCGAAAATGCATGAAGTAGTTGCAAGGTCAGATTGTGATTATGTTTTGATGCATTGGCGCGGTCATAGCCAAGTCATGAATTCTCTTGCTCAATACGACAATGTAGTTTTAGAAGTAATCTCAGAATGGTCAGCACAAAAAGAAAAAGCAGTTGCTGCAGGAATCAAGGCTGAGAGAATTATTTTTGACCCAGGTTTGGGCTTTGCAAAGGAAGCGAATCACAATTGGCAGCTGCTAGCGCACTTGCCAGATCTACAGGCTATTGGCCATAGAGTTTTGATTGGCGCTTCTCGCAAGAGATTTCTTGCACCGGTTTCACCGTTTGAAAGCGTGGAATCTCGCGATATTCCCACAGCACAAATCTCAGGGTGGTGCGCTTCGCATGGAATTTATGCTGTTCGAGTTCATGATGTTGCGACTAGTGTGAGCGCAATAAACACGATTAAGGAAATCAATTCCAATGTCTAATAAGGATTTCATCTCAATTAAAGGACTTAGTGGCATCGGCCACCATGGTCTGCTAGAAGTTGAGCGCACCCAAGGTCAAGAATTCATTGTTGATGTTGAATTACATCTACCGCTCGATGAAGCTGGGAAAACCGATGAGATATCTAAGACAGTTGATTATGGTCTAATCGCAATCTTGGTTAATAAACATATTGTTGGACAGCCGGTCAAATTGATTGAAACTTTGGCAGAGAACATAGCCCAAGAAATTCTTAAGAACAGCCTAATTAAAAAAGTAGTTGTCACAATCCACAAACCACACGCACCAATTGCAGTTGATTTCTCTAATGTGTCAGTAACCATATCTCGGAAGTCAGATGACTAAGGCAATTATTTCCATCGGAAGTAATTTGGGCGATCGATTGCATTACATCGAATTTGCTTTCACTCAGATTGAAAAACTCTCACAAACTCAAACCATTGCTCGCTCTAGTATCTATGAAACAGCGGCAATAGGTGGCCCAGAGCAAGATGCATATCTAAATGCGATTGTCCTAGTTGAGACTGATTTGGAACCCTTGGATTTGTTAGCTGAATTGCAGGAGATCGAAAAGGCAGCAATGCGAACTAGAGATGTGAAATGGGGACCGCGCACACTCGATTTGGACATCGTAGATTATGAAAATTTCAACTCGAATACTGACGAACTCCAAATTCCACATCCAAGAGCAAAGGAACGTAGATTTGTGCTCGAACCACTTGCTGAAATTGATGCGGACTGGAATTTGTCTGAACAAAAAGTTTCTGACTTGCTTAAAAATGTGGCCAATCAAAATGTGACAAAGTGGGAGGCTTAACTATGCAAAGAACTTACTTATCTGCACTTTCCAAGTTCGCATTAGGCAGCTTTGTAGTTGTTTTTGCAATTGCTAAGTTATTGATGATGACTTCGGATGTCTTACTTCCAATTAATATCGGTAGTCCAATCGCCTTAGGGATTTTGGTTGCAGGCATGTTGTTTTGGGCCATCTTGATTTCAAGTCGATTGCCAAGAACAATTAAGTCAGATACATCTGTGTTGGTTCAGGCCTCTAGTAATCCACTACCACCACTCGTTGCCACTAGAACAGTGGCTTTCGCGTTGGCAGGTTCACGAGTTGGAGCACTAATACTTGGTGGCTATTTAGGACTTGCATTGAACTCGCTCGCCAAGTCAGCTGTTTTGGCATATGAAAACCACGCCAAGTTGAGCGCAATCAGTTCAGTACTCGGACTTTTTATGGTTTTGATTTCTCTTTGGGTTGAGCGAAAGTGTTCGCCACCAAATCCAACTAGCGCAAGCGAATAACTATTTCGGTTCGTTAATTTTTGGTGCGATTACATAAGCATCCAACCCAGATCCATCAGGGTTTACTTGCTCTAGGCCAACTGTTGCACCAATAACTTCAGCCAACCTTGCAACTATCGCAAGACCCAAACCAGTTCCAGTGCCATCTGCCCGGCCGCGCCAGAATCGATCGAATGCACGATCTATTTGTTCCAAAGACATACCAGGGCCTTCATCAATGACGTGAATTTGTACATGATTTCCGGTAGCAAAAGCTCGCAAACTCAATGTGCTGCCTTTTGGCGCAAAATCAAGAGCATTGTCTAAGTAAGCATCAACTATTTGATCAATCGAACTATCGGTTGCTAATACCCATAGCCCTGCCCGAATATCCGCAACAATCTTTATGTTTTTTTCGTCAGCTAATGGTTGCCACATCTGGATCCGCTGATCAATTAACTGCGTGATGTCAGTTGGTTTTAAAGCCGGTGTTGATCCTTCTAACCGAGCCAAAGCAAGCAATCCATCAATGAGCATTTGCAGTCGAATAACTTGAGTAGATGCATTTTCAAGGGCTTCACCAACTCTATTTGGATCATCAACTACATCAGCAGCATTTTCCAGTGTGAGCCTTAGAGCGGTAAGTGGAGTTCGCAGTTGATGAGATGCGTCTGAAGCAAAAGATTTTTGCGAATCCAAAACGCCCGATAATCGTTCCACCATAGTGTCGAATGCACCTTCAAGCTGACGCAGCTCCGGAGCACCGCCAATTACAGACTTATTAGAAAGCCGCACCTTTAAATTTCCGGCTGAAATTTCGGAGGTGGCACTTTGAAGTTTGCGCAAACGTCGAGTAATTGCATTTGCCACAATTAGAGTTACCGCCAAAGTGATTAGCAATGTCAATGTAGCAACTATCACGATTCCGCGGATTCGATTTGCAATAATTCCATCAATTACTGAACCTGGGTATGTAATGCGCAATGCGCCAATTGTTACGTTTTCTAACTCCACCGGCACTGCAACATATAGCAGACTCTGCCCAAGTGATTGCGAGTCTCGTTCACCAGATACTTCAAACCCGCGAAGTGCATCCACGATTTCGGGTCTATTTAAATAATTTGTCCCAACATCGTCACCATCAGAACTAACTAAGACAATTCCGAGTTCATCGACGATGACAACTCGAGCACCAGATTGATTGGCATACTCAGTTGCAATAGTTTGCAACTCTTCAGTTTTGTTGTTTGAAATTTCGCTATCAACAGAATCCGCTAAGCGCCATGCATCACGTTCCAATGAGGTATAAATCTGGGAATGTTCGACTTGATCAAGATATCGGACAAGCGGAACGTCTTGAACTAACAGCATCAAAACAATGATGGTCAGAAACGCAGCTACTAGCCTTAAACGCATAGGAAGGATTATCGGGGGATATCGAGCCTGAAACCAACACCACGCTTGGATTCAATCCATTCTGGGTGAGTGAGTTTCTTGCGAATCGCTGCAATGTGGGCATCAACAGTCTTCGGAGTTACATAAAGCGCTGTATCCCAAATCCGTTCAAGTAACTCTGTTCGGCGAAGTACAGTTCCTGGGTCTTCAGCTAACACCGAAAGAAGTTCATACTCGGTTGCGGTTAAGTGAATCTCTTCACCTTTAACAAACACTTTTTGTGCTTTGCGGTCGATTGCTAATTCGCCAAGAGTTTGTATATCTGTTTTCTCGCTTGCACCTTCACCACCGATGCGACGGCTTACCGCCCTAATCCGAGCTACTAATTCGCGAACTCCAAATGGTTTCGGCACATAGTCATCGGCGCCAAGCTCAAGACCAACAACGCGATCAATCTCATCATCGCGCGCGGAGATAACAATGATCGGCACTTGGCTAACTGCACGAATCTCGCGGCAGATGTCGTAACCATCCATGTCTGGAAGACCGAGGTCTAGCAAAATCATGTCTGGCGGATTTGGCCCAAGGGCAAAGTCGAGCCCCTCTTGGCCAGTGCCAACGGCAAGAACTTCATAACCTGCAGAACGCAAACCCTCGCTCACACCCTGCGACAGTGCTGGATCATCTTCAATAATCAAAACCTTCATAGGGGGTATCTTGCCAATTTGTCGCAATTTGAAACTAGAGCCAAAGACCCTAAAGCGCTAAATACTTCCCGAACTTGGACATTTCTTGGAAATTCCTCCGTCTATCCCTACCTTTGAGTGACTACCGTTCGCCCTAGAAGGAGGCCCAAGTGCGTATAACTGCTGCAACAGTTCTATCTGTTGCCACAATTTTGGTTGCCTCCGGCGGAGCTGCTGCGGTCAATTTTCAGGTCCTAGATCAATCAATGAACGTGAGATTCGACCGCGACGGTCTAGGCGGAGTTGCCCCTTCTGCACGCGAAATTCAAGTTGATGAGTCTGGTGTTCCGGTCGAACCAACTTTGGACGTAACTCAGACCGCTGATTCGAATCCAAATACCGAACAAGTTGTAACCCCAAAACCAACTTCTACAAAGCAGTCAAACAATCCTGGAACTGGAAATAACACAAAAATAAATAGAACTGCAAAAGAAACCGAACCAGAAGAAACGAAATCTGAAACTTCAGAACCAACTAAAGAAACTTCGAAGCCAACTAAAACTAAGAAGGCAGACAAAGACGAAGAAGACGAAGAAGACGATGACGAAGAAGACGATGACGATGAAGATTTTGAAGATGAAGACGACTAGTTAGTTTTTGAAACTTTCAACTTTTTAACTATCAATAGCCAAATTCCAACAGTCGCCCAAAGTGCGATTGCACTGAATTGCATTTTTGCTTCCGGCCCAACCCAAATTGATGATGGCGCAACTACTGAATTTTCATAACCAACTATTGCAAGTCCGAAAAAGTTATTGGCAAGATGAGCTCCAATAGCCACTTCAAGCCCACCAAGCCATTTTGCGGCCATTAGCCAACCAAAACCCATTGAACTATAAGCAATCAAGGACCACACCGGCTCAGCTTGTGCTTCAGGATTCAATAAATGCGGTGCTGCAAATAGCAAAGTTGAAATCAACACAACAAATCCAGCAGGCATAATGCCGCGACTCAAACTCTGAGGAATAAATCCGCGGAAGAAAAGTTCCTCAGCGCAAACTTGAATAGGTAGCAAAAGGATTAGCACTAATAGGGCTGGTGCAAAGGTGCCGAGATTAAAAGTGAATTTGAGTGATGCAGGATCTGCAGCCCAACTAATTAGCGATCCCACTAGCAAGATGGAACTCCAGCTCAATATCCCAAACAATAAATTCTTTGTTGAAAAAGAACCGCGACTGGTGATTAAAGTAATTGGCTTTCGGCCCAATAGGTATGCAGCTCCAATTACAGAACCCAAAATCGGAACAAACTGAAAGAAAGATGCGAAGAATGATTGCCATGGCTCAAGTTGGTCTCCCCAAGCGATACTTGGCACTAAAGCGAATATTCCTGCTCCAATTGTCCAGGCAAAAAACATGATGGCATAGCCCACAAACCACATGGCTGCATTCTCAGTTCGCCCACCTGTGGGTTTTAAGTAATCAATCATCGTGCTATTTCTCCTGGACACATTTGATACTCTGCTAGCTCTTACATGAGCCGAACTAGAGCTGTAATTGATGTCGACGTTTTACGTATGTGCAGTTGTTGCAGTTGTCCACTGTTGCTGGTCTTGCCCCATTGATCACACCAAAGAGTTTTTTCAATGTAGTTTCAAACTTTGCTGGATCGCGGTCAACTGGTTGCCAAGATGTGTTGACGTTCACACCAGGCTCGGAACCGGTCAACGATGTTGGTAATGACCAAACCATCAAACCAAGCACGCTGACTTTTTCGCCATCGCCTTCAGCAGGATTTTCCATCGCGTGTGCGTATGCTTCCAGCTGCGGACGGTAGAACTCAGACTTGTTTGAATCCTTTGCACTGAATTTGCAATCAATAATTCCAATTGTTCCATCAGTAAATTCAATGACGAGGTCATACTTGCCACTAATGATGTATTCGGTTTCTTCACCTTCATGCATCAGCTTCTTAGATGAAACCCAACCGCCATGACGGGCAATGGTTCCCTCTGGAAGATCCGGTGAAATAACTGACGCAGGTTTTCCGACGTAATATTTTTCTTGCAAGTCTGCAAGGTCGCCAACTAGTGGCATGGTCATCGGTGCCGTGAGGTTCTCTGTGTATTTAAGCCAGAGACATCTTGGACAATTTGAGAGTGTAAATGTTAGGTCGCTTGGACTAATTTTTGTTCGCTTTGCCATGTGCGGGACTGTAATGCCCCGACCAGACTTAAACCCGATTCGAGACCAAATTTAAGTGTCAGGGCCGGGGCTAACTATTTGCCACCCATCTTGTGAAAGGCCCCTCATATGCACTTTGACGCTCATGAATTTGATGCCCAACAATTCGATCCAGAATCTTCGACTGAAGATGTGTGCTGGGCAGCTATTCCATACCTAGAAGGTTCGATTAAAGCTAATACGTTAAATCATTTGGGCGGGCTGGCTTCTGAGCGAAATGACTTTGTTAAGGCATCATTTCTGGCAGATCAGGCCGCAGCCGAGTGGAAACAACTTGGTCATGACGATGAGGCTGCAAAGTGCTACTCAAACGCTGGTTCTTGCTTGCGTAATGCTGGTGAGATTGACCAAGCAATTACTTTTTACCAAAATGCCGCCTCAATTGCGTCTGGTTCTGGCAACGAAGAGTTTTATGCCACGACTAATCACATTCTGGGATGTATTCATAATGATCTTTACGATCGTGAAAAGGCGCTTGAATTTTTTCTACTTTCAATGCATGCAGCTGAGAACACTGATTCTGGTTGGGTAATCACAAATGCGTATGAAGGTGTCGGAGTTGCATACCTTTCACTTGGACATCCAGAAATGGCTTTGGACTTTTTTCGCAAAGGCCTAGAAAAATGTGCTGAAGAATGCAAGATCAAATATGCAGCCGCTTTCCGTAACCTAATTGCATCGTGTTACCAAATGATGAATCGACCAGACCTTGCATTAGATGAGATTTTTGCTGCATACGAGCTAGCCGTACTTATGAATGACAATACGCTTGCATGTGAGCGCGGAAATCGACTCTCTGAAATTCATCGCGAACTAGGTAACTTTGAGCAGGCAATAGAGATTGCAGATTCGGTAAAAGAGCGAGCACTGGGACAGCGATTCCCGAAAGAAGCTGCGATTGCGATTGCAAACATTGGGCATGCAATGAATCGCCTTGGGCAACATGAGTCTGCATATGAAAAACTAACAACTGCCGCAGAAGTGTTGAAAATGGCTGGTGACTTTGCCGAGGCGGTTGTGGTGGAGGCAGATGCTGCGCATGCTGCCTTAGGGCTGGGAAATATTCCGCTAGCCCAATTACGACTAGATGGCTGCGATAAATCTGCCAAGAAAATCAATCTACAAGAATGCAATCGCGAGCACGATATAAACAATCCACAATCGATGCTCTCACTTGTCAAACTACAACTTGAATTAGAAGTTCAACTAGCGAGTGAATCTGGCAAACCTTTCAGCTTTGCAAATCCAAACATGGAGGCACTATTTGAATTGGAAAGTAAAGCGGTATTTTTAGAAAATCAAAGTATTGTGAATGCGATCGTTTGTCTTAAACCTGAGTTCATTGTGGCTGGCGGAATCCCAGAACTTACGTCTCCAGAAGGTGAATTGCTAACCAAAGCATTGGTCGAATTAATTGATGGAAAATTCTTTGCAGATGATCCAGCCAAGCTTGCACGCTTTCATGAACTACAGTCACTAGTTCGCAAAGAAATGCGTGAAGCTTCGGAAAATCTAACTCTGGCCGTCACCTATTACTTAGATGCAGGGCAGGTGGATAAAGCCACCCAATTGGCTAGCGCTTTGCAGTTCCAACTCGCTTCTGGCACAGAGATTTCTCGCGCTCGAGCCATAAATAGCCGGATTTATTAGTCCGCAGGTTCATGGTTAGTATTCGCCCGCTCACAGATTTAGGTCTGTGAAATGGCCAGGTAGCTCAGTCGGTACGAGCGTCCGCCTGAAAAGTGGAAGGTCGACAGTTCGATCCTGTCCCTGGCCACACATAGGTCGAAGTGCAGAGATGTTCTTCGACCTTTAGTGTTTTAAGAGTAAAAACCCCGAGTTTGGTTCAATGTTCACTCTCCCGTACTCTTCGCCTGCTCGTAAGAGCAACTTGCACCTGGCCCCCATCGTCTAGTGGCCTAGGACGCCGCCCTTTCACGGCGGTAGCACGGGTTCGAATCCCGTTGGGGGTACTCGGCAAGTTAAGAGGCCGCAAGGCCCCGTAGCGCAGTTGGTTAGCGCGTCGCCCTGTCACGGCGAAGGTCGCGGGTTCGAGTCCCGTCGGGGTCGCAAGACTTTGATTTGAGTTAATAATGAGAATTTTCGACTCAAATTATTAACTTTTATGTGGCAGGGTAATTCTGTGAATACGCAACTTCCTCAAGACAGATTTCTCGATCGAGAGCTCTCCTGGATTTCGTTTAATCAAAGAGTCTTGGATCTTGCAAAAACTCCAGATACACCGCTCTTGGAGAAAATTCGTTTTCTAACAATTTTCACCAACAATTTGGATGAATTCTTCATGGTTCGAGTTGCTGGTCTCAAGCGCCGAATAGCTGCCGGAATTGCAACTCGTGCTGTTAGTGGAAAGCTCCCACGCGAGACCCATCGGGATGTATTGCTTCGCAGTAGAGATTTGCAACTGGCTCAAACCACATTGCTTCACGACGAGTTGTTACCAGAACTTGCTAAACATGGAATTCGAATAGTCCGCTGGGATGAAGTAGATACTGACAATCAAGCCCGGCTTGCAAATTGGTTTCATCACAAAGTGTTTCCAATCCTCACCCCACTAGCTGTTGATCCATCGCATCCATTTCCATATATTTCTGGTCTGTCATTAAACCTTGCAATTTCGGTCAAAAACCCGATGACCGGTCAAGACCTTTTTGCCCGAATCAAAGTGCCACCACTAATGGATCGGTTTATTCGGGCGTCGAAAACTGAAGATTTATTCGTTCCGATTGAAGATGTTATTGCAGCGCATTTGTCTTCACTATTTCCAGGTATGGAAATTATGAAACACCACTTCTTCCGCGTCACGCGAAATGAGGATTTGGAAGTTGAAGAAGATGATGCCGAAAACCTACTTGCAGCATTAGAGCGGGAGTTAACTCGCCGCCGCTTTGGCCCTGCTGTTCGATTAGAAGTTGAAAACTCGATTGAGCAAGACATCCTTGAACTTTTAATTGAAGAGTTGGAAGTTGAACCCGAAGAAGTATTCCAGCTTCCATGGCCACTCGATTTGCGTGGTCTGGAAACTATTGCAAACATTAAACGTGACGAGTTTAAATACCCAGCTTTCGTGCCAAAAACCAGCGTTCACCTTGCAGCTGCAGAATCAGCAAGTGAGCCAAACGTTTTGGAAGCTATGAGCAAACAAGACATCTTGCTGCATCACCCATATGACGCTTTTTCAACAAGTGTGCAGTTGTTCTTAGAGCAAGCGGCGAGAGATCCACAAGTACTTGCCATCAAACAAACCCTTTACCGAACTTCCGGTGACTCACCAATCGTGAAGGCCTTGATTGCAGCTGCCGAAGCTGGCAAGCAAGTATTGGCGTTAGTTGAAATCAAAGCCCGGTTTGATGAAGAAGCAAATATCGAATGGGCTCGCAAACTCGAAGAAGCAGGCGTGCACGTAGTTCATGGTTTGGTTGGCTTGAAGACTCACTGCAAACTTTCAATGGTGGTTCGCGACGAAGGTGACGATTTGCGCCGCTATGTTCACATTGGAACTGGTAACTACCATCCAAAGACTGCGCGTCTGTATGAAGACCTTGGAATTCTTTCGACTGACCTTGAAATCACGGCAGATGTTGCAACTTTGTTCAATGTGTTGTCCGGATATGCAGTTGGAGCAGAATACAAACGGTTATTAGTTGCCCCAGCAGGTGTTCGTGTTGGTTTAGTTGCGTTGATTGAAGAACAAATAGCTAGAAAACAAAACGGCCAAGAAGCGCGCATTCAATTCAAATGCAATGCGATCGTGGACGAATTAATTACAGATTCTTTATATCGTGCATCTCAAGCTGGCGTTCAAATAGATTTGTTAGTGCGCGGAATATGTGCTTTGAAGCCAGGCGTTCCAGGATTGTCAGAAAACATTCGTGTCCACTCACTCCTAGGTCGATTCCTTGAACACAGTCGTTTATATGTTTTCGGTGCTGGGCAAGACACAAAATATTTCATTGGCTCTGCAGACATGATGCATCGAAACCTAGATCGTCGGGTTGAAACTTTGGTTGAAATTCGCCAAGCTGACCACCGTCGTTACTTGGCTGAAATTTTAGAAATTGGAATCTCAGACAATGTCCGCCATTGGAAACTAGATGGCAGTGGAACATGGGAACAAATTTCACACGATGAAAATGGAAATTTACTTCTAGATTTCCAGACTTACCTAATTGGCCGACACCCAGGTCCTAGATCTGCGTGAAAACAATTATTCGAGCAGCTGGCACAGTTGTTTTGCGTGGAAAAGGCAAAACAACTGAAGTTCTGATAGTTCATCGTTCACACCGCAACGATTGGTCTTTGCCAAAGGGTAAACGCGAAAAAGGCGAATACATGGCAGCAACTGCTTTTCGTGAAACCTTAGAAGAAACTGGCATTGAAGTAATCCTTGGTGTGCCACTTAAACCTATTACTTATGAATCTTTGGGCTATCCAAAGATTGTTCACTATTGGTTGGCCAAAGTGGTCGATCCGGAAATCGCAAACGCAGTGCGGGACATGCCGACCGGATGGGAACCAAATGATGAAGTTGATGAACTTCGTTGGGTTCGTGTTTCCAAAGTTTCAGCTGTACTTACCTATGAACAAGATGTTGACGTTGTAAAAGAAGCTATTGGTTTAAGCCGAAATACAGTTCCATTTGTTTTGTTGCGCCACTCAGATGCCGAAAAGCGGGTGGATTTTGCTGAACGTCATGAGGGTAACCCGCCGGAAGATCAGCTCCGCCCACTTTCAGAAGAAGGTATTGGATACACCCAAGCCATTTCTGATGCGCTTAAAGCGTATGGGATTGAGTACGCATACTCTTCTATCTCGAAGAGGTGCG
>JBIISC010000053.1:0-5340 GCA_044341215.1 Candidatus Nanopelagicales bacterium | reverse complement strand
CAAATTAAAGAAGTTCGAAGTAGGGATTAATGCATATCGTCTTAGCGGGTGGTGGAACTGCCGGTCATATTGAACCTGCACTCAATACCGCTGACGAAATTCGCTCACGTAATTGTGGTGATTCAATCTCAATTCTCGGCACTGTTAAAGGGCTAGAAACCACCTTGGTGCCTGCTCGTGGCTATGAATTGACACTTATCTCGCCAGTTCCTCTGCCAAGGCGCATCAACAAAGATCTTTTCACCTTGCCAAAACGTCTGCATATTGCAATTTATGAAGCCAAACAACACTTAATTGAAACTAATGCTGATGTAGTGATTGGTTTCGGTGGATATGTGGCATTACCGGCTTATTTTGCAGCTAAGTCTTTAAACATTCCGATTGTGGTTCATGAAGCAAATGCAAAACCAGGCCTTGCAAATCGGGTAGGTGCACGCTTCGCTAGCAAAGTAGTAGAAACGGTCAAAGGATCGATTGCCAATGCAATTCACATCGGGCTACCGCTTCGCTACCCAATCGCTCATTTCGACAAAGCTCAAAACCGCAGTGCAGGTCTTGGGCTTTGGAACTTAGACCCGTCTCGTCCCACCATCTTGGTCTTTGGAGGCAGTCAAGGAGCTCGGGTAATAAATGAAGCTGTGGCCGCTCTAGCTCCTGAGTTAATAGCCCAAGGTTTCCAGATTCTGCATTCGGTTGGAAAAGGTAATGAAGATCAGTTAGTGCGAAATCTTCCGCATTATGTGACTGTTCCATATATTGAAAAAATGGAATATGCCTACGGAATTGCAGATCTTGTGATCTGCCGCAGTGGTGCGATGACCGTTGCAGAGATTTGTGCAGTTGGATTACCTGCAGTCTTTGTCCCATTCGCAATTGGGAATGGCGAACAAATATTGAACGCTGAACCAGTTGTGAAAGCTGGTGGTGGTCTAATTCTTGAGAACCAGAACTTGAACACGCAAACCTTGAAATCCACTATTGCTAAGTTGCAATCAAATGGATTGGAAGAATGTGCGAAGGCAAGTAAATCTTTAGGAAATCCAAACAGCACAAAAGACTTTGTTGATTTGATTCTGCAGGTGGCGAAATGAGCCATTCGCTAGGTAGAGTTTTTATTGTTGGTATTGGTGGAGCAGGCATGAGTGGGCTTGCCAGACTATTACATGCTCAAGGTGCGAAAGTTTGCGGAAGCGATGCAAAAGATAGCCGACGGATACAAGCCCTAATTGCTGAAGGAATTACAGTTCATGTTGGCCACGAAGCAAAGCATCTAACTGATAGTTCAGGTAATCCAAGTTTTGACACTATCGCAGCCTCGACAGCTGTTCCAGCTAATAATCCAGAATTAGTTCGGGCCAAAGAACTTGAAATCAAAGTTATCAACCGGGCCGAACTTTTGTGTGCATTGACAAACAAATACGTAGTGGCTTCAGTCG
Source organism: Candidatus Nanopelagicales bacterium (assembly GCA_044341215.1). GTDB lineage: Bacteria > Actinomycetota > Actinomycetes > S36-B12 > UBA5976 > JAFMIT01. Next base: position 3,904 of record JBIISC010000053.1, on the reverse strand, counting down.
CTGGCACTCACGGCAAAACCACCACTACTTCAATGTTGACCTTAATCTTGCAATCAGCAGGGCTTGACCCTTCATTTGCCATCGGAAGTGAGTTGAATGAATCAGGTTCAAATGCGCACCTTGGCACTGGCGATGTTTTCGTGGTTGAAGCCGATGAATCAGATGGCACTTTCCTAGAATTGAACACGAAAGTTGCAATTATTACAAACGTTGAACCAGATCACTTAAATTACTGGCAAACATTTGAACGTTTGGAATCTGCCTTCGTTGATTTCACGAAACGTGCCAAGGCAAATCATGGTCTTGCAATTATTTGCATTGACGATATTGGTGGATTAAAGCTTGCCAATGATGCAAAGGCGAATGGCGTCCAAATTAAAACCTATGGAGAATCCGAATCTGCTGACTACCAAGTCAAACTGATAAATCACGAAAAGTTTGGTTGGAAGTTCGAAATTCAAACTAAAGGCAAAACTTTGTTTATTGCGGAACTTAAAGTCCCAGGCCTGCACAACGTTCTAAATGCAACTGGCGCAGCCGTTGCAGCACTAGAACTAGGTGCGGATGAGAAAAGTGTGGTTCGGGGATTAGAAATGTTCTCCGGCACTAGACGTAGATTTGAGTTCAAAGGTGCGGTGAACGCAATTCGCGTCTATGACGACTATGCGCATCATCCAACAGAAATCGCTGCCACGCTTAAAGCAGCACGAGAAGTAGTAGGGGATGGAAAAATTGTGGTGGCATTCCAAGCCCATCACTATTACCGCACGGCACTGTTTTCAAAAGAGTTTGGTGCAAGTCTTGGTCTTGCCGATGAAGTGGTTGTGCTAGAAGTTTTTGCCCCAGGTGAAGAATTCATTCCTGGCTCTTCTGGTCAAACTCTTGCCGACAATGTCACACTGGATAAATCTCATGTGATTTTCGAACCATCTTGGTCAAAGGTGGCAGATCACTTGGTAGCAAAATCAAATCCAGGTGACATCATTATGACTTTAGGCGCTGGTGAAATTGGTCTGCTGTGTCCAGATGTATTAGAAAAATTGGCTGCAAAAGTCGATGAGTAGTTCTGAATCAAACTTAAGGTCTTTAGAGCGCCGGCGAAACAATAAAAAGCGCAGACGCATTGTTTTGGCTTCCACGCTAGGTGCGGTTATGGCCTTTGCCGTTTATGCGTTCTATTTCAGCAACTGGTTGACGGTGAGTAAAGTCACAGTGATTGGAAATACGATTTCATCTACTTATGAAATTGAATCGGCATTAAACATTCCAATCGGGACGCAGTTAGCTCGAGTAAACAGCGACGATGTAAACGCAAGTCTCGTTGGCATATCTTCTATCGACCACGTTGAAGTGCGTCGAGCATGGCCGAACGAGATTGTTTTAGCAGTCAGCGAGCGCATAGCAATTGCGACGATACAAAAAGCTGGGCATTGGCAATTCGTTGATGCTAAAGGTGTTGCCTACGGTAAAACCTTTTCGCAGCCAAAAGAATTGATGGTTTTCAACGTCGACAACAAAGCGGCACGAGCAGAAGTTGCAATTGTTTATTCGCAGATGCCAGGCTGGATAAAAGCTCTGGTGAAAACAATCGGTGCAACATCTAGAGATAACGTGCAAGTGGATTTAGGTAAATCTGGCAAAGCGATCATTGGAGATAGCTCTAGATTGGAAAGAAAGTTTGCTGTTTTGAAGGTGCTTTTAACTCGCAAAGCCCGGATATATGACGTGAGTGCACCCGATGTGCCAGTTACGCGTAAATAAATAGATAAATTAAGCAGACACGCCCGAAATGTGCGCTGAATCGTGAGTGTTTTCTCTAGTCTCGCATTTAAGCAAAACCTGCGCTGACTCTAAGTCTTTTCTTTAGGTTTAGGGTTGCAACGAGAGGATTCAAAGTGACATCAGGGCAAAACTACCTGGCGGTTATCAAAGTAGTGGGCATCGGTGGCGGTGGCGGTAAAGCTATCAGTCGAATGATTGATGCCGGCCTAAAAGGTGTTGAGTTCATCGCACTGAATACTGACTTCCAAGATTTAATGTTGGTTGACGCAAATGTCAAACACGATCTTGGTCGTGAGGTCACAAAAGGTTTAGGCGCTGGCGCAAATCCTGAAATGGGAAGACTTGCTGCTGAAGCAGATGAAGCAATCATCGAAGACATCTTGCGTGGTGCTGACATGGTCTTCATCACTGCAGGTGAAGGTGGCGGAACCGGAACCGGTGCTGCTCCAGTTGTTGCAAGAATTGCTCGCAGACTAGGCGCACTTACAGTTGGTGTCGTAACAAAACCATTCTCGTTTGAAAATGCACGTCGTATGCAACAAGCAGAACTTGGCCTTGAAGCTCTTCGCGCTGAGGTTGACACATTGATCGTGATTCCAAACGAACGTTTGCTGTCACTTTCCGATAAATCAATTTCCTTCATTGAAGCCTTCAAAGCTGCCGACACTGTTTTGTTAAACGGCGTTGGTGGTATTACTGACATCATCACCACACCAGGTTTAATCAATTTGGATTTTGCAGACGTGAAAAGCGTTATGGAAAATGCTGGTGGCGCATTTATGGGTATTGGTAAAGCCCGCGGCGAAAACCGGGCTGTAATTGCTGCTGAAGCAGCCATTGCATCTCCTTTGCTTGAAGAAAGCATTGAAGGTGCGCGCAGCGTTTTAATCTCGATTGCTGGCGCTAGCGATATTGGACTCTTCGAGGTCAATGACGCAGCTAATCTGATTAAGAATTCTGTTCACAAAGATGCAAACGTAATTTGGGGAATGTCAATCGACGAGAAGCTCGGCGATGAAGTTAAAGTCACCGTAATTGCGGCTGGTTTCGATTCTGGCACACCAAGCTACCGTCCAGCTCCAAACATTGTGACCAATGAAGAGGGCAGCGTGAAAGTTGCACCAGAGGATGACGGCGTTCCATCATGGTTGAACACTGACGCCGAATCTGAAACCACTTCTGCAGATGCTCGAGTGAATACTGAAGAGACTGTAAAGACTGAAGAGACAACTACGTCACCAGAGCCAGCAGTTTATGGCGGCCCAACTCGCACAATCGTGTTTGAAGATGCCGACTTGGGCGAAGAGATTGATGTTCCAGATTTCTTGAAGTAGAAATCTGATGCTCACTTTTGGTTATTTCAAAAACTCAAGTGGCGAGGAAGTGGCCAAGTGGGGATTTTCGGATCGTCAAGGTGGCAATAGTTCTGCTCCATACGAATCACTAAATCTTGCCACTCATGTGGCAGATAGTTCCATTGCCGTAGCTTTCAATCGCAGCAAAGTCTTAAATGAATTTGGATACACCGATGCGACTTGGCCAGGTCCGGTTCATGGAACCGATATTGGACTGGTGGAAAAATCAAGCGGACTTTTCCCAGATGTTGATGGGCTGATCACCAAGCGACGTGAAACCGTTCTCACCACAATGGGTGCGGATTGCGTTCCGCTGATTGCAGTTGAAGTAGAAAAGAAAATTGCTTTGACCGCGCACATCGGCTGGAAAGGCGCAGCGGATTCGATCCATCAATCAATATTTGATGCAATTGAGAACTTAGGTGGCAACTTGTTACACACGCAAGTTTTGCTTGGCCCAGCAATTTGTGGCAAGTGTTATGAAGTAGATGAAGAGCGAATCTTGCAAGTCTCAAAAGTTCTACCGGCAGCTAAATCTGGATCTGGTCTGGATCTGCGTCTGGGCCTGAAAGATGTTTTGAATCAAAAAGTTAAGTCGGTTGAAATAGTTGGTGATTGCACATACGAATCTCTAAATCTTTTCTCTCATCGCCGAGATGGTGTGACTGGCCGACAAGCTGGATTCGTGGTGTTGTTATGACTCGAATAAAGGAATTGAAGCTAAACCTTGATGAGATAAATTCTAGAATTCAAAGTGCTTGCAATAG
>JBIISC010000018.1:0-19078 GCA_044341215.1 Candidatus Nanopelagicales bacterium | reverse complement strand
GTGGCACTGGTGGTGTTGGTACTCGTGGCCCTGGTGAAACCAAACTTGAGACCGACCGTCGACGTATCAATAGTCAAATTTCAAAACTTAAGCGTGAACTTAAAGATATGGCAAAGGTTCGTAAAACCCAAAGGTCTGCCCGACATTCAAGTGGAGTTCCGCAAGTTGCAATCGCTGGCTACACAAATGCCGGTAAGTCCTCGCTTTTGAATTGCTTAACTGGCGCAGGTGTTTTGGTGGAGAACGCATTGTTTGCCACATTGGATCCAACGGTTCGCAAAGCTCGAACCCCCAATGGTCGGGATTACACAATTTCTGACACAGTTGGATTTGTGCGCCATCTTCCGCATCAACTTATTGAAGCTTTTCGTTCAACCCTCGAAGAAGTTTCTAACTCAGACATAATTTTGCATGTTGTTGATGCTACCGATGCCGATCCCGAAGGTCAGTTAACGGCTGTTCGCGAAGTTTTGGCAGAAATTGATGCGGCAAACATTCCTGAGGTTGTTGTAATCAACAAAATCGATGAAGCTGATCCAATTGTTGTGCAACGGATTTTGCGCCGCGAAAAACACTCACTAGCTGTTAGTGCTCACTCTGGTGTTGGGATTGATGAACTCTTAGCTGAAATTGAGCGAGTTCTGCCAGGTCCAAACACTCCAGTTGATTTGGTGGTTCCTTACGACCATGGCGAGTTAATCCACAAGGTTGTGAGCACCGGGATTGTTAAGTCTTTAGACCATATAGAAACCGGCACCCATATCGTTGCCATAGTCTCAGAACAATTGGCAAACGAATTATCAAGGGTGACAGAAAATGACTGAACCTGGATTGCTAGATAAATCCCTAAAAGCTGTGGTGGCTGTTCTTGGCGGTGAAAATCGCGAAGGTCAGGTCGAAATGATGCACGCAGTTGATAATTCGCTGCGCACTGGCCAACATTTACTAGTTCAGGCAGGTACCGGCACCGGAAAATCAGTTGCATATCTATTGCCTGCAATTTTATTTGCAATGGAGAAAAAGCAGCCCGTAGTTATTAGCACTGCGACCTTAGCTTTGCAAAGACAACTAGTTGCTCGAGATTTGCCACGGATCGCAGATGCACTTGCAACAGTTTTGAAACGCAAACCCACTTTCGCAGTCGCCAAAGGCCGCCATCACTACATTTGCAAACAGCGGCTCAATACAACTCCCACAACACCTGATTCAGATGACGATGATCAAGCCGCATTGTTTGCATCGCCTTCAACAAAACTCGGCAAAGAAGCCAAGCGAGTTCGCACCTGGGCTTTTAGTACTCAAACTGGCGACCGCGAAGATTTAGAGCCAGCACCTGACTTAAAAGTTTGGCGCGCCTTGAGTGTCACTGGTTCGGAATGCATAGGCGCTAGCAAATGTCAGTTTGGGGAAGATTGTTTCACCGAGACTGCCCGGGCCGCTGCGGAACAAGCTGACGTAGTAATCACAAACCACGCGATGCTGGTTATTCATGCACTTGAAGGCGTGCCACTATTGCCAGAGCATTGCGCAGTAATAATTGACGAAGGTCACGAATTGGCCGATCGGGTTACTGGGCAAGCGACACAAGAATTATCTTCATTCACCATTGAGCGTGCTGCGAAAAAGAGTCGCGGGGTAGTTGACCCCGCAATAGTGGTCAAACTAGAAGATGCCGCAGATGGCATCCGATTGCTATTAGATGAGGTGGCCGGTTTGAGTCCGAAGCGAATCGTGCTGGATGTGGCCGAGCTAGGTGAAGATGCCAGCACCAATTTCATAGGTTTGCGAACCGTACTAAATGATTTGATAGCAGCCCGCGATAGCGCGCAAGATGCACTTGCCGACTTGCAGTCAAAATCTAAAGCAGATCCAGAAGCAGACACTTCCGTACTTGCCGCTCGTTCAATGGCAAAAGTTGCGCTAGGTGAAATTCAAGAAGTCGCGAATCGACTAATAAAACTTCGCGATGCTGATGTGGCTTGGTTAGACAAGTCTGAAGGAAGAACTGGCCATTTTCAAGTTGCTCCACTTTCGGTTTCGCATCTATTAAGTGAAAACCTTTTTGGCGCATTGCCAGTAGTAGTGACAAGCGCGACTTTAACCCTTGGTGGGAAATTCGATGCCATGGCAAAAGATTTAGGTTTATTGCCACCGATTAAAGGATTAGATGTTGAAGAAGAACCAGAAGACGTCATAGACATCGAGATTGATGAAAATGGCCAACAAATTCCGCCTAAGAAATCTGAGATTGAGCAAACGCACGATTGGCTGGGAATGGACGTTGGTTCACCTTTTGATGCTGCCACCCAAGGTGTGCTCTACATCCCAGCGCACCTTCCGCCACCTGGTCGAGATGGATTGAGTGACGAACAACTTGCTGAAGCAACAAAACTAATCATTGCCGCAGGCGGTAGGACCTTGGCGCTTTTCTCGTCCTGGAGAGCCGTAGAAAAAGCTAGTGAGCATTTGAAGAAAACATTGTCCGAAGCGAATCCAGATATCAATCTATTTGTTCAACGAAAAGGTGACGTGGTCGCGGATCTTGTAAAGAGATTTTCTGCTGACACTACAAGTGTCTTGCTCGGCACCATTTCGCTGTGGCAGGGAGTGGATGTGCCAGGAGAGTCTTGTTCTCTTGTAATCATCGACCGAATTCCTTTCCCACGTCCTGACGACCCGCTAGTGGCTGCTAGACAGCAACGAATTGATAGAAGTGGTGGCAGTGGATTTAGATCTATCGCGGTTCCACGAGCTGCTCTATTGCTAGCGCAGGGAGCTGGCCGTTTATTGCGCACCCAAAAAGATCGCGGCATGGTTGCAGTATTAGATTCGAGACTTAACAGCGCTAATTACGCAGGATTTTTGGTGCAATCACTTCCACCATTTTGGAAAACTACAGATCCAGAAGTTGCGATTGCTGCAATTGCTAGATTAGGTAAAACTTTTTAAAGTTTTCGCATAACGGTTACGACAATACCCATGATCTGGGCGTTATTGCCATCAATTGGTTCGAAGTCTGGATTATGTGGAATCAACCAAACTTGACCATCACGCTTTTTAAATGTCTTAACGGTTGCTTCTTCATCGTTGATTAGAGCTGCAACAATTTCACCATTATTAGCAGTTGCTTGTTGGCGAACTACAACATAATCACCATCAAAGATTCCGGCATCAATCATTGAGTCACCGCGAACTTGCAACATAAACAAATCGCCAAAGCCAGTCATCTCGCGTGGAAGTGACATAGTGCTTTCAATATTTTGTTCTGCGATTAAACCAGTACCAGCAGCGATTTGGCCGATCAATGGAATTGAAACTGAATTTTCAGAATCATTATTTGCGGAAGTTGAGCTAGTTTCAAAAACGCTGCCATCAACACTACGAAGTACTTCCATACCTCGAGCTTTATTGCTGCCGCGTTTGATGTAACCCAGACGTTCAAGTGCAGAAAGTTGGTGTGCAATAGATGAGACTGATGAAAGTCCGGAAGCATTAAGCAGGTCGCGCATTGCTGGTGGAAAACCTTGTTCGGCCACAGTATCGATAATTGTTTGAAGCACAATTACTTGTCGAGCACTCAGCTCTGGGTTGTGGCTCGGGTTGTCTGGAAGCGTATGGACGGTTGCCATGGAAGTTCTCCTCTATTGCAGTGTCAGACCCACCCTTCATGGTGCGCCCAGTGCTAGCGCGCGACTGCAGGGGAGCGGCGCGCTGGCACTGCCCAAACCCTAGACCATTTCGAACAAAATTTCCGAACATTTGTGCGATTTGGCGTGGCGGATGTCGGACTTGTATGGTTTACTTCGTACAGATGTTCGAACTTCCCCGGATATTTAAGTAACACCAAGGAGAAACTAATGAGTGCTGTAACTGTAAAAACCCTTGAAAATACAGTGATTTCGAGTCATTTGTATGCAGTTCCTACCCGCAAGGTAGTGGGCACTCGAACCGTTCTAACCCAGCGTGGTCGCCTTGTCCTAGGGCTTATCACTACGGCAACGGTTCTAGCTGTGCTGGCCCTTGTATTTGCGGCTTTTACTCCTAACGCATCGGCTACTACCGGTGATGTGAGCGCAAATACTCACATTCAAATTGTCGAAGCTGGACAAACCCTGTGGCAGATTGCTTCTGACGTTGATCCAAGTGCAGATCCTCGCGAAACCATAAATCGCATTCTAGATTTGAATTCACTCTCAAATTCAGCACAAATTCATGCTGGTCAAGCTCTGATTGTGCCTATCCTCAACTAGTTCTTGAGACTTTCGGCGTGTCGCAGCGATATTCGCTTGCGTTTTAATCAACTTAGTCTTAACTTACGCCCCTACATCTAGTGGTCATTTTGCTAGAGAACCCCACATAGTGTGGTTTTCTCACAGAATTGTCCACAGGTGGAAGGCCAAAAAAGACTGAATTTCAGGCTGTTTTGAGCAGTTATCCACAGGAAACGACCAGTAGTTACCCACAGGGAGGGGAAAAGAATGCATTGCCCATTTTGCAAGCACGACGATTCCCGAGTTGTGGATTCACGTACCGGAGAAGATGGTGGCGCAATTCGTCGTCGTCGTCAGTGTCCTGAATGTGGCCGACGTTTTTCAACTGTAGAAACAGCAATGTTGCTAGTTGTTAAACGCAACGGAGTGGTCGAACCATTTAGCCGTGCAAAAGTAATTTCTGGTGTTGGCAAATCATGTCAAGGTCGTCCGGTAAGCGATGATGATCTTGCACTACTTGCACAACAAGTTGAAGATTCACTTCGCGCAGCTGGAGTTGCTGAAATTCCAAGTAATGAAGTTGGTCTTGCAATCCTTGCGCCACTTCGTGACTTAGACAAAGTCGCTTACCTTAGATTTGCATCTGTTTACAGATCATTCGAAAGTCTTGAAGATTTCGAAGGTGAAATTGCAGTGCTTAGAGCATCACAAAATCAAGATTCTCAAAATGTTGAAGAAAGTCTTTCAACAACAAAATAACTTCCCAATCGCGCACGATTCCCCTTGGACGCGAAAGCCCACAAATAGAAAAACGAATCAGAAAGAGGAAACACCGATGACCGAAACGGTGAGTGGAGCAACCAGCTCGACTAAGAAAGCAAAATCAAGCGGACTTTCACTTGAAAGACTGTGGAGCAAGCCAGGGGAACACCCATATGATCAAATCACTTGGGAACGACGCGATGTAGTGCAGACAAACTGGAAGACTGGTGAAACAGTATTCGAACAACGGGGAGTCGAATATCCAGATTTCTGGTCAGTAAACGCATCAACCATCGTCACCACTAAGTACTTCCGTGGTGCAGTAGGTACTGATCAACGCGAATGGAGTTTGAAACAACTTATCGATCGCGTAGTTCTTACTTACACCAAAGCCGGTCGTGATTACGGTTACTTTACAACTGAAGACGATGCAATCACTTTTGAACATGAATTGACTTGGATGCTTTTGAATCAAGTCTTCTCATTCAACTCACCAGTTTGGTTCAACGTTGGTACCACATCACCTCAACAAGTAAGCGCATGCTTTATTTTGAGCGTAGATGACACCATGGATTCAATTCTTAACTGGTACCGCGAAGAAGGATTGATCTTCAAGGGTGGTTCAGGCGCTGGTTTGAACTTGAGCCGTATCCGCTCATCGAAAGAACTACTGCACAGCGGTGGAACCGCAAGCGGTCCAGTTTCTTTCATGCGTGGTGCTGATGCATCAGCTGGAACCATCAAATCAGGTGGCGCAACCCGTCGTGCTGCAAAGATGGTTGTACTTGATGTTGACCATCCAGATATCGAAGAATTCATCGAAACTAAAGTTAATGAAGAAGAAAAGATTCGCGTATTGCGCGATGCTGGCTTCGACATGGACCTTGGCGGAAAAGACATCATCAGTGTTCAATACCAAAACGCAAACAACTCTGTTCGCGTAACTGATGAATTCATGCAGGCAGTAGAAAACGGCACAGACTTCGGTCTTCGCGCCCGATCAACTGGCGAAATCATTGAACATGTGGATGCTAAGAAACTATTCCGCCAACTCAGTGAAGCAGCATGGGCTTGTGCAGATCCAGGTATCCAATACGACGGAACCATCAATGATTGGCACACCAACCCAGAAACTGGACGCATCACAGCTTCAAATCCATGTTCTGAATACATGAGCTTGGACAATTCATCTTGCAACCTTGCATCATTGAATTTGATGAAGTTCCTAAAGGAAGATGGTTCATTCGACGCAGTTAAGTTTGCTAAGTCAGTTGAATTCATTATTACTGCAATGGATATCTCAATCTGCTTCGCAGATTTCCCAACCGAACCAATCGGTGATACCACTCGCAAATACCGTCAGCTAGGTATTGGTTATGCAAACCTTGGCGCATTGCTAATGGCAACTGGTTTGCCATACGACTCAGAAGGTGGCCGTGCACTTGCTGCATCGATCACTTCTTTGATGACCGGCACTGCATACAAGCGTTCTGCTGAACTTGCAGGTGTGGTTGGTGCATACGAAGGTTACGCACGTAACGCAAGTGCTCACCAACGCGTAATGCGCAAGCATGCTGCTGCTAGCGATGCACTTCGCTCTGCTTCAACATTAGATGCAGACATCTCACGTCTTGCTAGCAAGAACTGGGCTGATGGCATCAAGACTGGTGAAAAGAATGGCTGGCGTAACGCACAGGCTTCTGTGCTTGCACCTACCGGCACCATCGGCTTCATGATGGACTGCGACACAACCGGAATCGAACCTGACTTCTCATTAGTTAAGTTCAAGAAACTTGTTGGTGGCGGATCGATGCAGATCGTGAACCAAACCATTCCAATGGCATTAAATAAGCTTGGATATGCAGACGAAACAGTTGAAGCGATTGTGGAATTCATTGCACAAAACGGTCACGTTATCGATGCACCAGGTTTGAAGCCAGAACATTACGCAATCTTTGATTGTGCAATGGGCGAACGTGCGATCTCTCCAATGGGTCACGTCCGCATGATGGGTGCTTGCCAACCATTCTTGTCAGGTGCAATTTCAAAGACTGTAAATATGCCTGAAGATGCATCTGTTGACGAAGTTGAAGAAATTTACTTCCAAGCATGGAAAATGGGTGTCAAGGCACTTGCTATCTACCGCGACAACTGCAAGGTTGGTCAACCACTTTCTGACGCAAAAGCCAAGAAGACTGAAGAGCCAGTTGCAACTTCTGTTGCAGCTCAGCCGATTCGTCGCCGGATGCCAAAGAAGCGCGCAAGCCAAACTGTTTCATTCGCAGTTGGTGGAGCAGAGGGTTACTTAACCGCAGGTTCGTATGAAACTGGCGAACTTGGTGAAGTGTTCTTGAAGCTAGGTAAGCAAGGTTCAACTCTTGCAGGCGTGATGGATGCATTCTCGATTGCTATCTCAATCGCATTGCAGTTCGGTGTTCCACTAGAAGCATTTGTTTCTAAGTTCACCAACATGCGTTTCGAACCAGCTGGCATGACAGACGATGCAGATATCCGGATGGCTCAATCCATCATGGACTACATCTTCCGTCGTTTGGCTCTCGATCACCTACCACTTGAAAAGCGCGCAATGCTTGGCATCTTCACCGCCGAAGAACGCGCTGCTCAAGTTTCAGGTTACGACACCCCAAGTGCAAGCACTGAAGAAATCGCTGCAGTTGTAGTTAAGGAACTAGAAGACATTAAGCCAGTCGCTGTTCCTGTGACTATCAACACTGAAAATGCTCATTCATCAGCTGAATTGCTTGAAGCAATCACTGGCAAAGTGAGTGATGCGCCATTGTGCTTCACATGTGGCATCAAGATGCGTCCGTCAGGTTCCTGCTACGCCTGTGAAGGTTGTGGCAACACCAGCGGCTGCTCTTAAATAAACAAACTGAAAGTGGGGCCTGTCTAACGACAGGCCCCACTTTTTGTTTTGTTGAAGGATTAAACTAACGATTACCTAAATTTTCTAAACAGAAATTTGCTGATAATGAATTATTTTGTCGATCTCGCAGTTGAACAGCCACTATTTCTTCTAACCACGCTATTGGGGTTAGGCGCATTCATTGGCAATATCAAGATCAAGGGCATCTCGCTTGGGCCAGCAGGAGTGCTGTTTGCGGCCCTTGCTTTTAGTGCTTACGACGAGCGGCTAATACTTGCTAAAGATGTCGGATACTTCGGTTTGGCCCTCTTTGCATACATAGTAGGCATTGGCGCGGGTCCTTCCTTCTTCCGCGCACTGCGCAGCGGTGGGCGAGTAGTGATAACGATCATGCTGGCCCTAACTGGTGCCGCTGCAGTGCTAGTAGGAATCTCAAAGTTAATTGGTATCGATGGACCTGTTTTGTCTGGCATATATGCAGGTGCACTAACTAACACACCTGCTTTAGCTGCTAGTCAAGAAATCTGGGTGGACGCCACTGGTGCAAATTCGCCAATTGTTGGCTATTCGGTTACATATCTTTTTGGCGTTGTGGGCATGTTAATTGCCGCAAGTGTTGCGATTAAACAGGTTTCTGTAAATCCACAAGAAGACGATCTCGCCGCAAAACCACCGGAGTTGATTGGCGAAACTATAAGAGTGGATGTGGACGGTTTGCCAACGTTGGGCGAGTTGGCAAAGCAATATGAAGACAAGGTTCGTTTCTCACGTGTGATGACCGGTGATAGCCCTGGACATCTAGGTGTAGTCGACATCGCAACCGATGAACATGCATTGGTCCGTGGCGACATCGTCACTGTAATTGCAGATCGAGCCACAATTGAGAAATTCACTTCGCAAGTTGGACATTCATCTTCGGTTGCCTTGACTCTAGATCGCTCCAATCTAGATTTTCGCAGAATCGCAGTATCGCATCGAAGTGTGGCCGGCCGGCCATTAGGTGACCTTAGATTGGGTCAAAAATATGGTGCAGTGGCAACTCGAATTCGCCGAGGTGATGTGGACTTGCTTGCACAAGACGATTTTGTTTTGCAAATTGGTGATCGGGTCCGCGTGGTTGCTAATCAACTTGGTCTTTCCAAAGTTGCAAAATTACTTGGTGATTCAGAAAAAGCTGCGAGTGCTTTTTCAATAGTTAGTTTGGCAACTGGCATAACCGCTGGCGTTATTTTGGGATCAATCCCTTTCCCAATCCCAGGTGGCAGAGTTTTTGAATTCGGCATGGCAGCTGGCCCACTAATTATTGGTCTAATCATGGGCAGAATGGGCAAGACCGGTCGAATAATTTGGTCACTGCCACACACTGCATCGAGTGCACTTAGCCATTTAGGCATGATGCTTTTCTTGGCATATGCAGGCTCCACTGCCGGCCATGCTTTGAGTGAGGCAATATCCACCCCGATTGGCTGGCGGTTATTGATTATTGGGCTTGCCACAACAGCGACCTCTGCTTTGACATTTATTTTCCTAGGAAGATATTTTGCAAAGACTTACGGACCAAGACTTGCAGGTGTGATGGCAGGTTCACAAACCCAACCAGCGGTGTTGGCATATGTCAACGACCAAACACATGATGATCCGCGGGTGAATCTTGGTTATGCAGTTGCATACCCAGTAGCAATGATTGTTAAAGTACTGATTGCACCAATCTTGGGCAATTTTTAGTAATTAATTTCTGCCCAGAAGTGATCTCGTTGACGGGTTACAGTCAAAGTGCCATTTTTAGTTTTGCCATTGTCTTTAGTGACAAAAACTGGGCACTTCACCGATCCATCTTCTTCAAAGCAAGCAGATTCAGTATTCCAAGGAATCATGTAATTGTCATTGGATAGGCGCACAGTTCCAATTGGTGCCCAGGCTGAAAGGTCTGCTTTCCAATGAAGCACTTCAACCCGCTCTGCACTCTTAACATCGCCTTCGACGCAAGCTGCAGTTGCGATCATGTAAATTTCATCGACATCGGCTGCTTGCAAAATTACTTGATTCAAGTATTGGACATTTAAGTTTTCGCTTGAGCAAGTTACGTAGGAATCTTTGGCCACAGGTTCAGTAGATTGAGCCTTGTCTAGGCGATCGAAAAAGTCGGTAGCGGTAACTATTGGTGCTGGGGTGCCGCTATTGGTTGGAGAGTTTGATGATGTTGGGTCGGCCGATGAGTTTGAACAAGCCGCTAGAAGTAATGCACAGGTAATTATTGTCAATGATTTACGCATAGGTATAGCGTAACCTCGAAAGCGTTATCTCAACTTAATGGCTTGCAACCAGGCTCGGCCAGCGACCGTGATCTTTCTAAACATGGACACCTTTGCCCGTTTTGTGAAGACGTCGAAATCAATCTTCTCCACCTCATCTGCAATTTGGCAGTAGAGAATTCGGGCCGCGTTAATACAAGGCTGGCTGGCAGGACTTAGGAGCGAAATACCCGCTCGAGAGCTCTTTTCAAGGTCGTGCACTCTTGCAATTTGGAACCGCAATGCGTTGCGCAGGTCATCGGTGACTTTGCCCGTTTCAAGGGTTTGTGGTGTGACACCGAATTGACGCAATTCAGACAATGGGAGATATATGCGACCGCGCTCTAAGTCTTCGCCAACATCGCGAATGAAGTTTGCAAGTTGGAAAGCAATTCCGAGATCGGTTGCATACTTATAGGCGTCTTCGCTAGATGGTTCAAGGATTGGAACCATTTGCAATCCAATAACTGCAGCGGATCCATAGACGTATTCATATAAGTCATCAAAGGTTTCATATGAGGTTGTCGTTAAGTCCATTTTCATTGAGTGAATGAATGCTTCAAAGTGAGCTTTTGGGATGTTGAATTTCTTAGCCGTGTAAATAGTGGCTTTACAAATCTCATCTTCACTTGTGCCAGAATCAAAATCTTCAAGAAACTTATCACTCCAAGAAGTTAGCCATTCGGCCTTTTGCTCACCCGTTAGGGTTGATGAAAGATCATCAACAATTTCATCTGCGTATCTAGCGAATCCATAGAGTGCATGGACAAATGGCCGTTTTTCTGGAGCCAACAAAAGCGTGGCCAGATAGTAAGTCTTTCCGTGGGCGGAATTGAGTATGCGACATTTTTCAAAAGAATCTTGCAAGGCAGGATCAGTGATTCCAGCAGCTAATAGCTCTCTACGAGACATGCATTTGCTCCAGATCAAAAATTTCGCGATTCTCTTTAAACTTCATAACAGAAAATATGCTAACTACAACTAAGAGACTAAACAAGATTTCAGGGCTGGTGATTGCGGAGTCCCGAACTGCTACTGCTTCAACAATGGAATAGGCCACCACGAGGAGTGTTCCGTAGACCGAAATTTGCATAGCTAGTTTTGACTTTAAGCCACTGGCAGCGAACAGGGCTAACGGCCAGAGGAAATACCAAGGAAAGACAACTGGGCTGAGCAAAATCATGCATGCCAAAGCTAATCCGGCTTTGCGGGTGCCAGAGATTTCGTTTTTGTTCATTGCCAACTTGGCCACATAAACTGCTGAGATCAATAAGCCAGCAAATCGAACTAACTGGAAGATGTTCTGACCCAAATCAAAACCAAACCAATCAAGAGATTTTGTAGCAAGTTCACTAACCAAACTAATTGGTGCAGCCAAATTCAACACTTCTCCTGGTGTGGAAAGGGCGTTTAACCAACCAAATCCAGTTGCGGTAACTGCTCCAAGAATCGCTAATGCGCCACCTGCCACTGAAAAAGAGATTGCCCATTCTTTAATGCGCTGAGCCCAGGTAAATACTGGGGTTTTAGAAATAGCTAGGAAAGGCAGAGCAATAAGGGCAATTGGTTTAATTGCAATAGCAAAAGCTAGGGTCAAGGACGCCACCAATAATCTTTTTTCGTGCGCGTAAACAAAAGCCCAAACTAGAGCCGCAATCATTACGGAGTCATTGTGAACAGCGTTAATTAAATGGAGAATTGTGATTGGATTTAATACTGCTAGCCAGATCGCAAAGTTTGTGGAGATATTGTGAATCTTTGCGAGGCGGTTTAGCCCGTAGATAGTCACGATGAAAGCCAAAATATTTATGGCTCGCAAAATAACCACGCCCAGATACAGATTATCTTGAGATATCCAGGCTGAGAACTTTTCTATCTGTAGATAAATAGCACCGTAAGGAGTTGTGGTTTCCGCCCACATTGGATCGATTCCAAATCTGAACCATTGATCTAACTTTGCAACGCCAACCTCGTAAGGATTAAACCCACGTAGCTGCAAGTGCCCTTGAGCGATATAAGAATAAACATCGCGTGAAAACAATGGCGGCATGAAAAGAGATGGCACGCTCGCTGAAAGAGCAAAACGTGCGAGTTCGCGCGGGCTATGTACTTCATGCTCGATATTTAGCCACATTAAAGTCAATAAGAGCGCGCCAAGAAAAAGCGAACTAATCCCAATGAGACGCCCATACTCCGTTAGCCGCATTATCGCGAACACAGGATTAGATTCAATGTCGAAGTTTGGGGTTAGCCAACCAAGTGACATCGAACTTATTGCCAGCAGAATCCCTGCAACCAAAAACCCCAGTGATGGTTTGCGAGTGATCAAGTTAGCGCCAAGCTCGAGACTTGTAAGCCTGATCAACGCCGGTAACTCGCTCGGCAGCCAATCTGCCAGAAATCAAAACCATTGGTACGCCCACACCTGGTTGGGTTCCTGAACCTGTGAACACAACATTTTCGCCCCAAAGGTTTCCAGGTCTAAATGGACCGGTTTGCAAGAATGAATGTGCAGAGGCGAATGGCGCTCCGCGTTCCATACCTTGAGCTTGCCAATCTAGTGGGGTAGTGAGGTGCTCCACTTCAATACTGTCACCAAAGTTCTTATATCCACGTTCTTCCAAAGTCTTGACCATGTAATCGCGGTACTTCGGACCTTCTTTTTTCCAATCGATATCCGCATCGAGATTCGGGGTTGGATAAAGCACGTAATAAATCTGTTTACCGTCTGGAGCCAAACTCGCATCCGAATAAGTTGGATTAGTTACAAGAATAGAAGGGTCGGACATGAACTGCTTTTTATCGATCAAATCAGTAAACACCCCAGACCATTCTTTGCCAAAATGAATATTGTGATGTGCAGTCTTTGAATAACGTTGTGATGATCCTGCTAGTAACAAAGCGCAAGATGGCGAATACTTCAAACGCTTTACTGATAGTGGATTGATTCCAAGCAGATCCCTATAAGCAACTGGCAAATCGGGATTCAAAATGAAGGTATCAGCTTCAATGCGGGTGCCATCGGTTGTTACAACTGCAGTGGCTCGAGAATTTGAGTGCTCAACTGACTGAACGGTTACACCATATTGAATGTCCACACCGTGCTTTTGGGCACAAGCGGCCATTGCTCTAGGCAAAGCATGCATTCCACCTTCAGGGAAGTAGACCCCAGCCACACTGTCCATGTAAGCGATGACTGCATAAATCGCTAATGCGTCATAAGGAGATAAGCCGGCATACATTGCTTGGAAAGAATAAATACGTTGAGTGCGCGGGTCTTTTAAGTAGTCGTTTACTTTTGGTGCAAGTTTTCTAAATCCACCAATAGAAAGAAGTTTTACAAGGTTTGGGGTTAGTAAATCAAAAGGAGTATCAATATTGCGATCAATAAAATCCTTGATTTCGTACTTGTACAAGTCAGCTACGAAATCAACATACTTTAAGTAGCCTTCAGCTTCGGTGGAAGAAATCACACGTTCAATTTCAGTTGCCATTTTGTTGACATCTGAGTGAACATCCAAAATTGATCCGTCTGGGAAGAATGATCTATAAAGTGGGTTCACTTCTTTAAGTGTCAACCAATCACTCATTTTTTCGCCAACTGCATCAAATGCATCGGCAATCAAATCAGGCATAGTCAAAACTGATGGGCCAGTATCGAATTGGAATCCTTGGTCAGAAATCAAACCTGCACGTCCACCTGGCACCAATTCACGTTCAAGCAAAGTCACTTTGCGTCCGGCCCCAGCTAGCCGAAGGGCAGCAGACAGACCGGCAAGACCTGCGCCAACAATTACGACGTGATCGGTTTTACCAACAACTTTACGAGGGGTGGAGCGAGGGGCGAAACGCATTAGGTCCATTAGAAGTTTCTTTCAGTAGCAGCTATTGCCAGGTTCGATAGAACAAACACGGCTTCTTCATCTATATATTCTCGATTAATTGCTTCAAGTGCGATTGTGCGGTTTTTCTCAATTATCTGTTCCACTTCATCAACAGCACCAGATTTGTTGAGGATGTCTTGCAATTTGCTAATAGTTTCAGCTGACAGGTTCTTATCACCTAGTGAATTCTTTAGCAGTTCATGATCAGCGCCACTGGTTTTGGAAAGCGCGGTGGCCACTAGAACAGTTCGCTTGCCTTCACGCAAGTCATCGCCAGCTGGTTTGCCAGTAACTTTTTCGTCACCAAAAACGCCAAGAATGTCGTCACGCAACTGGAATGCAATCCCTAGTGGAAGCCCATAGTCAGACAAAGTTTGAACGGTACGGGAATCTGCACCGGCAAGAAGTGCTCCCATATGCAATGGACGTTCGATTGTGTATTTCGCACTCTTATAAGTAATTACTTGCATTATGTTGTCAATTGAAGCATTTGATTTAGCTTGTTCAAGTAAATCTAAATATTGCCCAGCAAGTAATTCGGTTCGCATCAGATCGTAAAGATCTTTAGCCGATTTCATCTTAGAATTCTCAAAACCAGAGTTCATCAGCAATTCGTCCGCCCATGACAAACACAGATCGCCTAGCAAGATTGCACCACCGATACCGAATTGTTTTGCGTCTCCTAGCCAGCCATTTTGTTTATGCAAAGCCTCGAATTGTCGGTGTGAACTTGGATTTCCGCGACGAGTATCACTTTCATCCATCACATCATCGTGAATAAGTGCACAGGCCTGAAGGAATTCGAGTGCAGTAGTTGCTTTAAGGATTTCTTCACAGTCCTGGCCGCCAGCAGCCCGAAAACCCCAATACGCAAAAGCAGGCCGTAGTCGCTTACCGCCTGCCATCATTTGGCTCAAAGACTCGGTGAGAAAGGACAATTCTGGATTGACTTCATCCATTATCGAGATGTGGGAATTGATTGAACTTGCCACTTCAGCGGCAACCCGAGTGCGCAGGCCATTAATTTCAAGGACCTTGAGTCCCTGGGCTGTATCTATCTCATTCGACACGGGCCAAAGGTATCGGTAAGCCGGATTTGAGGGCGATTCGGAAGCGATTCACTTTCCAGCAAAGTGATAGTGCATTTTTGAGTCCCAATGCTCACGAATCTCAGTTATTGCTGCACCAATCTGATTTGACGGAAACATACTTCCTTCTATTTTCCCGCCAAGAATGGAAAGTTCAGCCAAAAGTGAGGCATTTGTCTTCACATGTTCAATCACGGCTTCAGGAGATTGGTATTCCTCAAGGATTACGCACCTTGAGCTATCAGCATTAAAGAATAAGTCGTACCGCAAGACCGTCTCCTGCTTTGAAACATTTTCTAGTAGCTGAATAGCTTTTTGCTTAAATCCTGCCAAATTTCCTGGAGTTATGTGCGGAAACTCGGCAACCGCCCTAAGTAGATCCATGATTCTCCTTGCTCACGTATTTATGTGGAATTATTCTAGGAGTATGGCAATAGTTGAAGGATCTGACCAAAGAATTATTACCGGTCACAAAGCGGTGCGAGACGCTTTGCGCGATACAACGACTTATTCATCTGATCTTCAAGGAGATGCCGATGTTAGAGACTATCGGCAATTGCCTCTCGAAGTAGATCCCCCGAAGCATCATCTTTACAGAACTGCACTTGGGCCATACTTTGTAAAACCTAATGTTGAAAAATCTGTCCCTGAATTCAAAACGCACTCAGAAGAACTGCTTAGAAATTATTTTGCTTCTTGCAATCAGGATGCAGTTAGCAACTTGGTGCTGCCACTTGTAATGAGAAATCTTGGAACACTGTACCGAAGGCCACAAGATGTGCAGGAGTGGATTTCTTGGGGACCCGATGTGTGGACTGCCGAAAGCGAAACTCGCGACGGACGTGTTTTACACGAGTATCTTGATCGAATACATGTAGAAGCACTAACCAACCCGGCTTCAGACATCTGGTCCGAAATAGCCCGTCTTGAAATACAAGGCAAAGTCATTTCCGAAAAGGAATTTCGTGGAATAGCTGGTGTAATGCTCGCAGGCGGTCGAGACACTGTTGTAAAACTATTTTCAGGAATGCTTTGGCATTTTGCAAATCATCCTGATGATTTGTCTCGAATTCGCGTTCATCAAGAATTAATTCCAAATGCCATCCAAGAATTCTTGCGTTTTTTAACTCCACTTCCACAAATGGCTCGGACTACAACACCCGAGTCTTCAAATAAAGAATTGCCCGATGATCGATATGTGGGCATTAGTTTTATTTCCGCAAATTTCGATGATTCAATTTTTGAGAATCCCTTTGTGGTAAACCTGGAGAGAGATAAAAACCGGCACTTGAGTTTCGGCTTTGGACCGCATACCTGTTTGGGTAATCACGTCACCGAAGTAGAGGCGCGGGTATTTCTCAAAACCCTTTTGGAAACGAAGTTCGATTGGGAGATTGAATCTAGTGAAATCACCTACCACAAACATCCATATTCGGTAGTTCCAGAGACTTTCAAAAGTTTAGTGTTAAAGTCAATATAGAAAGTCAACATAAATGGTTCCTGTCTTCATTCACTCATTTTTATACTTTCAGCCTGTCAAAAATGTGAACAAGTAAGGGAATATGCATGCAATTCGCGATGGCTTTAGAGTTATGAGTTAAACATGGGACGGGCTATAGATCGAGTAGATCCATTTATTGGGACCGACGGAACTGGTCACACATTTCCCGGCCCCAGTCGACCGTTTGGAATGGTTCAGCCTGGCCCAGACAATGTCGGCGGCGGATGGGCCTATACATCGGGGTATCAATATCAAGCACCATTGATTTGTGGCTTTTCGCAGAACCGGGCCAGCGGAACAGGAATTCCAGAACTCGGTGATATCTTGCTTCAACCCAGTCAGATTCGACGAGAAGATTTATCTAGTCATTACGAAAAGGAAAGTGAAACGGCCAAAATTGGCTATTACAGTGTGAATCTGATCGAGAATGCGGTTCAAGTTGAGCTAACTTCAAGTATTCGCACAGCATTCCATAGGTATCACTTTGAACATGGTGGTTTGGTTTGGGTCTTAGCTGACTTACAGCATGGCCTAACTTTTTTAACTGATCAGCAGACAGTTCTTTCAAACAGCACATTCGAGACTCCATTTGGCTTTAATGGAGTGTCGGTTCGTAAAAACTGGACGACTAGGACCGTTGCCTTTTCGGTTGAGTTTGACCATCACGTAGTTGAACGTGTTGCTCTACCTTCACAATCTTTAGCCCCAAGATTCCTATTGGCATTTGATTTGGGAGATGAAAAAACACTACAGGTAAAGATTGGTCTATCAAATACAGATATAGATGGTGCAATTCTCAATCGCGGTGAAATAGCGGATTGGGATTTTGACCAAGTCGTTTCCGAATCTGAATCGGAATGGGAAGAACTTCTAGGGCGAGTATCAATCGAAGCTCCAGCTGATCAACAGCGAATCTTTGCAACAGCTTTGTATCACGCATTTTTACACCCTTCAGTTATCTCTGATTTAGATGGCAGGTGGCGGGGGCCAAATGGATTAATACAATCCTGTGATACCGGGCTGCGATATTCCACTTTTTCATTGTGGGATGGTTTTCGAGCAGCAATGCCGCTTTACACAATTTTGGTTCCTGAACGAGTGAACGACTTTATGAATAGTTTGCTAGATCATTTCGATGAGTTTGGGCGTCTGCCAATCTGGACAATCTGGGGTGGAGAAACAGGCACCATGATCGGTGAACCAGCTTTGCCCATTTTGGCCGACGCTTGGGCTAAAGGGTTTCGAGGGTTCGACGGCTATCGAGCACTCAACGCAATGATTCAAACCTCAACGGTTGATGGCGGCCTCTCCCAATGGAGCATATTCGAGAATTATGGGTTTTATCCGTTTGACCAAGTTGAAGGTGAATCTGTATCTCGGACTCTTGAGGCGGGAATTGGCGATGATGCAGTGGCTCGAATGGCTAGAAGTTTGCACGACTTAAAGACCGCAGAGACCTTCGCAAATCGGGCATCGAGCTGGCGAAACCTAATTGATCCTGAAACTAAATTAGCTCGTGGTCGAGATAGCTCCGGTGCCTGGAGAACTCCATTCGATCCATTAAAACCAACGTCGCCTCTGAATAATCCAGGCGACTACACAGAAGGTAACGCCTGGCAATTCACTCTAACGCCTGGGCTTTTCGATCCCTATGGCTTAATTGAGATCATGGGTGGTCCAGAACCATTTAAGGAAATGCTAAATCAGTTCTTCTTTGATTTGCCTACCACAGAAGGAGCTGCATACCTAGGGCAGGAAGCGATGATCGGCCAATACGCTCATGGAAATGAACCCAGCCACCACATCGCTTGGCTCTATTCCTACACAGACAGACCAGATATTGGGCATCAGCTAGTGCGACAAATTGCCGATGATTTCTATAGCGATAAACCAGATGGGATTTTAGGCAATGAAGACGCCGGACAATTAAGCGCTTGGTATGTTTTTGCCACCTTAGGTTTTTATCCGGTCCAACCAGCTTCTGCCACATATGTAGCAGGGATTCCGCTGGCCTCTCAAGCGCGAATCCGAGTACCGGGTCGACAAGAGTTAGTGATATCTAGAAGTGGTTCTGGAGACTTTCTTTCGACGGTTTCCATAGACGGAAAAGAAGTTGAGCCTTTAGGAATTTCTCATTCGCAAATTCTGCTCGCAAATTCAATTAAATTCGTTTTTTCATAGTTCTATAATCAAGTGGCCAGCGGTCACATTGATAAGGGATTTAGAAATGCCTTATTACTGCAAGTTGGCATGGTCTCGATCTTCTTAGTAATTACATTCTCCCTGCCAAAGAAGTCCATGGATAACTCACATTACGCAAGCTAGTTGCAGCAGTATCTCCGGCTTATAGGCGACTCTTCTTAAAATTGAGCGAAGCGGGACAAATTCCCGCCTCATTTTGTTATTTCTTTTGGAATCATTTCTGACAAAACTGATCTCAATTTAGCCAATTAA
>JBIISC010000052.1:0-5536 GCA_044341215.1 Candidatus Nanopelagicales bacterium | reverse complement strand
AAGTATTAAACAAGTTACTTAACTTTGGCAAGCGTACCGAGATACAACTCAATCACGTGTGGATCGTTTGCAAGTTCGCGACCAGTACCGGTGTATGCATTCTTACCTTGGTCGAGAACGTATCCGCGATCAACAATTTGCAAACAACGACGTGCGTTTTGTTCAACCATGATTACAGTTACGCCAGCTTTGTTGATGTTGCGAACGTTTACGAATACTTCGTCCTGAAGCGCTGGTGAAAGACCTGCGCTCGGTTCGTCCAAAAGCAGAACTTCTGGATTCATCATCAATGCGCGGCTCATAGCAACCATTTGGCGCTCACCGCCGGACAGCGAACCAGCGCGTTGATTGCGGCGCTCACCTAAGGTTGGGAAAAGTGTGGTTACGAAATCAAAGCGATCTTTGAATCCGTCTTGCTTTTGAATTGCACCCATTTCTAGGTTTTCTAAAATTGTAAGGGATGGGAAAACATTGTTGTTCTGCGGAACAAAACCAATCCCACGGCGGACAAGTTGATCCGCACGAAGACCGACAACTTCTTCGCCATCAAGTGTGACTGTTCCGCTCCAAACTTTTACCAAACCAAACATTGCTTTTAGTAAAGTTGATTTGCCAGCACCGTTTGGTCCGATGATGCCAACAAGTTCGCCGCGGTTGGCATAGAGGTCGCAACCATTCAAAATGTTTACGCCAGTGAAATAGCCAGCGACCAAATTGTCAGCGCGAATTAGAGCATTTGCTGCAGCTTCAGAATTGCTCATCTCTACTCCCCTTTATCTAGTGAAACATCATGGTGCGCGCCAAGGTATGCATCAATAACCGCTAGATCGCTCATCACAACATCTGGTGGACCTTCAGCAACAATCTTGCCTTGAGCCATAACGATGACCCAGTCTGAGATGTCTCGAACCATATCCATGTTGTGTTCAACGAACAAAACTGTCATACCTTGTTCGCGTAAATCTTTGATGTGCCCTAGTAGTGATTGGGTCAAAGCTGGGTTGACGCCTGCCATTGGTTCGTCAAGCATCACAAGTTCTGGATTGGTCATCAAAGCGCGCGCCATTTCAAGCAGTTTGCGTTGGCCTCCCGAAAGAGCAGCCGCGAAGTCATCTTGCTTCTCGATCATCTTGAATCGAGTTAACAATTCACGTGAACGCTCGGTGATTTCGGCTTCTTCCTTTTTCCATAGGAATGGAAGCAGTGAGCGGAAGATTCCTTCACCAATTTGGTCGCGTGCGCCAAGACGCATGTTGTCTAGGACCGACAAACGAAAAAGTGCTTTAGTCAATTGGAAAGTGCGCACCATTCCCAGGCGAGAAACTTTGTGTGGCGCAACCCCTTTTAGCGACTTACCATTCAAAGTCCAGTCACCAGAGTTTGGTTGGTCGAAACCGGTTAGCAAATTGAAGAAAGTAGTTTTACCTGCACCATTAGGTCCGATCAGTGCAGTAATCGCACCACGTTGAATTTCAACGTGATCAACATCAACAGCTGTAAGGCCACCGAACTGGCGAACGATATTGTCCGCAATCAAAATCGGATCTGGTTTTGCAGAACCTGGCTTGCATTCAACATTTACCAAAGCTTTTGTTGCCGCATCTTTGCGCGGAGTTGCATCTGAATTTTCGTTATGCGCGTGCATCGAGAGCCAACTCCTTCTTATCGCCAAAGATTCCTTGTGGTCGGAAAATCATTAGCAACATCAAACTCAAACCTACGAGCATGAATCGCACTTGACCTACTTGGTTTGGATTCATTAACCAGTCTGGAATCAAGTCAGCATTAACGGCTTGACGCAAAACTTGTTCGACGAAAACAAGAAGGAACCAAAAAATAATTGAACCCACGATTGGTCCCATTACTCGAGCTGCACCACCGAGAATTACAACTGCATACGCAAAGAAGGTAAGTGCAGTTGAGTAGTTGTCTGGCTGCACACTTTGACGGGAGATCGCGTATACGAAACCTGCGAATGTTCCTGCGATACCGCCAAGAATCAAAGATTCCATCTTGTAGTAGTAAACACTCTTACCAAGGGAACGAACCGCATCTTCATCTTCTCGAATTGCTTTGATCACTCGACCCCATGGAGAGCGCATAATCAAGAATGTGAAAACCGTGAACAACGCGACAAGTGACCATCCAACAATGACAACCCAAAGATCTTGCGGAGTGAATCGAAGGACTGGGGTTTCTAGACCTGATGGGAAAGGGTTTAGCGCATAGAAATCTGCACCAAACTTTCCGGTGATTCCATCAGATCCACCAAAGATGTCCTTGAAAGTTACTGAGCGGGCAATCCGTCGAATAATTTCAGCACTCGCAATAGTCACAATCGCCAAGTAGTCCGCACGCAGGCGAAGTGTTGGTATGCCAAGCAAAAGGGAAAGCAGAATTGAAACCACAATTCCCGCAAGGAGCGCGAGCCAGATGGACACGTTGAACGAGACTACGAGAACTCCAACTGTGTAAGCGCCCACAGCCATAAAGCCTGCTTGACCGAAGTTCAACAAGCCGGTGTAACCGAAGTGAATGTTTAAGCCAATTGCAGCTAGCGCAAACATGATTGCGTTAACGCCTATTGCGCTACTGAGCGACTGCTGAACAATGAAAAGAAAATCCATGATTAACCAATCCGCTCTTTACGTCCCATGATGCCTTGTGGTCGAATCAACAACACCAAGATCAACACAACTAGAGCGCCAACGAATTTTAATTCGGTTGGCACAACGAGGGTTGAAAGTTGAATAAACATTCCAACGACGAAACTTCCAACGAGTGCGCCGTAAGCAGTTCCGAGACCACCAAGTGTTACTGCAGCGAAGATGAGCAACAGAACGTCACTTCCCATCAAGAACTGGACACCTTGGTTCAAGCCCATCATCACCCCTGAATAACCAGCAAGTAATGCGCCAAGAATCCAAACTCGTTGGATAACTTGTTCGACATTGATGCCACTTGCTGATGCAAGAGCTGGATTGTCTGCAACTGCGCGAGAAGCTTTACCCATTGTTGATTTCAGTAGCCAAGCAATTGCTGCTGCCAACAAAATCAAGCCAATTACAACTGAAATGGTTGCTTTCGGGGTAAGGCTCAGTGGTCCAAACTGCCAACCAGGTTGACCTGCATATTGTGAGTATTGCTCTTTATTTCCACCAAAGATGTAGAGATACATATA
The DNA here is from genome assembly GCA_044341215.1 of Candidatus Nanopelagicales bacterium. GTDB lineage: Bacteria > Actinomycetota > Actinomycetes > S36-B12 > UBA5976 > JAFMIT01. The sequence continues at coordinate 2,355 of JBIISC010000052.1, read as the reverse complement.
CCGAACCAAGAGCCCCAACCCAATTGAAACTACTAGCATCGCAATCAAACCTGTGCCGCGTTTGCGAAGTTTTTTCCAAATGTATCGATCTTGCGCCCAGCCAGAAAGCAGAACAGTCAATGCAACCGCCAAAATGCCGGCTGGAATTACGTGAATCCCAAACCAGTTGTTAAACATGTAAGTTCCAAGTCCACCCATTGTGATGATTTCACCATGTGCAAAGTTTGTTAAACCAGTTGTACCGAAAATTAAACTCAAACCGAGGGCAGCTAGTGCAATCATCACGCTCAGGATGAATCCATCTACGGTTAACTGAATCGCTACGTCAAGTTGTGAAGATCGTTCAGGTCCGATGCCAGTTAAGAACTGAACTGGCGGTGGACTCTTAGTCAACGCAAACAGAACAACAGACTTGGTTGTCTTGTCCGGCTCGGTTAGAGCAACCCCACTCGGAAGAGTTTCTGGATTAATCGTGATGAAAAATTGGCCAGCAACGGTCGGGCTGTACGACCAATTTCCAGAAGCATCTGTTGACACGGTTGTAATAACAAGTTCTTGGGAATTTGGACCAGCGATGGTGAGTTCAACACCCGCGATCGGTTTTCCTTTTAAGTCGAAGATTTGCCCACTGATTACTGCTGTCTCATCAGCTTGAGCCACAGAGATCGGACTCAGCATCAAAATAAACAGCAGCACAGTCAAAACTTTGCCGATTGCTCGACTCACAGGTCAGCCTCCATGCCGCTCAAGGTGCGCCGTAGCCTAACTGTGCAAACTAGCCATGACTAGGACTAATAGCGGTGCGAAAAGTAAGGCTGGTAACAAATCTGCAACACGGATTTGGCGGATATTCAGAAGCCTCAACCCCACACCAATCAGCAGCATTCCACCGGTCGCTGTAAGGGCATCAATCTGGGCACTACTAATAGCAGACCCAAGGCCAACCCCAATCAGGGTGAAAAACCCCTGATAGACGCCAACACTCAAAGCTGAACTTGCCACCCCAAGCGAGCCAAAGGACGCTGCAAAGGCCATAGCAGCAAAGAAGTCGAGCGAGCTCTTAAGCAGAAGCTGGTCAACTCCAGTACCCAGACCATCAGAAATGCCACCCATGATGGCCAGCGGCCCCACCACAAACAACAAAGAGGCTGAAACGAATCCTTCAATAAAGCGGCTTGAATCAGAAGACTTGCCACTCAAACGCTGATTTAGAAAAGTGCCGATTGAATCGAACTTTTCTGTGATCTTTAAAAGTGTGCCAGTTATCGCGCCCAACAAAAGTGCACCTAGTACAACTAAGAGCGGGAAACCTTCCCCCACCGCATCAGACAACGCAACTGAGCCAACCACCCAGGCGGACATAAACCCAACCACAATTGTTACCAGCCCGAGCGAATCAGTAACTAGCTCTCGCATCCGCTCTTTAAACCGATGACCTAAAAACCCACCAATAATTGACCCACCAATAATCGCAAACACATTAATAACCGTGCCAGCACCTGGGAACAAAGAATCCATGAGACTTGTCTATCAGAATATGTATCTGATTCATCAAACGGCTGTACCGAGTTCGTTTTAACCTAAAGAATTACTTAATGTTCCTATATATCCAGATGTAGATGGCAGGAGCAAGAATTTCCATAAATATGAATATCGGGTATGCAGACAAATATGATAAGAACCAACTGCCTGTTTGTACAAACAAAGCAATTTTAATTAGGAAAGTTGCAACTGGCCAAATCAAAATTGAAATTAAAAGAAACTTTTTATCAATTTTGGAATTGATGTATCTGAAATAAATTGGTGGGAACAAGATAAGAACAATCCAACCTATGCCAGAAAATATCTGTAAAAGAGGCAACGCGAAGCTATTTAATCCAAAATTTGGAATGAACAGGAAATACTTTTTAAAAGATAAGACCAATAAACTCAAAACTAAACTAACAGCCAAACTAAATTTATACAGAGTGATTGTCGGTGCTGATTTTTTTGCGGTTGCCATAATTGTCCTTTTGCTTACGTATTAAATTGATGTGATCCCGAATCTTTCTGATTCGGGATCACATCACTATTTTTATTTACTAAATGCTCCTACGGCACGATTATTTCGTGGCAAACCATGATGTAATTGCCAGTTCCCATGAATAACCATTGGTATTCGCCGGTATGAGCTGTTTCGCCCACAGTCGCAGTGCATGGCTGTCCAGCACTTGCATCGGTCAGTCCGATGCCATCAGCGCCATCAGTTCCGTTAGTTCCATCAGCACCTGCAGCGCCATCAGCGCCATCAGTTCCGTTAGTTCCATCAGCACCTGCAGCGCCATCAGCGCCATCAGTTCCGTTAGTTCCATCAGC
>JBIISC010000051.1:0-5622 GCA_044341215.1 Candidatus Nanopelagicales bacterium | reverse complement strand
GCGAAGACAGTTGTTAGTAGGAATCCAGAACCAAATAACAACATGACGAGTGTGAAATTGAATGCGCCATTTGTGGCTAACCCAATCAAGTTCGCACTTCCGCTGCCGAAGTTGCTACTTGAGTCAGAGCCGCCGCCAGAGGATGGTCCAAACTTCACTGCAGCCACCACAATCAAAGGCAATGCAATCATCAGGACGTAGGCCACCAGAGTGCGACGGCGACGAATCTGCCTTTTTAATTCAACTCTAAAAGGTAATGTGTGATTTGCGCGGTAGTTGTCCATCATGATTTCTTACCAATCGTCAAGTCATCTCCAACAGCGTCCAAGAAGAAATCTTCCAATCGCATATTCTTTTTACTTGATAAAAGTACTTTTACTTCGCCCATTGTGATTAGTTTTCCTCGATGCATCACAATCACATGCGAACAAGTTTGTTCAACTTCACTAAGCATGTGGGAAGAAACCACAACCGTTCTACCAGTTTCGGCGTACTTGTGAAGTACATCGCGCATCTCTCTGATCTGCGGTGGGTCTAGGCCATTTGTCGGTTCGTCAAGCAACAAAAGCTTTGGCATTCCGAGCATCGCTTGTGCAATACCTAAACGTTGCCGCATGCCTTGGGAGTAGGTTCTAACTTTTCGCTCAACTGCAGTACCGAGATCTGCGATTTTAAGAACATCCTCAAACTTTGGTTCACCAGTTCGTCCGCTTGCGCGCCAAAAGAGTTCTAGATTTTCGCGCCCAGATAGGTGCGGCAAAAAGCCGGCTCCTTCAACTAGCGCACCAATATTTGATAGCGCAGCAGAACCGCTACTTATGCGATGCCCAAACACAAACACGTCGCCATTTGTGGGCTTAATCAAACCCATAATCATGCGCATAGTGGTGGTTTTGCCCGCGCCGTTTGGACCTAGCAATCCAACGACTTTGCCAACTGGCACTTCCCACGTAACTGAATCGACTGCTCTGAAGCCACCTTTGAATTCCTTGACCAAATTTTCAATGCGAACTGGAATATCTATAAGTTCGTTTCGGAATAGGTCCGTTGATTTCTTTGGCCGTTTGAAAAACACCAATAGGGCGATCAGCAAAACAACTAGCAACGAGCCTAAGAACCAAACAATTCCAGATACTTGGGTATTTACCAATCGCATTTCAACCGTTGGCATCAGGAGCTCATTTGAGACTAAATCGATTGTGTAAGTGTTAGAAAGATTCGGAAGTCGATAAGCAGAATCGGTGGTTGTAATAACTAGTTGGATTTTATCTCCAGGATTTAGTTCCAAATTAATAGCCGGCAAAGAAACTTCGACTTCTTGAGCTGTCATGCCAACATTTTCAATTCTGAAAGCGCTGACCAAACCGTTAGGAAAAACCGAGCGGCCACCATCTCGAATAATTCTTAAGCTCGCAAAGAAAACTGCTTCTGCCGCGGGCCTTTCAGATGAGATTCGAAGTAAGACTTCGCTAGCGCCAACTAGATTTATATCCGAGTCCACAACTTTTGATTCAAATGTCGCACCTTGATTTGGCAATATTCTGCCAAGCAGACTTGCCGCGCTGCCAAGGCCTGGCACAATTGTGATGTTTGCAGGAACTCCACCGGAAGGTGCAATAACCTTTTGGGCCTTGCCAGACAAAGTCAGTTTCGAGAATGAATCAAAGTTAGGAATCTTAGGTGAGCGCAACAATTCAATGGTTGCATTTGCATTGTTTCCAACCACCGCACCTTGCACCCGGCTAACTTCAAACCCAGTTTGAGCTTTCTCTGATTCCATAAGAAAAGCATTAAACCAATTAAGAATTGCAGCATTCAATCTGTCGGTTTCATTGACCCCGCCATCATGTCCACCAGCATGCCAAATGAGTTTGACTGGCGTTTTCGAATTAGCCGCTTGGATTTGATTTGCAGTTCTTAAAGTTTGATCAAAAGGAAATAGTGAGTCCGCTTGGCCAACCATGAGCAGCGATGGAATCTCTATTTTATTTGTTATTGAAGCTGGTGAGGACTGAGACATCAAGAGCTTTGACTGAGCACTAAGTGAAAATCCGGATGTTGCTTCCTGATATGCAAGACACCAAGCAATGCTGAATCTTCCACATTCATTTACCAGTTTTGGTGGCGTTGCCATTCCCACACTGAAAAAGTAACCGGTCCACATTTCTTTGAACACTCCAGGAATATCCAAATTCCCCGATTGGTTGAAAAGTGCGCTCTCTAAATCGTTCCAAGTTATGTCGGAAGCTAGAGCATCGACTCTTTGGTCGTAACCAGCTAGTAGTAGTGAAAATGCTCCACCATAACTTCCGCCTGCAACACCAATAACAGGATCACCAGAATCGTTTTTCGTTACTTCTTTTCTCTCAGAAAGGTAATCGACCAATGCAATTCCATCAGCGATTTCAAATTTGGGAGAATTCATACTTATCTGAGCAATGGTTTTACCAAATCCACGAGCTGAAAAAGTCAGAACTACATAACCATTGCTCTGCAGCATTTCTGCTTGTGAATGAACACTCTCTTTGCTACCACCAAAACCATGAGCCAAAATCACTGCTGGTGCCGGGGTCACTTCCGGAAGATAGATCTTTGCATCTATATTGACTGGATTTTTGTCCGTACTCGAGATTGGACCACCTTGGACCATAATTTCTTTTGTAATTGCGTCTTTTGCAATTGCAGGGGAGATGAAAGTTGCTAGGGCCAATATTGAGAGTAAGGAAACAATAATTAGACGTTTTGGCATGGCTCAACTCTAGGTGTTTTTTACAAGTCTTGCTTTCGCTAAAGCCGGGCAGTCCGCTTGTCTCATTTGCGAAAAAAGCAAAGCTAAATGAAACTTCTAGTTCTATGCAGAATCGGTGCTGCCTCAATACCCTTGACTCGTGACCCACAACATCAGCCCCGAAGAGTTCTCAGACTTCATTCGAACCCGGCGCAGTATTCGTAGTTTCAAGAGCGATCCAATTCCTACAGATGTGCTCGATCGCATCCTTGCGGATGCGAAATGGGCGCCAAGTTGGACCAATACCCAGCCTTACTTCTTGGCCATTGCGAGTGGTGAAGTAACTAAGCGTTTATCAAAAGAGTATCTAGAACTTTTTGACCAATCCATTCCTGCACAACATGGAAGAAAATGGGCGATCATCAAGATGTATCTGACTGGAAAAGGTAAACCGAGTTGGGACTATCGGACAACTCTTCCTTATCCAGAAGTGCTAGTGCCATATCGCCGAAAGACTGGGTTTGAGCTTTACTCTTTACTCGGAATTGAACGGGGAGATCGCAAAGGAAGAGATGCGCAATGGCGCCGCAACTTTGAGTTTTTTGGTGCACCAACTGTGATTTTTGTTTTCGTACATGATGGTCTGAAACAATTCGCGGCACAGGATGCAGGGTTAATGGAACAAACCCTCATGCTCTCAGCATTAGTCAACGGCATTGGTACATGCGCGCAAGGAGCGATAGCGACCTGGGCGGGCCCAGTAAGAGCCGAATTCGACATTCCTGAGGGTTATAAATTTATTACGGCAATCTCAATGGGTTATCCAGATGACGACATCATCAATACGTTTAATCCAGGCCGTCGTGAGATTGACCGCTTAGAAAAATAATTCAGTCGACAACTACGTAAAAACTATTTGCATCTAGGATCAGAAAGTCTTGAAGCACAGCTAACTAGCGCAAGCTAATCGTTTACAGTTCCGTAGCCATCAAGTTTGTAAACCCGGACGTAATCGATATAAGTCTTGGAAGTAGTCCAGTTACCCCATAAACCACCAAAGCCACCACCGATTGGACCGACAGCGTTGTTCAAGATTAAGAAGTAAGGCTTATTACCTGGCCAGTTATCGCTTCGAATGCCATCTCTGTTGATTGTCCAGAATGCAACTCGATCAACAAAAAGAGTCATCTGATCTGGCGTCCAAGCTAAACCAAAGGTGTGGAAGTCTTGGTAGAAGTTGAATCCCTTAAAAGTCTCCCCATATTCGTAGAGATGCCCACCACCGTTATCAGGGTAATGAAGAGCTGCTGAATTTCGAGTTGGCGCGTTACCGCCTTGTTCTGCAATATCCATTTCGCCAGATCGAGGCCAGCTCACATCAACGATGTCTGTTCCAAGCATCCAGAATGCTGGCCAGTTTCCATCTCCTTGTGGCATCTTCATTCGAGTTTCGATGTATCCGTATTGGAAAGAAACTTTTCCTTGAGTATCAAAACGACCGCTAGTGAAATTGCAATTTGCGCCCAAACAGGTAGCTGGAGATGGCGGTGCTGAGTTGACCCGGTTTGTTGTGATTACGGCATTGCCGTCTTCAATTGTGATGGCTTCAGGGATGTAGTACTGAGACTCATTGTTGTGGCATGTGCCGCCGCCGTTAGCGCCGGAATGGCCGCAATAGCGTGCGGTCCATCTTCCAGTATTAATTGTGTTGCCAGAGTTGAATTCATCTGCCCAAATCCTTGTTCCAACACTAAATCCAGAAAGTTCAGGAAGTATTTCAGACTCAGGTTGAGCCGGTGTAGTAATAGTGCGCTTTATGGTCTTTACTCGATAGTCCTTAGAAGTTTGCTTCAGCTGGACTTGATAAGTGGTTTCTGCGCTGAGCCCAAGAATCTTGATCGGACTCTTAAAGGACTTAGTCCATGTTGAACCGTCAGTGGAGTACTTGATTGAACGAATTTGTTTTGCTCGTGCAGTGTCTTTCTTGTATTTAACAATGATTCGATCATGAGAGGGAGCTGTGACACTTAAAATTACTGGGGCTTTTAGTTTGGCAGCATAAGGAGCCAAGGCAATAGATGGAATAGCCGCTGCACTTGCAACAAGAGCGATTAGCACCGAGATAATTCTTAGTTTCATTTTTACCTATTCCAACTTGTTTGGGATTAAGTGAAAAGTCCCCCGGGTTACCCCGAGGGACTTTTCGCTATGAGAGAGAAACGAACTTAGGAGACCTTCACCTTTGTTGAGTCACTGAACACTGCAGTTGAACCTGCATCGTTGGTTGCAGTAACGCGAACGCGGATGAATTTACCCTTTTGGGCTTTCTTCAGAGTTAGTTTCGTTGCACTTGCACCGCTGATTGTTTTGCAATCGGCTGGCTTAACTGAAGGGTTGTTAGTGCCTTTCTTTGTGCAAGCAAACCATTGGTAAGCGAGAGTTGGTTCGCCTTCCCATGATGAGATGAATCCATTAGCAGTTAGCTTCTTTCCAACCTTTGCTGTACCTGTGATTGTTGGATTCTTGGTCTTAACAGGAGCGAATTCAGGAAGTGCAGGAAGTTCAGCTCCGTTGAATCCAACGTTGTCAATTGCATAAACCTGACCGTTAACGGCGACTGTTCCTCCAGCGGCAGTTCCAAAGTTTGGAATCAAGACAAGAGTCACATAGTCAACATCTGCATTCAGATCAGAAATTGTCTGGGTGTAGCGGTTCCAACCTGGTGCTGCATCAAATGAAATTTCCTTGTTGATGTTTGCATCAGCAGCTTCAACCTTGAGCAGAACACTAACTGCAGCTGCTTCCGGTGAATAGAGGTCAAATTCGAAAGTTGCTGAAGTTCCAGTCGCAATTCGACGATCATCAAATTTTGCTAGAACCATGCCTGACCAAGC
>JBIISC010000003.1:0-67467 GCA_044341215.1 Candidatus Nanopelagicales bacterium | reverse complement strand
AGCTTTCTTAGGAGCAGCTTTCTTAGCAGTCTTACGTGCTTTTTTAGCAGCTTTCTTTGGAGCAGCTTTCTTAGCAGTCTTACGTGCTTTTTTAGCAGCTTTCTTAGGAGCAGCTTTCTTAGCAGTCTTACGTGCTTTCTTAGCAGCTTTCTTTGGAGCAGCTTTCTTAGCAGTCTTACGTGCTTTTTTAGCAGCTTTCTTTGGAGCAGCTTTCTTAGCAGTCTTACGTGCTTTTTTAGCAGCTTTTTTAGGAGCAGCTTTCTTAGCAGTCTTACGTGCTTTCTTAGCAGCCTTTTTAGGTGCAGCTTTCTTAGTAGCTCTCTTAGCTACTTTTTTAGCGCCAGCTTTTTTAGCCGGAGCCTTCTTTGCGGATTTTTTGGCAGCCGCCACTTTGCCTCCCTGAATCGTGATACCAATTCTTTTTGGCATCTAGTGGCAAACGCTTGCACATTTTTGCCAATTAGCAAAGTATTTTTGTGTCTTTCATGAAAAAACTTTTTTATAGTGGTAATGCAAGCGACTCTATTTTCTTTAAAAAGACTGCGATAAGTTCGCAAAAACAATGCTAGATCATCATAAATAAAGTTGTTTTTGCATTAAAGAGTTGATTTTGAATTTTGTGGAATAAATTGGCATGCGGGCTGATTTGTGAGTAAATTTCTGTGGAAAACTAATAATTATTCAACTTCACCACGTGCAATTCTCTCTGAAATAGCGTATTCGTTAGTGCGAATATCAAAACTCCACAATTGCCTCAATCCGCGACCAACAGCTACTGATCCAGCGGCACAAATAAATCCTCCAGAAATTAGCGACACGCGGAGCGAAAACACTTGCGCAGCGAAATTTGATCGGATTTGGCCAAGTTGCGGCCCAATGCTGTAAGACAACATTTCAATTCCACCAAGTCTTCCACGCATTGAAAGTGGAATTGTGGTGTTCCAAATTAGCATTCGGAAAAGTCCACTGATCATGTCTGCGCACCCAGCAACTAGCAATCCAAGTAGTACAAAATAAATATTTGGCGCGAGACCAGTGAATCCCATTGCTAATCCCCAGACTGTTGCTGCAATGACTACTGCCCGGCCATGGTGATGAATCCTTGATGTCCAGCCAGAAGTTGCTGATGCGATTAATGCACCTACCGACATTGATGCGTAAAGAAGTCCTAATGCCCAAGGCGCATTAAATTCAACAGCCATAAACGGAAACAATGCATTTGGGAAAGCCAGCACCATTGCGATTATGTCGATTGCGTAGGTGCCTAAAAGATCTGGACGACTTTTTGCGTAATTGAATCCAGAAAACATCATCTTCACGTCAATACGTTCTTTGGTGCTTTGGGCAGCTTTTGCTGACATTTGCATAAACAAAAAAGTTGCGATTAGGTAAGTAACTACGTCAATCCCGTAAGCAAATGCTGGCCCGGCTGTCGCTGCAATAAATCCACCTAAAGATGGACCGAGAATGCTGCCGAAATTCCATCGAAGGGAATTAACTGCGGATGCTGAAGTAAGCAGGTCTGTTGGCACTACTTGTGGCAGTAAGGCGCCCAAACTCGGTCTTTGAATTCCATCCAAAATCGCGTAGATAAATGTGACTGTGTAAATCACCATAACTTTGGGTTCATCGGATAGAGAGTTAACTAGCAGAATCAAAGTAGCAATGCCCAAACCGAATTCGGTGATTACCACCACCAACTTGCGGTTCATTGAGTCAGCAATAGCGCCACCCCAGATCCCGAATACGATGAGCGGACCAATTTCGATGAGTCCAATAATTCCTACAGCAACGTATGACTGAGTTATCTGTGCAATCTGTAAAGGAGCAGTTACATAAGTCAGCATTGAGCCAAACATCGAAATGCTGCCACCGACAAACAGCAATTTAAAATCTTTGTGTTTTAGAGCGGTGAAATCAATACTAAAGATCTTTCGAAGCATGGGCGAATTGTTTACCTATGGTAAGAATGTGAATCATCTGGGTAAGCCCCGGAAGAAACATCGTGAGCCCACTTTGAAACCGCATCAGTAATGATGGACTTTACATCGGCATAAGGTTGAACAAACTTAGGAGTGTGGCCAGCAAGCGCTCCCACTAAATCCTGCCAAACTAGAACTTGAGCATCGGTCTGATTGCCGGCTCCGATTCCGATTACTGGGATTTTTATGCTAGCTGTTAATTCGGCAGCTAACTCAGTTGGCACAACTTCAAGAACGATTGCGAATGCTCCAGCTTTTTCGAGATCCTTTGCGTCAGCAATTAATTGTGTGCCTGCATCGCCCTTGCCTTGCACAACATAGCCACCAAATTGATTAACCGATTGTGGAGTTAAACCGAGGTGCCCCATTACCGGAATTCCATTTTCAACTAGCGCTTTTACTTGTGGCAGTACATGCGAACCGCCTTCAAGCTTTACGGCATGCGCACCACCATCTTTTATAAACCTGACTGCAGTCGAAATGGCCTGCTCACAAGACTCTTGGTATGTGCCGAAAGGCAAGTCTGCAATTACGAATGCATGTTCGCTAGAACGAACCACAGCCTTAACTAGAGGGAGAAGATCTTCAATCGATACCGGGATAGTTGAATTATGTCCAAAAACCACCATCGCAGCTGAATCGCCAACTAGTAATGCTGGTATGTCTGCGTTTTCAAAAAGTCTGGTTGACCAAGCATCGTAAGCGGTGAGCATTGCCCATTTTTCGCCTCGAGTTTTTGCGGCTTGAAAATCGCGAACTGTAAATCGCGGACCCTGCATAGGTTTGAACATTTTTGTTTCTCCAGTCTCGAGTCCATATAGGTACCCGGATCTTTGGCACATGCAAAAGTGCCTGGGCAGAGTTTGGCAGAGATTTGAAGTTACCGGCAGGTCGGTTCGTTTTGCACGCTTAGTGCTGTTCGTCCCATTCGCTTGTTATTGGTAAACGTCGATCTCGACCGAATGCTCGTTTTGAAATCTTGGTGCCTGGTGGATATTGCCGGCGCTTGTATTCAGCACGGTCGACCATCTTCAAAACTCGATCCACCAACGCAGGGTCAAAGCCCATCTCAATCAGCTCGCGGCTGCCTAAATCTTGTTCAACATATGCATCAAGCAACTTATCTAGCAATATGTAGTCGGGTAATGAATCTGAATCTTTTTGACCAGGACGCAATTCAGCACTAGGTTCTTTGGTAATTGAGTTGTCGGGAATCGGCGCAACTTTGTTCTGAGTTATCGCCAACCGATTTCGCCACTTAGCCATTTCCCAAACTATGGTTTTCGGCACATCTTTTATTGGTGCAAATCCGCCAACAGCATCACCGTAAATAGTTGAGTAGCCAACTGCTAATTCACTTTTGTTGCCAGTTGCTAAAACAAGATGTCCTTCTTGATTGCTCAACGCCATCAACGTCACACCGCGGGCCCGGGCTTGTAAGTTTTCGCTAGCCAAGCCAGTCAGTGCTATTGCACTTTCATAAGCGGAAACGAATTCTTCAATGGCGATTGTGCGAAAATTGATTCCCAGGCGGTTGGCTAAGTCCAAAGCATCAGATTTCGAATGAGCAGATGAATACTTGGATGGCAGTGAAACACCAAAAACGTTTTGGGCACCAATTGCATCTGCAGCAATGGCAGCAACTAGTGCTGAATCGATTCCGCCAGAAAGACCAAGAATTACAGACTTGAAACCATTTTTCTTCACGTAATCGCGAAGCCCAACTACAACAGCAGCGTATTGGGTTTGGATATCAGAAATTGCGGGCGCGACATTTGGCTTCAGCGGGGTGTAGGGCTTGAATGGCCATTCGCTAATTACTGCAACTTCAGTGCCGTCGCTCAGCACCTTGTTGGTGTCTGCAGCTTTCAAGTCCAGATCTAAAGTCAGTAAGCCTTCTTCGAATAAAGGTGCCCGACCTAGAAGTTGTCCATTTTCGTTAACCACAATTGAATCACCATCAAAAACTAATTCATCTTGACCGCCAACCATGTTGACGTAAGCCAAAGATGCATTTGCTTCCTTGGCCCTTCGGCTGACCAATTCCAGTCGCGCATCATCTTTGTTGACTTCGTATGGCGAACCATTTATAACTAACAAAAGTCCGACGTTTTGTTTTGCAACTCTTGCGACGGGCCCACCTTCTTGCCAGAGGTCTTCACAAATTGCTAATGCGATGTCTACGCCACCTACGCGGATTACGGCAGATTTGTCGCCGGCAACGAAGTTTCGGTATTCATCGAATACACCGTAATTTGGTAGATGATGTTTTGAGTATTCAACAATCACCTGACCTTGGTGTAAAACGCTCAGAGTATTTGCAGGACTGCCTTTGGGTTTTCCAAGTTGGTCTATTTGCGCTTTGTGTGAAGATAGGTGTCCAACTACAACAATTAAATCTCCAAGACCATCGGCAACTAGATCCGAGGCAAGTTGCGAAACAGCCTTCACGCTAGCCTCTTGAAATGATTCGCGAAGGGCTAGATCTTCGATTGGATAACCGGTCAGCATCATCTCTGGGAAAGCGACAATATGCGCCGCAGACTCGGCAGCTTTTGCACACCAGGTGCGCACTAGGCGAGAGTTCCCAGCAATATCTCCCACAGTCGGATTGACTTGAGCGAGCGCTAGGCGGATTTGGGGCATAGGGCAAGAGTAATCAGCCAAATTGGTATCGACTTGTCACATTGCCGTAACACAAGTGAGGCACTATTGGCTCTAGGAGGAAACCATGGATAAGCAAACTGAATTCGTCCTGCGAAGCATTGAAGAGCGGGATATTCGATTTATTCGACTTTGGTTCACAGACGTTCTAGGAACGTTGAAGTCAGTAGCCATTGCCCCAGCTGAACTTGAAGGCGCTTTTGAAGAAGGCCTTGGCTTCGACGGCTCGGCAATTCAAGGTTTTGCCCGCGTGCACGAAGCAGACATGTTGGCTATGCCAGACCCTTCCACCTTCCAAGTTCTCCCGTGGCGCGGCGATGTTAATGCAGTGGCAAGAATCTTCTGCGACATTCATATGCCAGATGGTTCTCCATCATTTGCAGATCCACGATATGTTTTAAAGCGCGCACTTTCAAAAGCTGCTGATATGGGATTTACTTTCTACACACATCCTGAAATTGAATTCTTCTTGTTTAAAGATCTACCAGAACCTGGCCAATCGCCAGTTCCAATTGATTCAGTTGGCTATTTTGATCATTCTCCACACGGCATCGGCCACGATTTTCGTCGCTCAGCAATCACCATGCTCGAAGCTATGGGAATTAGTGTTGAATTTTCTCACCACGAAGGCGCACCTGGCCAACAAGAAATTGATTTGCGATATGCAGATGCGCTAACAACTGCTGACAACATTATGACTTTCCGAACAGTGATTAAAGAAGTTGCTTTGGAACATGGTGTTTATGCATCGTTTATGCCAAAACCTTTTACACAATATCCAGGTTCCGGAATGCATACTCATATGTCTTTATTCGAAGGTGACAAGAATGCATTCCATGAACCAGGTGCTCCATATCAATTGAGCAAAGTTGGTCGCTCATTTGTGGCTGGGTTGTTGACACATGCGCCTGAAATTACTGCCGTGCTAAATCAGTGGGTAAATTCGTACAAACGACTTGCCGGTGGCGGTGAAGCGCCAGCACATATTTGTTGGGGCCATAACAACAGGTCAGCGTTGATTCGCATCCCAATGTATAAGCCAGGCAAAGGGCAAAGCACTCGAATTGAGATTCGTTCCCTCGACAGTGCCACAAATCCGTATCTTGCTTTTGCAGTGTTGCTTAATGCTGGTTTGCGGGGAATCGAACAAGGTTATGAATTGCCGCCAGGTGCAGAAGATGATGTTTGGTCGCTAACTGATTCCGAGAGAGCCGCACTTGGCCTCAAACAATTGCCGACTAGCTTGGATCAAGCAATTGCCATTATGGAAAAGTCTGAATTGGTTGCTGAAACCCTCGGTGAGCATGTATTTGATTTCTTCTTGCGTAATAAGCGTGCTGAATGGGATGAATACCGTAAGCAGGTCACCCCATACGAGTTATCAAAACACCTGCCAATCCTTTAGATTTCTCTAATGTCTGTCGATGAGGACGGCCGGTTAAATTCGGTCGAAGCAAAACTTGCCAAATTTGGTTTTGCTAACCCGAAAAAGGCGGCCCTTTCGCTTTCTGAATTCCCAGAACTTCTCTCTCACTCAGCTTTGTTGGAAGAATTTGGTTTAGCGGCGGATCCAGATTTAGCACTTGAAGCAACGGTAAATTGGTTTGTAAACGCATCTGAAAAATTGCGCATGATGTGGCTTGATGATGCTGGCGCTCGAAATCGCTGGATAACGGTTGTAGGTAGCTCTGAAGCATTTGGGATTCACTGTGCAAAACACACCGAATCAATTTCTATTTTTCTTGAAGAAGGCCTTTGGCAAAACATCGGTAATCGAAATTCAGTTACTACTCGTTTACTTGAAAGTGTCAGCGCTGAGTTAATCGATGGCCGTTATGTTGCTCGCAGCGATGGGCAGGACGCGCTGATCAATTTACGTATTGCATATCGCACGGAAGTCATTGCAGTAGCAATCCGCGATTTAAGTGAAATTGACGATTTAGCCGCGGTTGCTGAGCGCCTTTCATATATCGCTGACGGTGTGATTGAAGCGGCACTTGCAATTGCGTGGCGATCGGTAAACCCTGGAAAACCTAAGTCTGAAATTGCAGTTATTGCCATGGGGAAAACTGGTGGTCGTGAACTTAATTACATCAGTGATGTTGACGTAATCTATGTGGCTCGTGCATTTGATGGGGCAGAAGACTTTATTGAAGAGGCAACGCGAGTTGCATCGCAGATGATGCAAGTATGTGAAGCGCCAACTAGTGAAGGCATGATTTGGCAAGTTGATCCAAATCTAAGACCTGAAGGTAAAGACGGTGCACTTGTTCGCTCGCTTGAAGGTCACACTTCATATTATGAAAGATGGGCCAACACTTGGGAATTTCAGGCTTTACTAAAAGCACGCGCAATGGCAGGCAATGTGGAGCTTGGCCAGGAGTATGTGGATGCAATGTTGCCGTTTGTCTGGCAAGCAGCTGCTAGACCTAATTTTGTGTCAGATGTTCAAGCAATGCGCCGGCGAGTAGTAGAAAACATTCCAGCGCGCGAACAAGACCGCGAACTAAAACTTGGAAGTGGTGGCCTTCGAGATGTTGAGTTTGCGGTGCAACTTCTGCAACTTGTCCATGGCCGTTCAGATGTGATGCTCCGAAGTTCCAATACATTGCAAGCCCTCGAAGCGTTGGCCACTTGGGGTTACGTGGGCCGTGAAGATGCTTCCACATTAGCTGCCGCCTATAAATTTGAAAGGCGCTTAGAGCATCGCATTCAAATGTTCCAAATGCGGCGCACACATTTAGTCCCTGAAGATGAAATAGAACTGCGCCGGATTGGGCGATCTTTTGGCATGAAGAATGATCCAGCACAGGCGCTATTGCAGACTTTGAACCGACACAAGTTAGATGCCCGAAGATTGCATGAAAAGCTGTTTTATCGGCCCTTGTTGCAAGCGGTTGTGCGACTAGATGCAAATGATCAAAAACTTTCGTTAGATGCAGCACAAGAACGGTTGAAAGCCCTTGGCTTCAACGACCCTGAAAGCGCCTTGCGAAATCTGGCAGCTTTGAGTAGTGGCGTTTCAAGGCGTGCCGCAATCCAAAAGACATTGTTGCCAGTAATGCTTTCTTGGATGGCCCAAACTCCGAATCCAGATACAGGTTTATTCGCTTTTCGTAAGGTAAGTGATGCACTTGGTGCAACTCCTTGGTATTTGCGACTACTGCGCGACGAATCTGCAATTGCAGAGCGATTGGCCTATTTACTGTCAGTAAGTAAATATTTCACAGATTTAGTTTTGAGCGCTCCTGAATCGGTAAACCTTCTTTCAGATGACGCAAATCTGCGGCCTCGAGATGCTGGAACATTGCTGAAAGAAATGCAATCAGTTGGAAATCGTCACGACGATCTTGAAAGTGCGATAACTGCGATAAGGGCTATCAGGCAACGTGAACTAATTCGAATCTCAGCAGCCGACTTGCTTAAAACGATGAGCCTAGAAGAAGTTCTCGTGGGAATAAGTGAATTGACTGAATCCACACTGTCAGTTGCGCTTGACGTGGTGATCAAACATCACTTTGGCGATGCAACTCCAACTTTGCGAATCGCGATGATTGGCCTAGGAAAACTTGGTGGACTTGAAATGAGTTACGCAAGTGATGTTGATGCGACATTTGTTTACGAACCTCTGGGTAATGGCGAAACCGCAGCTAACGATGCATTGACAATTATTTCAACTTTGCAAAATTCTTTAGGAGCCCCAGCAGCTGACCCGGCATTGATTATTGATTTAGACCTGCGCCCAGAAGGAAAGCAAGGTGCAATTGCCCGAACTCTTGAATCATATGCAAGTTATTACGAGAAGTGGTCGCTTACCTGGGAAAGCCAAGCCTTATTGCGCGCGTATTTTGTGGCAGGAGATGCAGATTTAGGAAGTGCACTTACTAATTTGATTGACAAGCTCCGCTATCCCAAAAATGGACTAGATGAAAATGAATTGCGTGATATTCGACGCATTAAGGCTCGCGTGGAAAGTGAACGCCTACCTAGAGGCGCAGATCCTGCATTACATCTGAAACTTGGCCCCGGCGGAATTTCAGACGTCGAATGGGTAGCGCAACTTTTGCAATTGCAATTTGCCCAATCTCATGAAGAGCTACAGGACACTTCAACTCTTGTGGTTTTAAGCCAATTAGCAAAATTGGGATTAATAACCACTGAGGAATCTGAGCTCTTGATTCAGGCATGGAAATATGCAGTGGAAATAAGAAATCAACTTGTTTTAATCGGCGCTAAGGGAAATGATTCAATTCCGAGTGACCCAAACACCTTAAGAATGTTGGCTTTCGTACTAGGGGATGAGTCGGGCTCAGTGACTACCGAGCGCTATCGCCGACTTTCTAGAAGGTGCCGAAACATTATGGAAAAATATGTGTATGGCGTAAACGAATAGTTGGTACGAGTACTACGCGCTGCATTTCTAAGAGCGGCATCAATTTTCAATCCCTAAATCCTGTTTAAGCACGTAATGGATGTGTTGCCTGCATCCTCTCAGAGTCCGCCCTAAGAGCGAGCTGAGAGTGCTTTGACCTTTGTCCCACGGCATGGAATTAGGACAATAGCCGTATTCATGTTGCGCTACGAGGCTCTGGGAGTACCTTGGCCTCATGAATACATTATTAATAGCAGTTTTGGTAATCCTTGGAGTACTAGTGCTAGTCACTATTGCTCAATACAACAAACTAATTCGCCTAAACAATGGCGTCTCTGAGGCATTCGCACAGATTGAAGTTCAGCTTCGACGACGCTCGGATTTGATTCCTAACTTAGTCGAAACCGTTAAGGGCTATGCCTCCCACGAAAAGGAAACCTTTGAGAAAGTAATTGCAGCTCGCGCCCAAGCAACAGCTGCTCAAGGCGTGCAGGATGTATCGGCTGCTGATGGCATGTTGACCCAAGCCCTTCGCGGCTTACTCGCTGTTAGTGAGGATTACCCTGATCTAAAGGCATCAGCTAACTTCTCACAACTACAAGAAGAATTAGCTGGCACCGAAAATAAAGTTGCATTTGCAAGACAGTATTACAACGATTCAGTTAATCAATTGAATTCAACTGTGCAAGCAATCCCAGGAATGTTCTTTGCACCGCTTGCAAAAGTTTCAGTACGTGATTTCTACGAAATTGAAGACCCTGAAGCACGCAAGGCTCCAAAAGTTCAGTTTTAGATAATTCATGGCTGTTTCATTTAAGGCAATGCAAGCTGCTAACAAACGCAAAACAATTATTCTGATTGCGATGATGGCATCTCTTACTGCATTCGTTGTCTATGCAATTGGTTTATACATGGGTGTGGCGACTACTGGTTTAGTGCCATTCGTCGTTCTCATTTCCGTTGGCGGCACATGGTGGTCTTACTACGCAAGCGATCGCATCGTGATGACAATGACTGGTGCACGTGTGATTGAAGAAAGTGATGCACCGCAGCTTTACAACATTGTTCAAGAAGTAGTGATTGCTTCCGGAATGCCAATGCCAAAAGTTGCAATAGTTGAAGATGATGCTCCAAATGCATTTGCCACAGGCAGAGACCCTGAACATGCTGTTATCGCCTTTACAACTGGAATATTGCGCGTCATGGACCGTGAGCAGTTGCAAGGTGTTGCCGCTCACGAAATGGCACATGTGGCGAACAGAGACACTTTGGTATCTGCCGTTGCCGCAACCACAGCTGGTGCAATTGCACTCATGAGTGACATGGTTAGCCGAATTCTTTGGTTTGGTGGCGGCAGAGATCGTGACCGTAATGCAAACCCAATTGCCCTTATCGGTGTTGTGATTGTCATCATTTTGGCTCCACTTGCAGCAATGCTTTTGCGTAGTGCAATTTCGCGAAATCGTGAATCATTAGCTGATGCCACTGGAGTGGAATTCACTAGAAATCCTGCCGGCCTTCGCCGCGCATTAGAGCAGCTAGAAAAAGACTCAACAGTTGTTCGCCAGCGTTCTACATCGGTTGCGCATGTTTGGATTGAATCACCATTGGATTCTTCGTTTACTAGCAAATTGTTTGCAACCCATCCACCACTTAGCGAAAGAATTGCATCGCTTAAAGCTATTGAGTCCGGAACTTACGACAACTAATCTGCCGTTTCTCTAACATGGCTCATAGCGGGTTTTAGAGAACCCTTTGCCGACCTATGTAAAGTAAATGCTGACAATATAAATAGTGTGCTGCTAATGATAAGCGCATAGGAAGGTCCGTATTCACGAGAATTTTCGGCAACGATGCCAGATAAAGAATTGCCAAGGGCCGCTGCGGAACCTTCTATGAACCAGATAGAACCAAGCGAAGCAACTGCAGCACCTCGGGGACGAACGATGTCGACTACCTCGAGATAGAAAACTTGAGCAGCTCCGAGAGGTAATCCGATAACAAACATCAAAGTTGTTGTGGGCAAACCTGCTGGCATTAAGAAAAGCGGTAATGCAATTATTGAAAATGCGTATTGAGTTTTATATAGACCGCGTAGAGGAACCAGATGTTTAAGCCTCGAACCGGCATACAAGCCTCCCAAAATTCCACCCAATGCAACTGCCGCGAGTGAAGGTGCTGCCCAACCAGCTAGATCTTGAATCGTCGCACGCGCAGGGACCGCAACATCGAGTAGCCCATATCCCAAACCGATCAGTACCGCTTCCATGGCTAGAACTCGCATAGCGGGCGATCTAAAGATTCCTTTTTCGCCTTCAACTTTTTCTTCTGGAACCCAGCGTTTGGAGATCGGATTTGATAAAAGCAAAGTCCCGCCGGCCAACATCAAGATTGCGGTTGTGGTTAATGCGACTCGACCAGAGAAATGCAATGCCAACCAAGTGCCAATTGCTGGGCCGATCAGACTTGTCACATTCAAAATTGTTGAATCAAGTGCGTATGCAGTACGAATTCTTTCTTGCCCTGCAACTAAGACCCAAAGTGGTCGCATACTCAAATTGATTGGTGGAGATACCAGCCCCATCACCATGGCTAGCAATATTGAGCTTAGCAAATCGGTCGCAAAATATGCCAACGCAATTGTAGAAATTGTATAAAGCGGAACCAAAATAAGTAGCGGCTTGGTTTGTCCCCATCGATCAATTGCATGTCCACGAAAACCAGCAGTTAATGATGAAACCAGAGTTTGGGCCCCAATCACAAAACCAGCGGATGAAAGGCTATTTGTGATATCGAGAATGTGGAAAAAGAGTGCTAACCCAACCATTCCATACGCGGTGCGCGGAGGTAGAGATGAAAGCATCAGGCGAAGTGCACCTGGAAGACGTAGCAAATCTCTATATTCCTGCATTTGCCCAAGGTTAGCGGGTGCAACTAAAAGTAGAGTGAGGGTCGCATTAACTGCGACCCTCACTCATAGGGGAGAGGTATTGCTATGCAGCTTCAACTGCCTTTGCGTGGCGGAAGCCAAACAAAGCTAAGGCGAACATCACTACTGCACCCAAGTAGCAGGCGTATGAAGCGATGAGGGCGATCTGTCCGATGGTCCAAAAAGCATATGCCTCAAGTAGAAGGCCGCGAAGAGTGTCACCCATGAACATTGTCATGCGTTGTTCACCCAAAGCTGTTGTCTCTGGTGCAGTCGGAGCAGTTGCGAGTGCTGTTCGGTATTCGCCACTGATTTCAGAATAAGTCTTGCCGCCACCAATGCCATTCATATGTACTTTGATGTAATGGTCTGCGTAGGCTTTTGCGCCATCGCCACTTGACAATTTGGTACCAATAAATGGTGCTAGAGCATCAACGTCTGCCTGGGTGAATCCACCTTCGCCCGCAACTGGTGCGAAATCGGAAGCAGGAAAGTCAATGTTTTGTTCAACAAGCTGTTCATTAACTGAGGTGTTTGCGAAGGAGTAGCCAGTTTGGGCCAAATATCCTGCAACTACTAAAAGGCCTGCAAGTGCAAGACCTAGGTAACTAACCATTTTGTCTAATGTTTTTCTGTTCATGGCTTAAACCTAAGGACTCTGACACGCAAAAGAATAAGGGCAAAAGTCCCGATTTTTGCCCATTTTGTGATCACTAGCAACCAACTGGAGCAATTACCTATATTTCTCCTATGGTAGAAAAGAAAATAACTGGCCCAGCTTCGTATTTCCCATCAATTGAAAAGAAATATGGCAAGCCAATTGAGTTTTGGATGAAGGAACTGGAGAAAGTTTCAAAACCTACCCACATGGAACAAGTAGCCCATCTCAAAACAGAGTTTGAAATCGGTCATGGACATGCAAATGCAATCGTTGCGGTGTTTCGGAAAGAAAACTACTTGTAAGTTGGCTTATTAGCTATCAAGTTGAAAGTATTTACTTGCTATCAAGTTCAAAGTCATAGCGCAGGAAATCATCTTGGTAAAGGTCGCGCAAAACTCCACCACATTTCTCAATAACTTTGCGCGAAGGTTGATTACTTGTGCGGCAAGTGATTAGTAGGTGAGTGCGTTCAACTTCTCGGGCTCTAGTTAGAAGATCTTTGAGCATTTGGGTTGCATATCCCCGGCCTTGATGGGTAGGGCGAACTTCATATCCAACATCACCATGGGTTTGGTAGAAATCACTTTCCGCAATATCTCGTAAGCGAATTCGACCCACAACAACTCCTGCATCAATCCACCAATAATGGGTGTGGTCTAGAGATGCAATGTGTTTATGCAAGATTAATTCAGGTGTATCAAATGGTAGGTCCCATTCTTTGGCCTGACCCCGTAGGGCTTCATCGTGTAGTAGATCTCTAAATGATGACACGTGTTCTACCGCTGGTCTAAAAAGAGAACCGCCAGTAGGTTGATTACGCATGTCCCAAGGCTATGGCACACTCACGCCGTGCCTAGGCCTTTAATTGCGACTGATCTCGATGGAACTCTTCTAACTACAGGTTCACAAGCCCCGCATCCAGATGCTATTTCCGCAGTTCATCAAGCAATTGCCGCTGGAATTCCAGTGGTATTCGCAACTGGCCGTTCGCCAATCGATATTTTGCCAGTAGCGCAAATGGTTGGCCATCACTGGTTTGCGGTATGCAATGATGGAAGTTCCTTAGTTGATTTGGCAACTCAGACCGTTGTTCGAACTCATCCAATGAGTGAAGATTTGCTCAAGACAGTTATTGCAAAACTTCGTTCAGAATTTGCTGGGGCAAAATTTCTATTTGACAGAGTTGAAGTTGGGCCAATAAGCAGTTCTTACAAGATTATTGCCGAAACCGGCTTTGAAGCGCCTTGGGCCTGGGCGCTTGATGGCGCAAACTTTGTAGACGATATTTCAACCGAGATTAATGCTGGTGGCATTGTGAAACTCAGTGTCTACATAGACGCGGATGGCACGACTGACTCAACTTATAAGGACGTAAAGGAATTTTTACCAGAAGTAACATGTGTGCGAATACATTCGGACAAAACTTTCATAGACATTTGCAACCGAGGCATTTCTAAAGCCACCGGGGTGGCGGAAATTGCCGAGATGCAAGGAATTGCTCAGGAAGATGTTTTTGCAGTTGGAGATTTGTTCAACGATATTGAAATGTTGGGCTGGGCAGGTTTTTCATTTGCAGTTGAAAATGCTCATCCGCATGTGCACGATGTAGCAGATTTAATTGTGCCGTCAAATGACGATGGCGGGGTAGCGCATGTAGTCCAAGCAGCGCTCGAACACTTGAATCGTCCTTAAGCTTTTAAACCCTTAAGCTTTTGAACTTAAGAAATCAACCACATTTTGAACCGACCAACCCTTTGGGTGAATCTTGATAAGTTCACGCGGGCCTTTCAAGTCGCTACCAAAGGTAACAAGAACTGGTTCTTCATAACCATCTGGGCGAATCTGTCCCATACCCACGGTTGAAAGAAGTCCATTGCAAAGGCATTTACGTCC
This sequence comes from Candidatus Nanopelagicales bacterium, assembly GCA_044341215.1. Lineage (GTDB taxonomy): Bacteria > Actinomycetota > Actinomycetes > S36-B12 > UBA5976 > JAFMIT01. Next base: position 52,966 of record JBIISC010000003.1, on the reverse strand, counting down.
GACTGTTTCGCTTATGTCGCCGCCCTTGTCGAGGAATGCATCCACTGGTTCAGCCGAGCAGCGGTAACTTAGTGTGTTTGGTTCGCGTTCGAATGGTTCACGCAAATATCCAAGATCGCATAGTCGAGGACGAGCTTCATAAACTTCTTGCTTAGCAATAGTGTTTTGAACAGCAGCAACCTTGAAAGGGAAGCCTGTTGGAGATGCTTTTGCATCAGTCTTAACTTTGAATTCCGAGTCAAGTAGGTCGGCTAGTAACTCATCTTTAAGTTCTCGCAAAATTCCAGACTCATTTGAAGCTGCAAATAGTGAACCAACTTGGATGCCGCAAGCTCCGATGTCTTTTGCCTCTAAAAGTTTTTCAGGCACCGAATATCCACCGGCCATCCAAAACGGAAGTCCAACTGCGCGAAGTTTTTCGTAATCTACTTCATCTCGGGCACCGTAAATCGGTTCGCCTTCTTCGTTGTATTCAACTCTGCCACGCGGTGGTGCGTTGTGTCCGCCAGCATCCGGTCTTTCAACAACGAATCCGTCAGGTTTGGTTGCAGGATTTTTCGACAAGTGCATAGCTAGAACGTGAGTTGTGATGATAGCGATAAAAAATGGTCGTTTCAAAGGTGCTGGCAAGATTGGACCTAAAGTTTTTGGATCAAAAGTCATTTTGTAATTAATGGTTGAACCTGCAACGTCGATATCAAGTGCGGCTTCTTCGTTATTTTGAAACTTGTTGAGTGCGCCAGGAATTTCAGCTGGAATGCCAGCGCCCATCAATACTGCATCGACGCCGGCAAGCATCGCTCCGTACAAAGTGCCAAGTGTAGAAAGTTGAATTTTTTCAAGAAGGTTAATACCGACAAGTCCTTCATGACCTTCTTTAGCCAACCAAACTTCAACGAATGCCGAAACCGCAAGCAGTTCCCAGGTTTTTTTAGCAGGAACTAATGAAAGTTTTGTAGCAGGACGATATGTTGGTTTATCTGCTCTTCCGTTTTCACGGTAGAAAGTTTTTTGAATATTTTGCGCCATCTCTTGATCTGGGAAAGCTGCAAGAGCGCGACGGATGTCGCCATTGAAGTCTCCATTTTGAAGTCGACGCGCGAGCACAACATCTAGTGCGGTGCCAGATACGACTCCCATTTCACCAGTTTGAGCAACAGCGTTTGCAAGTTCGTAAGAAGAAACCGCTACGCCCATTCCGCCTTGAATGATTCTCGGGGTGCGCCCACTAATGGGTGAGACCAATTCTGGGGTGGTTGCAAAAGTCATAGGCGGCATATTACCTAGAAACCTACGCAACCGTAGGTTAGCAATCGTGTCACTTTTTTACTCACAAAATTGCAGATAGGCGCTTGATTTTGCAAGCACTTTGAGAGTATTTAAGGGCAGGCTGAGAGCGCTTAATGGCACGAATAAAGCAAAAACCCCGCCAAGTATCTGACGGGGTTTTTGTGAGCCTAGAGGCTTAGATGTCGTAGTAGAGCTCGAACTCTGCTGGATGTGGACGCAAACGAACGTAATCAACTTCGCTCTTGCGCTTGTATTCCACCCAGGTCTCGATTAGATCTGGGGTAAATACGCCACCTGCTAGCAAGTAGTCGTGGTCTGCTTCAAGGGCATCAAGAACTTCAGTTAAAGAACCTGGAACCTGTGGAATTGCTGCAGCTTCTTCTGGTGGCAATTCGTAAAGGTCTTTATCCACTGGAAGTGGTGGTTCGATCTTGTTCTTAATACCATCAAGACCGGCCATCAACATTGCAGCGAACGCAAGGTATGGATTAGCTGATGGATCTGGCACGCGGAATTCGATGCGCTTGGCTTTTGGATTGCTTCCGGTCACTGGAATGCGGATGCAAGCAGAACGATTTCGAGCCGAGTAAACCAAGTTCACTGGAGCTTCGTAACCTGGAACCAAACGGTGGAATGAGTTAACTGTTGGATTGGTGAACGCCAGAAGTGACGGCGCGTGATGGAGAAGACCACCAATGTACCAACGTGCTAAATCGGAAAGTCCGCCGTAGCCAGCTTCGTCGAAGAACAAAGGCTTACCATCTTTCCAAAGTGACTGGTGGCAATGCATGCCTGAACCGTTGTCCTGGAAAAGTGGTTTTGGCATAAAGGTTACAGTCTTACCGGCTTCCCATGCAGTGTTCTTAATAACGTATTTGAACAACATCACTTCGTCAGCTGCATTCATCAAACTGTTAAATGTGTAGTTGATTTCCATCTGTCCCGCTGTACCAACTTCGTGGTGTGAGCGTTCTATTTCTAAACCAACTTCACTCAACTTAACAACCATTTGGTCGCGAAGGTCTGCATATTGATCAACTGGAGAAACTGGGAAGTATCCGCCCTTTAGACGAGTCTTGTAACCGCGGTTGCGGGTACCGTCATCTTCAAATTCATTTCCAGTATTCCATGCGCCTTCGATTGAATCTACTTCGTAAACGCTGTGATTTGGTCCGGTCTTGAAACGTGCAGAATCAAACATGTAAAACTCTGCTTCAGGTCCGAAGAAAACTGTGTCGGCAATTCCGGTTGAACGCAAGTACGCCTCAGCTTTCGCTGCAACACCACGAGGGTCGCGGCTGTATGGCGCATTTGTGTAAGGGTCAACGACAGAGAAATTAACAACAAGTGTTTTTTCTTTGCGGAATGGATCGACGAATGCGGAAGTAACATCAGGGATGAGCTTCATATCTGATTCGTTGATTGTTTGGAATCCACGAATTGACGAACCGTCAAACATGAATCCATCTTCAAATGATTTTTCGTTGAACGATGCGGCAGGCACATTGAAATGCTGCATTACACCTGGAAGATCGCAAAAACGAACATCGATAAATACGATTTTTTCGTCCTTGATGAACTTCAGGATTTCTGCTGCGTTCTTGAACATTGCTGCTCTTGACATAGAGGCTCCATCTTCCTCGCAGGGGTGAACTTAAGGCCTAAGCCCAAGGTCGCCAGTGACTTTTTTCCGAATTACTCGGATAGGTGAAACATACTTTGGCGTCGTTGCCGTTTGGTGTCCCGTTTGTTTCGCGGTTGTTACGTTTTTAGCGGCGGGGAATCCGCATACCTTTTGGCATTGGGCCTTTAGGAATTGGAAGTGAGCCACCAGCGGCGGCATCTAGCTTGCGACGAAGTTCGGTCACTTCGGCGGGGCGCAGAACTTTTGGCAATTTACGCACAGCTCTGGTCAGTTTCGCCATAGGCACCTGGCCTTCGCCACGACCAACAAACATTTCGGTAATTGGAGTGTCTCCAACCCAACGGGCAGCCTTTTGCCGGGCTACTGATGCAATTGGTGAGCCAATTCGAGCTTCAATAATCAAGATAACGCCAGGACGGCCAACAAGTCGGTGAACAATCTCTTGGTTCTTGTTGATTTCAACTGCTGGGGTAGTGAACCAACCGCCCTTGAGCGTGGTTAAAACTTGTGCAGCTGCTCCCGGAACGCCTTCAACACTTGCATAGGCAGCCTTTTCAGCCTTTTTACCGAAGACCAAGAGTGTTAACAAGATCGCCCAAGCAAATGCTGTAATTTTCATAACCAAACCGAATGCTCCGTCACCTAGGGCAGTTCCCAAACCAAAGATGGCTGCAAAGGAGCCAACGAAGGTAAGCGGAAGGGCCCAACTGATGCTCGGATCGAGTGGTTTGGTGAATTTGTAGGACTCAATTACTTGCGAGATCCATTTAGGTGTTTTTATCGCCACGGCGGCAGGGTAGCGCAGGAGCTAAACAACCGTAATAGCGGCTTGGCCACCATTGGCTTTTGCCTCAGTAGCCTGCTTGTGCAACTTGCCAGCTCGGTAGGAAGAGCGCACCAGTGGCCCAGACATGACCCCTAGGAATCCAACCTCTTTTGCGAAATCCGCAAGGGCCACAAACTCTTCAGGCTTGACCCATCGGCTTACCGGGTGATGGCGTTCTGATGGGCGCAGATATTGGGTGATGGTGATTAGGTCGCAACCAGCTTCACGCAAATCGACCAAAGCCTGATGCACTTCTTCAATCTCTTCACCCATGCCGAGAATCAAATTTGATTTAGTTACTAGTCCAGCATTTTGAGCTTGGGTGATTACATCGAGCGAACGTTCGTATCTAAACGCAGGACGAATGCTTTTAAAAATTCTTGGGACTGTTTCAAGATTATGTGCAAGCACTTCTGGTTTCGATGAAAATACCTCTGCCAATAAATTTGGATTTGCGCTGAAATCAGGAATCAAAACTTCAACACCACATTCAGGTAGTGCTTGATGAATTGCACGAACAGTTTCGGCATATAGCCAAGACCCTTCATCTTCAAGATCATCGCGGGCAACTCCAGTGACGGTTGCATACTTCAATCCCATTTCAACAACCGATTGCGCAACGCGACGGGGTTCATCACGATCTAAAGGTTCTGGTTTACCAGTATCGATCTGGCAAAAATCACAACGTCGGGTGCATTGCGCACCACCAATTAAGAAAGTTGCTTCGCGATCTTCCCAGCATTCGTAAATATTTGGACAACCTGCTTCTTGGCAAACGGTATGTAGGCCCTGAGCGCTAACGCGTTCGCGGATCTTCAAGTATTCAGGTCCAGTACGAACTCGAGTCTTAATCCACTCTGGTTTCTTTTCGATTGGAACCGCAGCGTTGCGCGCTTCAATCCGAATCATTTTGCGTTCAGTCACAAACCCACCCTACGAGATTTTTCATTAATTCGTTTACCACGAGCGCCTTCACATCTGTGATGGAGATTTCGCGCCCAATTTCCTGCGAGATGCTTGTCACTCCAGCGTCGCTAATCCCACACGGAACAATCCTCGAGTAAGCAGACAGGTCACAATTACAGTTGAGAGAAAAGCCATGCATGGTCACACCTTTTGAAACCCGCACACCAATTGCTGCGATTTTTCGCTCAGGCCCTTTGGAATCTGCTGGAACCCAAACCCCAGTTCGATCGTCCACTCTTTTAGTTGCAATGCCATAACTTGCACAGACATCCATGATTGCTTGTTCAAGTTTGTGCACGTAATCCATGACATCGACCGGGCTTGGCAATTTCACAATTGGATAACCAACTAGTTGGCCTGGGCCATGCCACGTAATCCGGCCACCGCGATCCACTTCAATAACTTCAGATCCATCCCAAGGCAAGTCAGACGGTTGGGTGCGCTTGCCAGCAGTAAAAACATCGGGATGCTCTAGCAAAATCAAAGTACTTGGGCGAGTGCCATCGGCTACTTCTGCGTGAATCTCACGTTGAAAATCCCAAGCTGTTTTGTAGTCAATAAGCGCGCCAAGTCGGTCAATAACCTCAATAGTCGCGGTGGATTTCATTGGATTAAGCGTACTCGCCAGGCCAAGGAAAGGTATTCAGCACAATTGTGAAGTGTGTTTTATGCTCTGCCCTGTATTTCTTGTCTTGATTTCTAATCCTGATTTCTCATCTTGAAAGGCTGTGGATTCAATGTCCCAACCACGTCGTCCGAAATTTCTAGCTCTCTCCATCGTCATCGTAATCGCATGGTTCGCGGTTAGTGGCGCACTTGGGCCTCTGAGTGGAAAACTTTCTGATGTTCAGTCAAACTCGAACTCAGAGTTCCTGCCAGCAAACAGTGAAACAACTGTTGTCTCAGCAAAACTAGAAAAATTCTCTGCTCAATCAGGTGCTGCGAACGTCGTGCCGATGACGATTGTCTTTGAGCGTAAGGATGGAACTTTTTCAGTTGCAGATCAACCTGTCATTGCTGAGCTAATTACCAGCATAAGTGAACTCGAACTTGTTTCAAAATTTGTCGCGACGGTTGATTTCAACGGTGTGCAAGTCCCAAGTGTTTTCCCAGCCACACCTGAGCAATTTGTTCAAGCAGTGAGTCCAGACGGTAAAGCGTTTGTACTTAATGTCAATTTTGATGCTGCCAAACTTATCGATGGTCAAGGTGCGTTTGAAGTTATTGGTGACCTAGTAGATGATGTACAAGCGCTGGTGGATGACAGTGCGCTAAATGCTGATGGATACGTAACCGGAGCAGTAGGTATTTTCGCAGAATTTGCAAAAGCTTTCGCCGGTATTGATACCCAACTTCTTCTTACTACGTTGATCGTGGTGGCACTCATTTTGGTTGTTGTTTACCGCAGCCCTATTTTGTGGTTTATCCCTTTGTTGTCTGCGCTCTTTTCTTTAACGTTGGCATCAGGAATGGTTTATTACCTTGCTTACAACGACATCATTAAATTGAACGGTCAAAGCCAAGGTATCTTGTCGGTTTTGGTTCTAGGTGCTTCAACTGATTATGCATTGCTATTGATTAGCCGTTACCGCGAAGAGCTACGCCACGACGAAGACAAGTACCATGCAATGAAAGCTGCTTGGCTTGGAACTTGGGAACCAATTGCTGCAAGTGCTGGAACAGTTGCAATCGGTTTGCTTTGTCTTCAACTTTCAGAACTCAAGAGCAATGCAGGTCTAGGTCCCGTCGGCGCAGTCGGCATCATCGCCGCATTGGTTGTAACTCTAACTTTCTTGCCCGCATTCCTTGTACTTTTCGGACGTCGAGTGTTCTGGCCGTTCGTGCCGAAATTTGGCTCTGAACTTGTAGAAACAAAAGGCGTATGGGGCAAAGTGGCAAAATTTGTTGGACGTAACGCACGAAAGGCTTGGATAGTTTCCACAGCAGTTTTGTTAGTGATGGCCTACGGAATGACCTCATTGCAAGCAGATGGCGTTTCGGACGTTGACGTTTTCACAAATCGTGATGCAAAGCCACTCGTTGGTATTCAGGTTCTAGAGGAACATGGACTTGTACCACCATCAGTTGATGCGACTGTGATTACCAATGCAGATAAGTCAGCAGAAGTCCTTCAAGCTATTAATAGCGCAGTCGGAACATCTTCAGCAATTCAACGATCCACATTCACTGAGACTGGCCCAGCGCCACTAGTGGTCGATGGAATCGCCGCTTTTGACGTTACCTTTAAAGTAACTGAGGACAGTGCTTTGCAACAAGAATACGTTAGAGATTTGCGCACTATCGTGCATGATGTTGAAGGAGCAGATGCTCTAGTTGGCGGAACAGCTGCTGCGAATTTCGATGTTCAAGAGTCATCTCGTCGAGATCGAATAGTAATTATTCCAATCATCTTGCTAGTAATTACATTAATTCTGATGTTGTTATTGCGCTCAATCTTGGCTCCGATTTTGTTGATTGCAACAGTGGTACTTTCGTTTGGTGCGACAATGGGTGCAAGTGCATTTGTATTTAATAACATCTTTAAGTTCCCGGGTGCAGATGCTTCCTATCCACTATTCACATTCGTGTTCTTAGTGGCGCTAGGTATTGACTACAACATCTTCTTGATGACTCGCGTTCGAGAAGAGAGTCTCAAGCTTGGAACTCACGAAGGTATTTTGAAAGCGCTAGCAGTAACTGGTGGCGTGATTACAAGTGCTGGAGTTATTCTGGCTGCAACATTTGCAGTGCTGGGAATTTTGCCACTTGTGTTCTTGGCAGAACTTGGATTCGCAGTTGCGTTCGGCGTTTTGCTAGATACCATGCTGGTGCGATCAATCTTGGTTCCCGCATTGTCGTATGACATTGGCAAGAAGATTTGGTGGCCAAGCAAGCTAGCTAAAGCCAACGACTAAGTACAAATCGACTAAGTACAAATCGACTAACAACTAATCGAATAGAAACTAGTAAAAGAGACCCGGCGAAAGTCGGGTCTCTTTTACTTTGTCGCCAACTTTTTCAATTCGGTAAGCAGCGGGGCTGGTTTCAGTAACTTCAGTTTCCAAGTCACTAATTACCTCGAAAGGTTCACCATTTTTATAGAGCAAGCCAATTCGATCATCTGTTGCGAATGAGGTTGGCAAGATTCCATCACCAACAGTCTTTTGAAGTAGTGGTCGTCGCTGGGCTTCGGAGTCGAAGTGCACTCCAGCGCCGTATTGAATAATTCCTAAACCATTGTTAATGATCTTTAGTTCTGGGCCAAATGAGTCAGTCGGACCGCCAACATGCCAGCAAATCGAACCGGCAGACACTCCACCGAGAATTGCACCGCGTTCGTATGCCTTTTTCATTTCAGAATCAACACCATGCAATTGCCAGACTGTCAATAGATTTGCAACAGAGCCGCCACCAACCCAAATCACATCAGCATTGCCAACACTTTCTTCGACAGGTTGCGTTGGTTGAGTGAATAGCGCTAGATGATTTGCATTCACACCAAGACCGCTTACAGCTTGGTAGGAAGAATTTAGATATGTGGGGCTGTCTCCACTTGCGGTCATCACGAAGAGGACGTTTGGTCGTTCCTTGCCGGAAAGTTCAATAGCTCGTAGAAAGTTCTTACCTGGTTTTAAAACTCCCCAACGGTCTGTTGGCACAAATCCAGCAGAAGTCGCCAATACATATTTATCTACCATGTTTCTCCTAAAGTCTTTTCGCAATTATTGCATTTGCTGCTAGTCGTCCGCTTTCAATAGCGCCGTCTATTGAAGGATTTGTGAAGGAATCACCAGCAACGAAGACGTTTGGACGCACCTCAATGTCAGTGAGCTGAACTAGTGGCACAGTTGATACTGGTAGTGCTTTCTCGATCGTAAACACGTCAATAGTCTGAAAATCTTGGGTGTCAACGCCATAAATAAGCGCGAGGTGCTCGCGGACTTGGTTTTCCCGTGCCAGGGAATTGTCGAGGCCTAGAGTTGAAGTGGAAATCAGATGTTTACCCGTTGGAGCATATGAACTGGCTGCGTGGGAAAGGGGAACTGTATTCAAAACTGGGCCGCGCTTGGCGCTATCCACGTGGAGTAAGGCTTTTCCACCCGCTAAGTGCTCGCGCGCGATATCGGTGCTGTGGTACCAAGTGATGACACTTTGCCATCCTCGGGATTTCGTGCCAAGCCATGCGGCAGTTGTTTCTTGATCGGTTGCAACAATTACATGATTTGCACTAATGGATCCACTGTCGGTTCTGACGGTCGTGCCTTCAATTCCATGTGCTGGATTAGAGAGCTGGATCGAATCGCTTGGAAGCTGACTAGCCAATTGTTCAGCGATACTTCCCATGCCAAAGGCTGGAACTGCAGGAGTTCCTTTTAGGAAATATTGCAAAACAAATTCCAAGAATTTGCTAGATGTCTTCATATCTGCTTCTAGAAAAACACCGCTTAGAAATGGCTGAAGAGTGTTTGCAATGAAGTTTTCGCTCATACCAGCTCGCTGTAATGCAGTGTGAGCGTCAGTCTCTTCTTGGTTTGGTTTTGTTTTCATAAAATCTAGTAGTGAAGAACAATACAATCCAAACTTTGCAAGGTCAGCAAATTTTTCAGGATGTTTAAGAAACGAAATCGCGAAAGTTGGATCCAGAATTGGATTTCCAAGCTTCGTCGAACCACTTTCAGAAACTATATTGACGCCAGGAGAAAACTTTCTTAAGTGAAGTTTTGAATAATCGAGAATCTCACTCGCATTTGAGTAAGCTGGATTGAATACCTGAAAACCGTGATCGAGGATGTAACCATCACGTTTTGTAGTTTTTACCCGGCCACCAACTTCTTTTGAACCTTCAATTACGCAAACATGAATCCCAGCTTTGTGCAAGGCAACAGCAGCGGACAAACCAGCTAAACCAGCACCAACAATCAAAACATCTACATTTTTCGAAGGATTCACCTTCACAATCTAGTCCCACTCGGCTCACGTTTCTTATGGAGCAGGGGATTGCACGTAAGTATGAGCGGATGGACTACAGATTGATTCGCAAGCGAATCTGGCGACGAAGGATTGTGGTCAGTGTTCTCGCCGCCCTACTAGGTATAGGAATTTCGTACTATTCAATCAACCTCGTTGAGGTCAATCGTCAAAATACTGCAAAGAAGAATGCGTTTGTCCAATCTCCAAGCACTGAGGTAGATGACTGGAATCAAGTATTAGAAGATCTCGACAATCTCAGAGCACAAGCAATTATGCGCAAGGATGAATCAGTTCTAAATGAAATCTATTCAAATAACTGCCAATTGAAGCTGGCGGACACCAAATTAATTAGATATTTGATATCCAAAGACTTATCAATTCTCGGTCTAGATTTTGAAATCACATCAGTAGAGATAGTTTCACATCGCTGGAGCAATAATGAAGAGGTAGTGGAATTACAAGTAACAGATAATCGATCTAATTACTCGATTCGTTCTAGATCTAATGAACAAACAATTGCCGAACAAACAATTGTTGCGCGGGGCGAAGAAACTTGGCTAATTTCTTTGCTCAAAGTGGGGCAGAAGTGGTTGATTTCAAATGCTCAACCTGTCTTAGACGACCGTTGAGACAACTTCGGTGATTGTTGGATGGTTCCAAGTGAATCCAGCATTTTGCAAAACGGTTGGCAATACTTTGACTCCGCCAGTGATTTCAGTTGAGAATTCACCAAGCACAATCTTGAGCGCAAATCCTGGCACCGCAAGCAACGTTGGTCGTTTGAGGGCTTTGCCCAGAGCCGTTGTCACTTCGGCATTTGTTGCGGGATTAGGAGCAGTCAAATTCACGGGTCCAGCAATGTCACTGTTTAATAAGAAATCTATTGCACGGACTTCATCAGCGATTGAGATAAAGGACCAGTATTGATTGCCACCTGCAATTTTCCCGCCAAGTCCGAGTTTGAAAAGTGGCAACAATTTCGCTAGAGCTCCACCTCGATGTGTGAATACGAGTCCAGTTCGTAAAAGCACAACTCGGACTCCGCTGGATTTTAGGCTCATTGCAGCCGATTCCCACGCCTGAACCACATCTGAGAGAAATCCTGTGCCTTTGTCCGAAGTTTCGTCAACCTGCGTTGTGCCGCGATCTCCATAAAAACCTATGGCAGAAGAATTGATCAAAACTTTTGGCTTTATCGACATGGAGTTAATCGCATGAACTAGGGTTGAAGTGGAGTCTAATCGTGAATTCAAAATCTCTTTTTTATATGAATCAGTCCAACGCCTATCTCCAACGCCAGCCCCTGAAAGATTAATTACTGCGTCGATTGTGCCAAGTTTGGAAACATCTAATTCATGTTTGGACGGGTTCCAGGTTACTTCGCCTGAATTTGTGCTTGGTTTTCTTACCAACCGAATGATTTCGTGACCATCAGTCTTAAGGTGGGCAACTAAAGCATTACCAATCAGGCCTGAAGCACCGCTAATCAAAATTCGCATTGCCTTAGCCTCACTTAAAACTAGACTTTTTGCCATTCGAACTAAATGTCGAATACGCCACTTTCGAGACGTTTCTTCAAAGCGACTAGATAACGAGCTGCATCAGCACCATCAACGAGTCGGTGATCGTATGTAAGTGATAGGTAAACCATATGGCGAACTGTGATTGAGTCGCGACCATCGCTGTCTGTGACAACAACTGGGCGTTTAACAATTGCACCTAGCCCCAAGATTGCAACCTGAGGTTGATTAATGATAGGTGTGTCAAAAAGTGCGCCACGGCTGCCAGTGTTTGTCAAAGTGAAAGTTCCACCTGAAAGTTCGTCTGGTGAAACTTGGCCAGTGCGGGTGCGTTCAGCCAAATCGCTGATGTTGCGAGCCAAGCCTGACATTGAAAGGTCACCGGCATTTCTAATTACTGGTACTAACAAACCTTTATCAGTGTCAACTGCAATCGCTAAGTGTTCTGAATCGTGATAGGTGACAGTCCCAGATTCAACGTCAATGGATGCGTTAAGCACTGGATGTGACTTCAAAGTGTCAACAATTGCTTTGGCAAAAAATGGCATGTAAGAAAGTTTGACGCCTTCACGTGATTCGAATGAAGATTTGTTCCGCTCGCGCAAAGTTACGATGTTTGATACATCAACTTCAGCAACTGAAGTTAATTGAGCACTCGACTGCAAACTTTCGACCATGCGAGTTGCAATTACTTTGCGCAGGCGGGATAGTTTTTCAGTTCTACCGCGCAAAGCAGTGTCAGCTTGAGTTTGAGGTGCAGCTGGGGCTGAAGCAGAAGCGGTTGCAGTTGGAGCTGCGACCGAACCACCTGATTGACGGGCTTCAACAATTGCAAGAACATCTTGCTTGCGAATCCGTCCGCCTACGCCACTTCCTTTAACTGTTGCAAGATCAACTCCATTTTCGGCAGCAATCTTGCGAACAAGTGGAGTTACGTATGCATCAGAATTTTCTGAATCATTTGAGCCAACAGGAGCTTGGAAAACTGGTGCGGCAGCAGGAACGTTAACGGGTGCAGCAGGTGCAGCAGCCGGTGCAGCAGCTTGAGCAGGTACGCCACCAGTTACCGCAATAACTGCAAGTACTGAGCCGACTGGAACGGTGGAATCTTCACCAACCAAAATCTGTGTGATGGTTCCGGAAGCTGGTGAAGGAATTTCGGTGTCGACTTTGTCAGTTGATATTTCAAGTAAAGCTTCGTCAGCTGCAACAATGTCGCCAACTTGCTTAATCCAACGTGTGATTGTTCCCTCGGTAACACTTTCCCCAAGTGCTGGCAGAATTACATTGACGTTGCTAGTCGAAACTGATTCAGAGTTATTTGAATCAGAAGCAGAAACTGGTGTGGATGACATTTGTACCTCCGGAGCGGCATTTGCAGGTGTTGGCGCATCGATAACAGCAATAACTGATCCGACTGGAACTGTTGCGTCCACTTGAGCAAGAATTTCTAGGAGTATGCCAGATGCTGGGGACGGAATTTCGGTATCAACTTTGTCAGTTGAAACTTCTAGCAGCGGTTCATCGGCGTTAACGTATTCGCCAACTTGCTTTAGCCAACGGGTAACTGTGCCCTCGACAACGCTTTCACCAAGCGCTGGCATTGTGACGGAGACCGACATGTCCGGCTCTACTCCTTTTTGTCTCATCTCCCTCGTGAGGAGAGTGGCTTATCTTGCCTTAGTTTGCCTGCTTTAGGCATGGGCGTGAAGAGGCTTACCCGCAAGGGCAAGGTGGGCTTCACCAAGTGCTTCGTTCTGGGTTGGGTGTGCGTGAACGTATGGCGCTACGTCCTCAGGAGTCGCTTCCCAGGCATAAATCAGCTGGGCTTCACCGATTTGTTCGCCAACCCGTGATCCAATCATGTGAACTCCCACGATTGGCCCACCATTTTTGGTGCGAATCAATTTGATAAATCCAGCAGTACCAAGAATTTGGCTCTTGCCGTTTCCACCGAGGTTGTATTCATATGACTCGATGTTGTCTGCGCCATATTTTTCTTTAGCTTGAGTTTCGGTATATCCAACAGAAGCGATTTCAGGTTCGCAGTAAGTAACTCGCGGAATCGCTTTTTCGTCAATAACTCTTGGACTTAATCCAGCGATTTCTTCGGCTACGAATATGCCATGTTGAAATCCACGGTGTGCAAGTTGCAATCCTGGAACAAGATCACCGACTGCAAAAACATTTGGAAGATTTGTTTGCAATCTATCGTTTGTTGGAACCCATCCACGATCTACAGTTATGCCAACTTCTTCAAATCCGTGTCCGGAACCATTTGCTCCGCGGCCAACTGCCACAAGAAGTAAATCAGCATCGAGTGTTTCACCTGATTCAAGTGAAACTGATACTTTTTCATCTGTTTGAGTTGCATTGGCAAATTTAACGCCAGCTTTAACTGTGATGCCACGTTTTCTAAATGCCCGATCTAGTGCCTTGCTTACAGATTCTTCTTCAGCAGGCACAATGCGAGGCAAACCTTCGATGACGGTTACTTCAGAACCGAATGAACGCCAGACGCTCGCGAACTCGACACCAATTACGCCGCCACCAAGCACAATAACTTTTGAAGGAATCCAATCGAGATTAAGAGCTTGATCAGAAGTAACAATGCGGCCACCGATTTCTAATCCTGGAAGTGAGCGGGCATAAGAACCAGTTGCAAGTACTACGTTCTTACCCACATATCGAGTTCCATCAACTTCAACTGTGTTATTTGCAACCAACCGACCATTGCCTTCTATGTAGGTGATGGTTTTGCCGTGTGAAACTAAACCTTGTAAACCTTTGTACAACTTTGAAACAACACCGTCGCGGTATTCGTTGACTTTATTGATGTCGATACCTTGAAGTTCTGTATAAACACCATAGTGAGAAGAATCGCGTGCAAGATCTGCAACTTCTGCCGCATGCAGCAAAGCCTTTGTTGGAATGCAACCTCGATGCAGGCAAGTGCCGCCAAGTTTGTCACGTTCAATCAGTGCCACATTTAGTCCAAGTTGGCTAGCGCGAAGTGCACATGCATAGCCACCGCTACCGCCACCCAAAATGACAATATCGAAATTCTGTTCAGACATCTCAAGACCTATCTTTAGCGTTCAGGAGGCTATTCTCTCCAAGCCTGAAGGGCATAGCGAAACCAGTCCAAATTGTGAGTGCCTTTGAGTGTGATTTAGCGGATTTTGAGCAAACCTGCTGCTACATCTTCAGCGAGAGTCACCAGCGTGCGGACAGCGCTGCCTGTTGCCCCCTTAGGGGTGTAATCGAACGGACCTTCACTGTTGAAGGCAGGAGCTGCTATGTCTAGGTGAGCCCATTTTTGACCGGGCTTAATGAATTCTTGCAAGAAGAGTCCACCGTACAGGGCGCTGCCGATTGGCTCGGCAATATTCGCGATATCAGCCACAGCAGAATCGAGTCTTGGGAGATATTCACTAGGAAGCGGAAGCGGCCACATTGATTCGCCACTTCGAGTTGCAGCATCAACAATGTGATTGCGCAATTCATCGCTATTTGCCATGACGGCTGCAATTCGGCGTCCAAGTGCAATAACTGCAGCACCAGTCAAGGTTGCAACATCAATCACGAGATCTGGTTTTGCTTCTTGCGCATAAACAAGTGCGTCCATCAAAACAAGGCGGCCTTCAGCATCAGTGTCTAATACTTCAACCGTACGTCCACCATATGCGGTTACAACATCACCAGGGCGTTGCGCAGTTCCGCTTGGCATGTTTTCAGCGCATGCCGCGAATGTTGTGATTGAAACTGGAATTTTTAATTCAGCAATTGCTGCGATTGCATTAATTACTGCAGCTGCTCCTGCCATATCTGCTTTCATTTCATGCATTGACTGTTTAGGTTTAATTGAAATTCCACCAGTATCGAAAGTTATGCCTTTGCCAACGAAAGCAATATGTGCGACAGGCTTTAGCGGCCGATACTCAATGCGAATTAGACGAGGTGGGTTTACCGATCCTTGTCCGACTCCAACTATGCCACCGAAACCTTTGCGCTTAAGCATTCTTTCGTCAAGAACTTCAATCTTTAGTTTCAGATCTTTAGCCAAACTGGTTGCATACTTTGCAACTTCGGCTGGCGGCAAGTGCCCAGGTGCTGTGTTTGCGAGGTTTCGCGTTTCATTTACGAAGTTGCTGACGATTTCTGCTCGATCAATTGCTTCACGAACCAACGAATTCTTTGCTGCGCTCGAAACTAAGACGATGGTTTTTACCCCTTCACGCTTTGCAGACATAGTCGCTGAACGATGCAAATTGAATGAATAAGATCCAAGCAACGCACCTTGGGCTACTGCGCCAACCGAATCTAGATTCTCATCATCCACGACAATCGCAAGTTTCTTTGCCCCAAAAGTATTTCGACCAATTATGCCGGCAGCCTTTCGGAATGTTTCATGGTTTGGGCTTTCGCCAACACCAACGACCATAACAATTCCGTTCAACGCAATCACTGAACCAGGAATTGAGACCAATTCATTGGCGGTGCCGGCGAATTTCAGCGATTTAGCCGCAGCAGAGAGCTTCTTAGATTGCGCTGGAGTTAACTTCCCAGAACAAATGGTGAAGCCAGTCTTTTCTTTGGTGGCAAAGAATGCAGTGATATCGGCGGTTTGTAGCGTTGGGGTTACTGAGATTTGAGTCATGAGCCGAATCATGCCCGTTCACTGCTCAGATAGGTAATAGGGGAGCCGAAACCAGCCGAGGAAACAAGGCTTTAGTAACTTAGGGCTTATGAGTATTCAACTTAAGCACACACCTCTGTATGACTGGCATAAATCACAAGACGCAAAAACCGCAGATTTCGGTGGCTGGGAAATGCCTATTGAATATCAAGGTGTTGTTGCTGAGCACGAGATTGTCCGCACTGCCGTTGGGATTTTCGATGTAAGCCATATGGGGAAAATCGAAATCCAAGGTTTGGATGCAGCTGTCTGGCTTAACACAATCTTGACCAATAACTTAGAAACTTTGCCTGAAGGGAAAGCTCAATACTCGATGTTGCTAAATGGCTTCGGCGGAGTTATTGATGATTTAATTGTTTACAAGTTCAGCAATGATCTTGTGTGGATGGTGCCAAATGCATCCAATGCATCCGATGTATTTGGTGTTCTAGAAACTTTCCAAACCCCCGGAATCACATTAAAGAACCACCACAACGATTTTGGAATTATTGCAGTTCAAGGTCCCAAATCAGAGGATGTAATTGCAGCATTAGGTTTGCCAGAAGTTTCGCAATACATGAGCGCGGTTCGGACAAAGTTGAAAGAAAATGATGTCGTTCTTTGTCGAACTGGGTATACCGGTGAAATTGGTTTTGAAATCATTGCGCCAAATGAAATCCTGCTTGAAGTTTGGCAAGGTCTAATCGCATTTGGTGCATCGCCAATTGGGCTCGCTGCCCGCGACACATTACGCCTTGAAATGGGCTATGCATTGCATGGTCATGAAATTTCTCAGGACATAAATCCAATTGAAGCAGGATTGAGTTGGGCAATCGCGTTCGATAAGCCAAAATTCCAAGGTCGAGAAAACGTGTTAGCAGTAAAGGCGGTCGGTGCAACCCGCAAACGTGTTGCTCTCAACGCACTAGAGCGCGGGATTCCGCGGGCAGATATGAACGTTTTGCAAGCTGAAGAAGTGGTGGGGGTGACCACAAGTGGCACATTCTCACCGTCACTAAAAAATGGAATAGCACTTGCTTTAGTCGATGCAAAGATAAAAATTGGAGATCTACTAGAACTAGATGTTCGAGGCAGACGATTGAAAGTTGAAGTTGTGAGTTTGCCTTTTGTCAAAACTAAAACAATTTAACGAATCAAATTAATTTAATGAATCCAAACTAATTTGATGAATCCATGCCAATTAAATGTGCGAAACGAGTTAATTCGCGTTTAGTCTCGAACCAATAAATTTAGCAAGTCGACCTGGCTCTGGTTTACCGAACCAATAGCCCTGACCATGCAAGACGCCTAAGGATCGCAATGTCTTGCGTTGAGCATCAGATTCAACGCCTTCCACAACCAGCATCATGTTCAGCGCATTTGTGAGTTGCACTAATGCTTTTACGATTGCTTGTTTAGGTTCGCTATCTGCTAAATCCTGAGTGAATGTGCGATCAAGTTTCACGATGTCCACCGGCAATTGATTTAGAAGGCCCAAGGATGAATAGCCAGTCCCAAAATCATCCAACGCAATTTTGCACCCGAGTTCGCGCACGCGCTTGAGTGGTTGATTCACAATCGCGGGGTCAATCACTGTGTGTTCGGTAACTTCGATAATCAATCTTTCTGGCGGGAGAGCGGTTTCGGCCAAAATATCTCGTAGGTCTTCAACGAATCTCACATCGCGTAACTGACTTGCGGAGACATTTACTGAAACACTTCTATCTTCTGTTAATGCGCCGGCAGCGCATGCCTCCCTAATTACCCAGCGACCTAGATCAACTATTAGACCAGAGTCTTCTGCTATCGCCATGAAATCTTTTGGCATGAGTAGCACATCTTCACCACGCCGCCATCTGACTAGCGCTTCGAGCGTGTGAACCTGACTGTTCTTTAGGTTAACAATTGGTTGCCAATGAAGCAGAAGCTCATTGTTGGAGATTGCCTTCCGCAAAGCGTTTTCGGTATCCAGCCTGCGGCTGAATGTGTCTCCTAATTCTTCAAAGTGTTTAACGTTAGAGGTGCTTTGAGCCTTCGCGCGATACATTGCAATATCTGCATTTCGCAAAAGTTGGTTCGCATTGGAATCAGAATTTGATGTGGAGATACCGATACTCACACCAATTTGAATCTCTTGCTCGTCGGTAACAAAAGGTTTTGATAGTGCGCGGGTCAATCTTTCGGCTATTCTCAAGCCCGCTTCGCGATCTTCTACCATTGTGGAAACCACAACGAATTCATCACCGCCAAATCGAGCCACGAAATCGTCGGGTTCGACAGCTTTTGAGATTCTGCTTGCGGCTTCAGCCAAAATTTCATCTCCGGTTACGTGACCGAGTGAGTCATTTACAATCTTGAATCGGTCGAGATCACAAAAGAACACCACAACGTTCACTCTTGGTTCAATTGCCAATAGTTCCGAAATCTTTTCTTTCAATGTTGTTCGGTTTGGTAGGCCAGTAAGCGCATCATGTTTCGCTTGATGTGAAAGTTGGTCAGTTGCGTGCTGTAAGGCAGTCCGCGCACTTTCAACTTTTGCACGTTCGGATGAAATAATCATCCGTGAGCGTCGATAAGCATCTGCCACACTAAATGAGATCCACGACAGTAGCCAAACCGAAAGCGCTAAACACAAAAAGAGCAAAATCGCCTGATTGCGTTCATTAGTAGCGCGGACTTCAGCCAAAACTCGAACTTTCGCCACTGCGCTAGATTGGTAGTCGGCCAACCAATTGCGAGATTCCCGCAATACAACAGCGCGAGCATTTTGAGACAACGGGTTGTAGGCAAAATTGCCCTGGACTGAAGAGGTAAGAACCGTAAACGCATAGTCAAATTCTGCGCTTACAACATCTGAAGCAATCGCATCTTTTTCATCAAAATTAATGAGTTGAAATTTTATGTTTGCTGCCAGACCTTTTACGGTGGTTGGAACAACTTGGCCATAAATCATGTCGTCATAAAGCTCGATAAACTGCTGGGTATTACGTTGCGTTGTAAGAATCGATGACGCAGTATCTTCGACGCTCAGTAAGTATTGGGTTTCTCGATCGCGAGCATCTGCATTTCGAAATGCGCTTACACCCAGGGCGGCAAGAAGTGTCACCAATATGATCGCCGTTAAAGCATGTGAGGTACGTAAACCAATTCTGATGGATTCGATTTCACTCGAATCTTCAACTTGAGAATTAGTTCCGATACTCACAGGGACACTATTGCCTACCAGTGTGCTCAGTGGAATGGCTGACCACAATCTGGCGAGTAAATCGACGAATAACTTTCAAAAGTTGCGGTGCGCTGACTGCGACCAAGGCCGCGGTTAGCAAACTTCGGGGAATGTCAAAACCTGCACTTGTAATGAGTGAAAAGTTGATCCAAGCGCCGAGTCTCTCAAGTGGACTATCTGCAGGATTGAAACCTAAACCTGGTTGCAAACCTATTGTGTTTGGCCAAAACCAAAGATTTAGAAACCAGCCGAGCAAGAACCCAGTCATTGCCGCATAAATAGTTAACATCCAGACTTCAATGCTTCCGCGGAATTTCGGCAACAAACCAGCGCCGCAACCAATCATCGCAGCCAACAGCATTTGGTAGGGAACCCATGGCCCAATTGCACCAGTGACAAATCCACTTGTGAGCATTGCCGTTACGCCAAGTACGAAGCCAATATGTGCACCGAGAGCTCGGCCAGCAATAATGAATACCGCCCACATAGGTTCAATGCCTGCGACACCAGCACCTAGTGGGCGAACTGCAACAGCTAACGCAGTAAGAATCCCAACTAACGCCAGTGTTCGAGTGTTTAGTTGTTGGCTCAATAGATCGCTCGCGATTAACGCGAGGGCTATTGGCAGCAAAATTATTGAAAGTGTTGGTCCCGAATACTGCTGCCAAGTTCCTATCGATTCCGAACTAGCAAATATTGGCCATCCCAATGCACAGCCACCTGCAACGAATCCAAATGCAAGAAGCAAATTGGATTTCACGAACTACTTCTTTCCAACGCAGATCGGACATCGTTAACTGAGAGCCAGCCAGCTGGAGCAAGTGCGCGAGCTGTGATTGAACTAAACGCATTCGAATTTGTAAGTATTTCGCTGGTCGGACCATTTGCGACTATAGATCCATCGCTTAGGACAATTACTTGATTAGCAATTTCAGCCACAAGTTCAACATCGTGTGTAGCGAGAATTACAGTTTGACCAGCTGCAACGCATTTCTTTAGTAAAACCACCAACTCGGCTTTACCATGTGAGTCGAGGCCTCGGGTTGGTTCATCAAGTAACAGCATCTTGGGATTGGCGGCCAATGTGATTGCTAGTGCCAAACCAAGTCGTTGGCCTTCTGACAAATCACGAGGATGTTGGTTGTCTTCAACATGTGGGGAAATAAGTGCCAACAATGAGCGGGTTGCTCCAAGTGCTGTGTGACGAAGTTTGTCTGATAGTTTGCATTCATCTGCCACTCGGTCACACAAAAAGAGGTCACTTGGGTTCTGCGGGATGATGCTGACAACTTTTAATAATTCTTGACCAACAAGTATTGCAGGGTTTTGTTCAGTAATTTCGACCGAACCTGTTGTTGGGACATTGTCACCCATCAAAGTGTGAAGCAGAGTTGTTTTGCCTGAGCCATTCCTTCCCATTAACGCTGTGATCGTGCCTTGAGCGCAATCAAAAGAAATATCGTGAAGAATTTCTTTGTCTTCTTTTTGCAAACTAATTGATTCAGCAAGCAAAGTGGGTGCGATGTCTTGGTTTTGGATTAAACGCAACGGTGGTGTTTTCCCAGCCAACATTTGGCGTAATGGTTCAATGGATTTTCGTAATTCACTTACTGTTAGTGGAGATTGAGAAATCCCTGCGAGTTCTGCTAGTTGTGTAATTGCAGGTTTATGTTGCAGGTGAAAGACACTTTCGCTTGGAGTTAGCAGCTTCGGTGCTTCATCTTGGTTTAGGACTAGAACAGAATCAGCATGTTGCAATATTCTTTCGATCCGGTGCTCAGAGATGAGGACGGTAATTCCTAAATCTTGAACCAATCGATGCAACACACTTAAAATTTCATCAGCAGCAACTGGATCCAATGCGCTTGTAGGTTCGTCCAGCAAAAGCACTTTAGGTTCAAGAGTCAGTGCCGATGCGATTGCAACCCGTTGCTTTTCGCCACCACTCAATGTTGCAAGTTCACGATTTCGAAGATTTTGTAAGCCAAGCAAATCAATAACTTCTTCAAGTCGTTGGCGCATTTGGCTTGGTTCAAAGCCGTGAGTTTCCATTCCAAAAACAATTTCATCCTCAACATTTTGCGCGACAAAAGTGTCATCTGGATTTTGACTTACAGTTGCAACCAAATAGGACCATTCTTGTGGGCTTGCATCATGTGAATAAATACCATCAATGCTTATAGCTCCAGAAAGAGATCCGCCAGTGAAGTGCGGGACCAGACCGTTGATGATTCCGATAAGAGTGCTCTTGCCGCACCCAGTTGGCCCGACAATCAGAACTAATTGACCTTCACGTATCTGTAAATTCAAATTCTGATGTACAGGTTTGTTCTGATATTCGAATGAGATATTTTCCAAATTAATCATGCCGTCACCAATACCTGAGATTTAGTTGACTTGGCAGAACGTATATATAACGCAAAAGTGACAAGTGCGAGACTGGTAATTAATTGCATGCTGGATTGGGGAAAAGCAGAAAGAACAAGAATAGTTATGGAAGTCGCTATAACTTTGAAGTCATCAGAATGCCAAGATTCCGTTCGAAACTTAGTCCGAGTTGCAGATTTACCCGCCCTATGGACTCCAACTGCAATCAACGTGGCGACTGACAGTAGAACTAAAGCATCCAAATATGTTGGTTGCGAAACCAGTAAACGTAAAACTTCAAAAGTGAGAAGGGAAAGACCCAAATAGATTGGTCGACGCCAATTTTGATTCGAAGTTGCATTGCCGTATCCCCGGACGGTCAATGCGGCTGCTAGGCGAACACTTCGCTCGAGAGCGGATTCGCAGATACTTACCAAATTATGGGAGATAGATCGAATCCTCCCTGTGTCTTGACCTCTCCATCTGCTTGCTTGTCGAATTCTCTGAACATCGGCGAACAAATGTGGCAAGAATGTGAAGGCGATAATGATTACCATTCCTAGCTCGTGGAATGCAACCGGTAATTGCTGGATGACCCGGCTAGTTGTGGTGAGTGAAACTGCGGTTGCAATCACGATGATTAGTCCAGATAGGCGCAAGCTGTCGTTTAAAGATGCACTCAAACTTTCTAAAGTGACTATTCCGCCAATGCGTAGTCCACTTATCCAATCTGGAAGATTTATCTGTGGCAATCGCAAAATGATTTCATTTCCGACAGGTACTCCCAAAACTATTTGCAGAAGCACTCGTGTGGTGAAAATAAAAAATGCGATTTTGGTCATGACTAAAAATGATTTCCAGCTTTTTGAATCAACAATGAGAGTTCTTGCAATCCAAATGGAAACCGCGATAATCAATATAACGACTAGCAAATTTGCCTGGAGTGAAATTGAAATGGCAGCGCAGACAGACCACAACCACCAGGTCGAGGCGTGATAAGGGAGAGTCTGGGCTGCCATTTGATTATTTGCTTTGCTTTTTCTTCAACACAAGGGCTAACAAGCCAATAACAAAAGCCCCTGCGATGAGAAGTTGAAAACTGGAATTTTCGTAGAAGTTAAGCGGAGCAACATTCTCATCTTCAACTGAAGTAGTTAGAAGTTCTTTGGTGGTAACAGATGAAATATCTACTTCTTCGCCACAACCAGATGATGGCAAGTTAACTACGCCGCAAACCATTCCGCTTTCTTCACGGGTTTCGAATGCGCTACTTAATATCAAAGATGAAGGATCTCCGGCATTGATCTCAACACAAGCAGTTTTTGTTGATGGGACTGAGTCAGCATCTGATTGATTTGAATAATCTGAGGCGTCGCCAAAATCAACTACCAGTGCAATTCGAGCTATTCCATCCTTAGCTTCAACGTCAGCGCAGATGCTCTCGAAGGTCTCTTTTGTCCGTGGCGCGAATTCTTCAGAGATGTCGATGCCGGCAGTTATGTAGCGCCACCCTTGGACTTGACCGTCTTCTGCTTTTACATCAGCAGCGCCAGTCATTGCCATTTCCCAAACGCCACCGTTGATTTGCCAATAACTCCAGTATCTCCATGCGCTTTCTGCATTAGCAGAGCTGACAGGGATGAATGCAAAAAGGAATGCTGCAATTGATATTAAATACTTCTTCATTTTGACCTCTTTAATTAGAGTCAACGAATGCGTCAAAAGAAAAACCCTCTGCATACCAATTGGGATGTACAGAGGGCACCTGATGCCACCTACGTAGACCACGACGATTTTGGTGTTTGTTCCCGTCAGGTGCTCCGACTCGTTTGCGCTAGCAAACCTACGGTTGCGGGTCAGCGTCGGAGTTTGACCGACTTCCCCTGAATTTCGAGAACCTTTATTTAGTTGTTCTCCAATAGTAACTCAGAGAGTTAGTCTCTAAGCGCCTTGGGGAGCTTGATCTCGCGTGGCGCGCCACCAATTTTCACATTTGGTTTCGGCAAGCGCATGACCCTAAGGGTGAGACTGCGACTAATCCCGTAGAACATTGAACCTTTGCGCTCTGCTTTTTCGAATTGTTTCTTTAGGGCACGATTTAGGAGAAATCCAAAAGATGCAATATCAATAAAAAGTGCAAACATCATGAGAAGGAAAAACAAATTGAAGAAACCAATTATCTCGTTGTTATTTGCATCAGCTACAGGGTAGGCCATGGTTAGCACGACGGATATAAAGGTGATTGGCATGAAAATTTCAGCAAGTGTCAACCGCGAATCAGCATATTTACGGATAAAGGCCCTGACTGGTCCGCGATCTCTGGCAGGCAAATTTTTCTCATCTAGCGTGTATAGCGCTTTGCGAGTCAGAATTCGTGAATCAACTTCTCGAGACCGCATTGCTGCTCGTGCACGTTTTTTATCTTTAGGAATTGTGATTGATTGCTTTCGTGCAGCTTCAGCTTCTTTGCGACTTCGAGTCGCTTTGCCCTTGGAATCATTATTGGTCATTGGTTAAGCCTAACTTCAGTTAGTCGAGTGGTGCGTTGGTGGCAGGTAAGGCAAGCATGCGATCAAGTGCAATTTTGGCATCACTTGCGACTTTCTTATCGACGCTTATTACGTTGTGAATCCGATTGTCGGCAATTGCTTCGAGAATCCAGACCACGTGCGGCAGGTCAATTCGATTCATGGTTGAGCAATAACAAATAGTTTTGTCTAAGTAGGTTATGTGTTTGTCAGGGAATTTTTGCGCAAGTCGACGAACCAAATTTAATTCTGTTCCGATTGCCCACTTCGAACCAGTTGGTGCATTTTGCAGTAATTGGATTATTTTCTCTGTGGAGCCAACGTAATCCGCTTGTAAAACTACTTCGTACTTGCATTCAGGATGGACTAGAACATTTACATCAGGAATTTCTTTTCTAACATCAATAACGTTTTGGGCAGTGAATCTTCCATGGACTGAGCAGTGGCCTTTCCATAGAATTACCTTCGCGGCTTGCAATGATTGCGGTGTTTGTCCACCTAATGGCTTGGTTTGGTCCCAAACCACACAATCTTCAAGTGAAAGACCTAATTCCAAAACGGCGGTGTTGCGACCAAGGTGCTGGTCTGGCAAAAAGAATACTTTTGTTTTTTGAGCGAATGCCCATTCCATCGCTCGAGCAGCGTTTGAGGATGTGCAAATAGTTCCACCATTGCGGCCTGTGAAGGCTTTGATTGCAGCAGTTGAATTCATATAGGTGATAGGAATGATGTCATTTGCAATTCCAAGTTTTTCAAATTCTGCCCATGCAGCATCAACTTGGCTTTCACTTGCCATATCTGCCATAGAACATCCAGCTTGAAGATCCGGTAACAAAACTTTTTGTTTATCAGAAGTAAGAATGTCGGCGCTTTCAGCCATGAAATGAACTCCACAAAAAATAATGAATTCAGATTCTGGTGAATCAGCAGCTTTTTGCGCAAGTTTGAAGGAATCGCCTGTTACATCTGCAAACTGAATTACTTCATCGCGTTGGTAATGGTGGCCAAGTATGAAAACTCGCTTTCCGAGTTTGGCTTTTGCAGCGGTGGCGCGCGCAACTAGGTCCACGTCACTGGCAGCTGGCATTTCGCCAGGGCAAGAAACTCCGCGCTCGCTGAGCATGTCAGTATCTTTGCCGCGAAGTAACAGTGAAAGCGGAGTATTGCTTGGCTCAACAAAATTTGTGCTCACGGGCTAATTCTCTCACGAATGCATGGCTTAATCTTTTGCCTATGCGAATTGTGGTGTGCCCAGACAAGTTTGCCGGGACTTTGAGTGCGTCTGAGGCCGCTTCAGCTATTGCCCAAGGTTGGCAAGACTTTGCCCCTGAGACCCAAGTGACGCTAATTCCGATATCAGACGGTGGCTTTGGGTTCCTAGATTCAATATCTTGCGCCTTAAGTTTAAAAACCGAACCGGTTGTGGTGAGGGGAATGCTGGGTCAAGTGATTCCAGTTGAGTACGCGTTTGATCAACAGACCGCATACATTGAAGTTGCACAACCGATTGGTCTTCACTTGATTCAGTCATCGTCCCAAACCGCTCAAGTTGTGAGTTCGTATGGCGTGGGTGAGTTAATCAAAGCTGCAATCGAAAAAGGTATAACCAAAATCGTTATCGGCCTAGGTGGCACTGCAACTAGCGATGGTGGAGCTGGCGCTTTGGCAGCTCTTGGAGCAATTGCATTCGATTCGCAAGGAATCGAAATTGATGCACTAGAAAAGGGCACAATTGAATTGCTGAACATTTCGCGAATTGATTTGTCACGAGTCGAAGATCTGCTTTCGAACATCACAATAGAAGTTTTAACAGATGTAGAGAATCCTTTTCTGGGAGCACGAGGAGCAGCAAAGGTCTTTAGTCTGCAAAAAGGTGCAACTGAAAAACAGATCCAAGAAATAGAAGACAGTTTGACACATTTTGCACAATTAATTGGCAAGCGAAAAGATGGGAAAAATCCTGCTGTCGCTTTAGGAGCGGGAGCGGCTGGTGGACTTGGATTCGCATTGATTCGAATTGGCGCTGTTCGATCGGCTGGCATCGAACGCATAATTAGCATTTTGGGCCTCAAGAAGGCCATTGAACAAGCAGACTTAGTAATTACTGGTGAAGGTAAATTTGATTGGCAAAGCCTCGATGGAAAGGCCGTAACTGGGATTTCAAGAACTGCAATGAGCTTGGGTAAGGCAACAGTGGTTATGGCAGGGCAAGTGGAGATTGGCCGGCGAGATTGGCAGACCATAGGAGTCTCAGGGGCTTTCAGTATGGCTGACTTCAGCAGCCTGGCAGAGTCATTTGAGGACCCTTCGGGCACGTTAAAAAGATTAAGTGCGCGGGTCGCTCGCACTTGGAATCGCTAAATCCTGCGCTTAGGTTACCCTTTACCTGTAAAGCACCTGAGGAGAGAAAATGGATGCAACAAAAATCGAAACCATGCCGACTCTTGGCACCTCGACTGGTTTAGTTTTGACCGAAACAGCAGCTTCAAAAGTAAAGTCCTTGATAGACGCTGAAGGCGAAGCTGGATTGGCCCTTCGTGTGGCAGTTAAGCCAGGTGGATGCGCAGGCTTCCAATATGACCTGTTCTTCGACAACAACTCATTGGATGGCGACATCGTCAAAGAGTTTCACGGCGTAAAAGTTATTGTTGATCGCAGTAGTGCTGAATACATTGATGGCGCTGTCATTGATTACGTTGATTCTTTAAGCGAATCAGGTTTCAAGATTGAAAACCCACTTGCAGCTGGTGGCTGTGGCTGTGGAAAGTCATTCTGTTAAATTTTTAACATAAGAGCGCGTCAGACAACTGGCGCGCTTTTTGTTTGGGCAGAATTGGTATGGAGGATAAATGAAAATCGCGATAACAGGTTCGATTGCAACTGATCACCTGATGCGTTTTCGCGGCAAATTTTCTGATTCCATCGTGGCCGACAAGCTTGATCGAATTTCGCTTTCTTTTCTTGTCGATGATTTAGAGATTCGTCGCGGTGGGGTAGCACCAAACATTGCTTTTGGAATGGGAGTGCTAGGCCTAAGACCAATACTGGTTGGCGCTGTTGGACCAGATTTTTCCGATTACCGTTCATGGCTAGAGCGACATAATGTGGATACGTCCTCAGTTTTTGTATCCGAGACTTTGCATACTGCGCGATTTATCTGCACTACCGATGATGATCAAAACCAGTTGGCTTCCTTTTATCCTGGTGCTATGTCGCAAGCGCGAGAAATAGAACTGGGACCAATTAATGATCGAGTCAAAGGACTGGACTTAGTTTTAATCGGCCCTAATGATCCTGAAGCAATGTTGCGTCACACAGATGAATGCAAATTCCGCAAACTCCCATTTGTGGCAGACCCTTCTCAGCAATTAGCATCGATGGAAGGTGACGCCATTAGAGATTTGATTGATGGCGCATATATTCTCATTACAAACGAGTATGAGTCAGCCCTAATTGAACAAAAAACTGGCTGGTCTGATGCCGAAATCTCAAAGCGCGTGCAAATTCGGGTAACGACTCTCGGGTCAAAAGGATGCCAGGTCTCTCAGCGTGATGGTGAAACTATCCACGTCTCGGTTCCGCCTGAAGAGGTTAAAGCTGATCCAACTGGTGTAGGTGACGCTTTCCGCGCAGGCTTTTTATCTGGATTAGCATGGGGAATCTCGCTTGAAAGAGCCGCCCAAGTTGGATCTTTACTAGCTACTTATGTAATTGAAACTGTTGGCACCCAAGAATATGACATAGCTCAAGAGAAATTCCTAAAACGGTTTACCAACACTTATGGTCAAGACGCTGCAACAGAAGTTTCTATCCACCTAAAGTGTCTGCGTTAATTCAGCCACAATTTTTGGCAGTTTTGCTACGAAGAAATCAACATCTTTTTGAGTGAAATCAAGCGGAATCGACAATCGCACATTTCCCGCACTTGCAACTCCCATAGATTCGAGCACATGGCTTGACTGCGAATTCGAAACCGCACAAGCGCTACCAGAGCCAACAGCAATCGCGAATTTATCAAAGTTTACGGCTGCTGTTTCACTATCCACGTTTTGAATATCGAATGAGATGAGGTGGGGCAGCGCATGTTTATCTCCATGGATTGTAATTTCGTCAAAACTTGAAAGTGCCTGACAAATTTCGACAGAAAAACCTCGAATACGGTTTTCTGTTTCAGAAACATCTCCAAGCTGCTCGAATGCACTTGCTGCCCAAAGTAATGAAAAATCATCTGGCATCAACTGTGCACGTTTTCGAGCTTCTATGTCAATAAATTGGTCTTTTGAAATAATGAAACATGCAGAGTTTGGCCCAGCCCAACTCGATGCTTTCGCAATTAATATTTCGCCGAATGGCAAATTCTGTGTTCGACCAATCCATTCAGTTGCATCGACAATTGCAATTGCGCCAGTCTTAGTTGAGATTTGTTCTATGTTTTCAATTACGCCCGTTTCTTGATTTGCAGCGGGGGTGAAGAAACTTTTATATCCAGTGAATTGATTTATTCGTCCGCAATTGTCAACAGTTAATTTTTTCCCCTTGAAACTTTGTAGGGCGCCTTTTCGACTAGCGCTACTAACGGCAGCGTCTGGATAGACCTCAGCGAGAAGTTCAAGAACATTACCAAGTCGATGAATAGGCAGGATTTGATTTGCTTGTACTCCAAAGCCACTCGCTAACGTGTTGAGCGCTATCTCGCGGGCAGTTTGGCTAGCTGCCGCTTCATGGTGGCGAGATTTACCGTCATTCCAAGACAGGGAAAGCATCGCTTTAGTCATGTCCGAAATAGTCTGGTTGGGGCGCTGGCCACCTTGGGCATCTAGGTAAATCCGAGATTCATTCACAGCCCAAGGTTAGTAATGCATTCGTGCGAGTTAAGTCACATTTTTGGGCGGTCGAAATTTGAGAGGTGAAGCACCGGCTTTGCTCACACTGGAGTAACCTGAGGGCACTGAAAATAGCCAAATTCTTGAGATATTGGCACAACGTGATGGGATCGCATTTTGAACAAACGGATGCTCGGATTACTCACAGTGAGTGCTTTTCTTTTAACCGGATGTAGTGGAGATGATTTTCTTCGCATGGGGATGCCTGCCCCTGCTACTAAAGAGGGTCCGATCATCGAATCACTTTGGACAAACTCTTGGTTAGCTGCTTGGTTGGTCGGAGCATTGGTCTGGGGCCTAATGATTTTTGTCTTCTTTCGCTTTAGGCGCAAGAAGAATGATGGAATTCCTGAGCAAACTAAATACAACATGCCGCTGGAAATTCTTTACACCCTTGCACCACTTGTAATGATTTTGGTTTTGGCAGTTTTCACCTGGCGCGATCAAACTGCGTTGACAGCTTTAACAGATAAACCAACTCACACCGTTGGCGTCGTTGGCTTTCGCTGGTCATGGACTTTCAATTATTTAGAAGAAGGTGCCTACGAAATCGGAACGCCAGGTGAGCGGCCAACGCTCTACCTTCCAATCGATGAAACGGTTCGTTTTGAACTTACGTCACCTGATGTTATTCACTCATTTTGGGTGCCAGCCTTTTACCAGAAAATGGATGTTATTCCAGGACGTAAAAACATGTTCGAACTCACTCCAAACAAGTTTGGTACTTATGTAGGTAAATGCACCGAACTTTGCGGAGCAGACCATTCAAGAATGCTGTTCAACGTACAAGTGGTATCACGTGCAGATTACGAAGCCCACATTCAAAGCCTTATCGATGCCGGTCAAGTTGGAGTTCTTGAGTCCGGTAGGTCTACAGATGCAGCAGGAGTAACGAAATGACAATTCTTTCCGAACGGTCGACGAATGCATATGAGTCTCGTGCCCCGCGCGATCGCCGGGTAGGCCGAACCGTTGTCAAATGGATTACATCAACTGATCACAAAACAATTGGTTACATGTATCTCATTACTTCAATGGTTTTCTTTTCTCTTGCTGGGGTTATGGCTCTGGCCATGCGCGCAGAATTAGCTCGCCCTGGTTTGCAATTTTTAAATAACGATCAATACAACCAGCTCTTCACAATGCACGGCACCATCATGCTGTTTCTTTTTGCGACACCGCTTTTTGTTGGCTTCGCAAACATAATCATGCCTTTGCAAATTGGAGCCCCAGACGTTGCGTTTCCGCGACTCAACATGTTGGGTTACTGGTTGTTTCTTTTCGGCGGGTTAACTGTTGTAGCGGGATTCTTAACTCCAGGTGGAGCTGCCAGCTTTGGCTGGTTTGCATATGCGCCTTTATCAAACGCAGTCAATTCACCTGGCGCTGGCGGCGACATGTGGTTACTTGGCCTTGCCTTGGGCGGTTTGGGAACCATCCTCAGCGCGGTTAACTTCGTAACGACGATCTTCACAATGCGTGCACCAGGAATGACAATGTTCCGCATGAGCATTTTCACCTGGAACACCTTATGCACCAGTGTTTTGGTTTTAATGGCGTTTCCAGTTCTTGCTGCCGCACTTATTGTTCTCGAAGTTGATCGAAAATTTGGATCTGTAGTTTTTGAAGCTGCAAATGGTGGCGCGATTCTTTGGCAACACCTGTTCTGGTTTTTTGGTCATCCCGAGGTTTACATTCTTGCTCTGCCATTCTTTGGAATTGCATCTGAAATTTTGCCGGTGTTTAGCCGCAAACCGATTTTTGGATACAAAGGTCTAATTTTTGCAACAATTGCTATTGCTGGTCTTTCAATGACTGTATGGGCACACCACATGTATGTAACTGGGGCTGTAAATCTTCCATTCTTTAGCGCCATGACGATGTTGATTGCAGTTCCAACTGGGGTGAAATTCTTCAACTGGATTGGAACTATGTGGGGGGGTTCTCTCACCTTTGAATCTCCAATGCTTTGGACGATTGGCTTTTTGGCAACATTCCTATTCGGTGGCTTAACTGGAGTTTTGTTGGCCATGCCACCAATCGACTTCCACGTAAGTGACACCTACTTTGTTGTAGCTCACTTCCACTATGTTGTTTTCGGAACTGTTGTATTTGCGATGTTTGCTGGCTTTTACTTCTGGTGGCCAAAGTGGACCGGACGCATGCTCGATGAGCGACTTGGAAAACTACATTTTTGGTTAGCCTTTATCGGCTTCCACGCAACTTTCTTGATCCAACACTGGCTTGGCGTTATGGGTATGCCACGACGCTACGTTGACTATTTAGAAAGCGACGGATTCACGCAGTTAAATATGATTTCAACTGTTGGATCGATAATCCTCGGAGCTTCAACTTTGGTGTTCTTCTACAATGTTTACAAGACCTACCGCACAGCCCCGCTTGTCACTTCTGACGATCCATGGGGTTGGGGGGCATCTTTGGAGTGGGCAACTTCATGTCCACCGCCGCGCCATAACTTTGTCACCTTGCCAAGAATCCGTTCCGAACGTCCGGCATTCGATTTGCATCATCCGGATGTAGAGGGCGAGTGAACCTGAAATGAAAATTGAAGGTGGATTATTTGTCGGTGGCGCAGTTTTCTACGCCCTAATTGCTTGGATTTACTCTGTAATGAGTGGCGATGTTATCGGCACCACAGTTTTGGCTTTGACCGGTGGCTTGTCGGTAATTATCGGTTTCTATCTTCTGGCAACAGGTAAGCGAATAGGAACTCGGCCAGAAGATCGCGCTGATGGAAACATAGAAGAAGCAGATTCTGATTATGGTTTCTTCAGTCCACATTCCTGGTGGCCGCTGCCAGTCGCAATTGGGGCTTGGCTCACTTTCATCGGATTGATTTTTGCAACTTGGATTGTCGTGCTTGGATTTGTGGTGTTACTAACTTCAGTATTTGGTTGGTTGTTTGAGTACCACCGCGGCGATTTCGTTCAGTAAATTCGATTTCGATGAAATCTGATTCGAAGTGGGTGCCAGCTTATGTTGCTACTTCTTTGATGTGGGGACTTTCGTTCTATTTCATTATGGTGGGTTTACAAAGTTTTACACCTAATCAAGTTGCAGCCGGCAGGGTATTAATTGGCGCATCGACACTTTGGATTTTGGTGCTTTTCTTACGTCTAAAAATTCCAAAGGCAACAAAACTTTTCGGCCATTTCTTTGTGATGGGATTGCTCAATAATAGTTTGCCAGGATTATTTTTTGCTTACGCAGAAACATCCGTCTCATCAATCGTGGCGAGCATCATCAATGCAACCGTACCTTTAATCGCATGGTTGGCGACTGTCGCAATTTTTCGTGAAGCCAAACCTAAGGTAAATCAGCAAATCGGTTTGGTAATTGGTTTTATAGGCGTTTGTGTTGTTTTAGGAGCATGGCAAGCTTCAACTGCGAATGATTTAACTGGTGTTGCATATTGTTTTGCGGCTGTATTGCTTTATGGAATTTCGTTTCCATATATGCGTCGATTCATCTTGCCCCAAGGTCTGCACCCGATAGTTGGAGCAGCTCTGCAACTATCTTTCGGGGCAATTCAAGTGCTCCCATTCGCTTTATTTGAGTGGGCTCCAATAAATCCAACAACTTCGAGCCTGATGGCCGTATTGGCACTTGGTGCATTTGGATCTGGTTTGGCTTTTGCTTCACACTTCTTTGTGGTTGAAAAAAAAGGCCCACTAATTGCAAGCACCGTTACTTACTGGATGCCGCTGGTTGCGGTATTGGCTGGTGCATTCTTATTGCAAGAAACACTTTATTGGTATGAACCAGTTGGTGCGTTGATTGTGCTGCTTGGGATTTTTATTGTCCAAGATCGGATTTTGATTTCGAAGAGATAGCCAGTCTCGATAATGCAATTCCAATAATGAAAATGGTTGCCGCTTGACCATTTTTGAATGAGACCCCTGAAAGTTCTTGGGTGCCGTTTGGAAATTCATGCAAGCCGGTTCCAGCTACCGCTAGCAGTCCAGTTCCAATCAAAAACACTCCAGAGATAGCCATCAGGTTGCGCCAATTGCTCCTGGTACTCAGATTTGCTTCGCCCTGCCACCAATTTATTTTCAAGTGTTCAATTGACCAGGCGATTTGAACAAACCAATAGACGACAAAGCCACAAAATAAGATGAAAGGAATGGTTTGCAACCAAAATCCCTCACCAGGGTAGGGTCTTCCAGCAATCAAGATGGCAGAACGATCAAAACCAATAAAGTGACTACCTACGGTTAAGAACATGATGATTGGAATATGCCAAAGATAGATAGTCATCGCAGCCATATTTACACCTACAACAAATTTCCAGATACTTAATCGCTTACAAAATTCATTTATGCGATCTTTGAAAATGCTTAGTAGTCCCCAAACGAACACGCTGTGTAGGGCAAGGACCAAGGTTGGAGGTGCCATATTGCTCACAGAATCTGTCGGCATACCCACTAACGATATTGGATAGGGAAATAAAGCAACCAGAGCTATCTCAATGGAGAGCGCAGTCAGCAAAATTGCGGCAGCGATTTTTTTAGGAACCATATTTTTTTCAAACGAATATCCAAATTGACTGACCATCGCCCAAACAAATATGAAATTTAGTAAGGAAACCGGCGCAAATGGCGTGTCTGCAAGATGCGCGAAGTCGCAAAAGGCAATTAAGGCGAGCCATACGAGTACTGATTGAATACGGAAACGTTCGTATAGTCGCACACTCAGGGGAGTAATCGCGGTAATCACAATATAGACACCTAGAAACCAAAGCAGCTGGGTTGAAATATTTAGTAAAACTCGGCCCATTTCACGATTAGCATTTGGCGTAATTAGTGCACCGAGTGTGATCATGACAAATAAATACACCAGGGCTGGGCTTAGCAAACGATGCGCACGCTTCCATAGCCAGATTGCATAGGAAGTTTGTTTGGTTTTTGCAGAATTCCATGAGATGTAGTTGGCAGCGCCACCGGCGATAAAGAAAAGTGGCATTACTTGAAAAATCCAGGTTATAGCTTGGAGGCCGATTGAAGACGACAGCGTGTTCCCAAGGTGCGGAACATTGCGATTCCATTGAACAATTCCCATTAAGTAATGTCCGGCCACCACAACAATGAGTCCGTAGGCTCGAACCGCGTCAATAGATCTGTCCCTATTGCTTGGAGTTTCAATTCCTCGAAGTGTCGTACTCAATAGAAGTTTGCTGGGCATCACCCAAATCTACGAGAAAAGTGGCTAATTGCTGAATGCAACTAGCCACTTTTCTATCGAAATGTTTAGTGCTGAGAAATTTCTGAGCGATCCGCGCTTTCAATATGTCCCATATGAGCTTCAGCTTCAGCGATTTCAGCGGCAGTAGGAGCGGGAATATTGTCACCGTAGAAGAAATATGAAACCTTAGCTTGCAGACGTTTGGCAAGTAGTCCGCGTTGCGCAACACCTTGTGCATCATGGCTGGCAGGTGCGGCGATTGGTGCAATATCTGTTTTTGAAAGAATCTTTGCTTTTTCGACTTCGTTAACCGGTGCATGAATTTCAATAAATTCACCATGAGGCAAGCGAATGATTTGACCAGTCTCACGGCCATGTAGCAACTTGTCGCGATCGCGGCGTTGCAGAGATAAACAAATTCGCTTTGTTGCCCAGAAGGCTATTGCTGGAATTATGAATAAACCAAAACGCAGAGTCCAAGTAATCGCATTTATGGAAAGTCCGAACGTGATAGCAATTAGATCGTTACCGCCAGAAATCCATAGAAGCATGTAAAAGGTCAGCGCCATTACACCGAGTGCTGTACGGGTAGGTGCGTTACGTGGCCTGTCTAGTACATGGTGCTCACCTTTATCTCCACTTGCCCAAGCCTCAATCCAAGGGTAGAGAATCATCGGGGTAATCATCAATGCTGGCAAAATCATTGCTGGAACGATTAAGTTCATAACAATTGTGTTATTGAAAACATTCAATTCGAATCCAGGCATTATGCGAACTGCGCCATCTAAGAATCCCATGTACCAGTCGGGTTGCGAACCAGCACCAACCGCATTTGGAATATATGGTCCGAACATCCAAATCGGGTTGATGGTCGCAAGAGTTGAAATTACAGTGATGATTCCAAATACGATGAAAAAGAATCCACCAGCTTTTGCAATGTAAACGGGGAATAGTGGGTAGCCAACCACGTTCTTATTAGTACGACCAGGCCCTGGGAACTGGGTGTGCTTGTGGAACACAACTAATATCATATGAGCAGTTATTAAAGCCAAGAAGATTCCTGGAATTAGCAACACGTGGATTGTGAAAAGGCGCGGGATGAATTCAGTGCCTGGGAACTCGCCACCGAATAAAAGCGATGAAACCCAAGTGCCTGCAAACGGTGTGGCCAAAATTATGCCTTCAGTGATTCGAAGACCGGTGCCGGATAGCAAATCGTCTGGCAATGAGTAGCCAGCAAAACCTTCGACAATTCCTAGAATTAAAAGAATTGTTCCGATGACCCAGTTTGCCTCACGTGGTTTACGAAATGCGCCAGTGAAGAAAATGCGGATCATGTGAACTGACATTGCGCCAACAAAGAACAATGCTGCCCAGTGATGGATTTGACGCATAAGTAGTCCACCGCGCACATCAAATGAAATGCTAAGTGATGACGCGTAAGCCTCTGTCATTTTCACACCTTTAAGTGGAAGATAGGAGCCGTTGTAAACAACCTCGGTCATAGACGGAACGAA
Organism: Candidatus Nanopelagicales bacterium; assembly: GCA_044341215.1. Classification (GTDB taxonomy): domain Bacteria; phylum Actinomycetota; class Actinomycetes; order S36-B12; family UBA5976; genus JAFMIT01. The sequence continues at coordinate 17,344 of JBIISC010000003.1, read as the reverse complement.
GTACAAAGTTAGGTATACGCCACTCAAGAGCAAAATAATGAACGAATAGAGTGCAATCTCTCCAAGCATGAATGACCAGTGGTCGGGAAACACCTTATTCATTGCTGTCTTTAGCGCCTTTGCGCCGCCAAAGCGATCGTCAGCCCACTTTAAGACTGCGTTTTCTTTTTTACTCATGAGCGCTCCCAGAAACTCGGACCTACGGGTTCATCAAAATCGCCGCGTGCGATTAAGTAGCCTTCACTGTCGACTGTGATACCGAGTTGAGGCATCCGACGAGCTGCCGGACCAAAAACTACTCGACCAGAGTCAGCCAAGTCGAAAGTTGATTGGTGGCATGGGCACAACAAGTGGTGAGTGCGTTGTTCGTAAAGCGAAATTGGGCAACCTGAATGGGTGCAAACTTTGGAGTATGCAACTACGCCGTTGTAATCCCAAGGCGCATCTGTAGTTCCGCCTTGTTGTGAAATCAATTTGTCTGGAGAAATACGAACGACAATGATTACAGACTTAGCGCGTTCATTTAGATTTCCAACTTCTTCTTCTAATTCATGCATACCTTCAGGAACAGCATTTATCAGGTTTCCAATTGGAATATCTGCAGCTCTAATTGGCTCGTAAGTAACGTCATGCAGTAATCGCAATCCTGAACGCCACATAGTCCGAAAACGAAGTTCGGTTGAATCGGGTCCGAGGTCCCGCAGCATTACAACTAAAGGAATTGGGAACAATGCCATTGCCCCAAGTAGAGTGCGACGAATCAGTGGCCTCTTAACGAAACCTGATTCTTCAGTACCAATTGCAAAAGTTTCAGCTAGCGCAGCTTTGTCTTCATCGCTGCTTTTGAATTCATGTCTTTCTTCAACCACTTCAACATCTGGCATAAGTTTTTTTGCCCAGTGAATTGCGCCTGTTCCAATTAGTAGTATCGATCCACCCATGGTTAAACCCAGCGCTATATTCAACGCAGTTGTTGTGCCAATAACAGGTATTCCAATTTCTACTGATGGGTCAATTGCCACGTAAGAAACGATAAAAAGAATTGCCAAGACTGCGCTTAGGCCAAACATAGTTGCAACTTGGCGTTCAACCCGCTTGGCAATATTTGGATCATTATCTGCTCGACGATGTGCGTGGTTTACTTCAGCAGGAGTTGGTCGACTTTGATTCGGAACAAGATTACTCATTTGGCTTTAACTCCAATCCAGATAGCGGCAGCGATAAGTAAGCCGAATCCGAATGTCCATGCAAACAAACCCTCAGTCACTGGGCCTAGGCGGCCAAGGTCAGCACCTCCTGGATTTGGAGCGTTGCGAAGGTATTGAACATATTTCAAAATAGCTTTTTTCTGATCACTTGAAAGAGTCTTGAAAACTGGCATGTTTTGTGGTCCAGTAATCATTGCTTCATAAACTTGACGATCAGTTGCCACCATCAAATTAGGAGCATATTTTCCTTGGGTAAGCGCACCACCTTCACCTGCAAAGTTATGGCATTGTGCGCAGTTAACTGCAAATAATTGATTACCAACTGCGAGATCAGCTGTAGAAGTGTCTAATTCCATATCCGTAGGAATTGCTGGGCCTGGAGCCAAACTAGCGACATATGCGGCTAAGGCTGCTATTTCTTCTTCATCGTAAATAGCAGCTTTTCGCATTGCCTGCATTCCTAAAGCAGCCATCGGCATACGCCCAGATGAAACTTGGAAATCAACTGCGGCTGCGCCGACCCCAATTAAAGATGGCCCATCTGTTGTGCCGGCTGCTTGAAGCCCGTGACATGAGCTGCATCCTTCTGCGAAAAGCGCCTTACCTCTTTCTACAGTTGTTTCAGATGCCACTGATGCGCTTACGCGTTGCGTGTTTGAAGTGATGATTGTGTAAGCAAAGGCTGTAATAGCCAATGCCAAAATCATGACGAACAATCCAGCTAGACGATGTCTGCGTAATTGTGCAAAGTGGGTCACGTTTATTCCTATCCCAAACTTCTTATTTGATCAGGTAAATCATTGCAAACAAACCAATCCAAACCACGTCAACGAAGTGCCAGTAGTAACTGACAACGATTGCGCGAGTTGCTTTGGAATGTGTAAAAACTTTTCCGGTGTACGAGCTTGCAAGTACAAAAAGGAATGCGACCAGACCACCAGTTACGTGCAGACCGTGAAAACCTGTAGTTAGGTAAAACACCGAGCCGTAGGAAGAAGATGAAAGCGTAAGCCCTTCACTAACGAGCGCTGCATATTCATACACCTGGCCACCAATAAAAACTGCACCCATCATGAATGTAATGATGAACCACTTTCGCAGTCCTTTGGCATCTCCACGTTCAGCCGCAAAAACCCCAAGTTGGCAAGTAACCGATGATGCAACCAAAATGAAAGTATTAGCGCTGGCAAAAGGAATATTGAGCAGCGGTGTGGATTGAGTCCAAAGCTCTGGATTTACCGATCGGTGAGTGAAGTACATTGCAAAGAGTGCAGCAAAAAACATTAACTCGCTCGCCAGCCAAACAATTGTGCCTACGGAAACCAGATTCGGCCGATCAGCGTGGGTATTGCTTGGGGTAAGGGTGGCAGTATTCACAGGCCTATTGTGGCAAATGACTCACAGTGAGGCTTAGTGGGCTGACCCACTAAGCGACTCTTTTTCAGGTGGGATGAGTCACATTTTTTTCGCATAGACCCACCTAGAAGGCAAAGTAGGCTCTTTATGTGTTTGAAACGATTTTTCTAGGGCTAATTCCGCTTCATGGTGCAGAAGGCGCTACGGAAGTAATACAGCCTGGCTGGACAGATTGGTTGCCACTAGAGATTGTTCCTGCGGTTGGGGTTTTCGCTGCTGCTTTTTGGTACCTATCTGCGGTCCGGGCGTTAAATGCACGCGGCGATAAATGGCCGATCAATCGCACATTGTTCTTCGTCTTGGGCGGCCTAGGTTCAGCGTTTATTTCAACACAAGGTCCGCTTGCAAGGCTTGATACGGTTTTATTAACACCTCACATGGTTCAACACATGCTTTTATCCATGCTTGCGCCTGTTTTTTTGGCGTTAGGCGCTCCAGTTACGTTGGCACTCAGAACATTCAAACCGACACTGCGGGCACTGTTAATGCGAGTTTTGGAGTCTTGGTTTGTAAAGGTAATCACATTCCCGCTAGTAGCAGGTTTAATCTATATATTGAATCCTTGGTTTTTGTATTTCACAAGCTATTACGAAAACACTTTAACCAATCAACTTTTGCACAACTTCAACCACTTGCATTTCGTTATGGTTGGATCAATATGGATTTGGGCGTTAATCGGAATTGATCCAATGCCACGTCTTGGCTTTCCAATCAGAATGTTTGCAGTTTTTGTAACTTTGCCGTTCCACGCTTTTCTTGGAGTTACGTTGATGAACTCCCAAAACCCAATTGCAAATTCTTACTATGAGACTGTTGTTCGAGACTGGGGTCCAACGATCTTGGAAGATCAGCAAATGGCAGGAGGATTACTCTGGGCAAGCGGTGACCTAGTTGGACTAGTGCTGTTTATAACGCTAATGATTCAATGGTCCAAAGCCTCAGAACGAGAAGCTGTCAGAGTTGATAGGGACTTAGACCGGCAAGAGGCGCGAATAAACGCCAGTACAGCAAACCATGAAAATCAAGCAGGAGAGTAGGGTTAATCCTGTGAGCGAAAAGAATCTAAACGTCCTTATTTACAGCGACGACGCCTCGGTTCGTGAAGCCGTGAAGCTAGCCCTGGGCTCGCGCCCAGCACCCGAGCTTCCAAGAATTGATTTTGTTGAATGTGCCACTGAGCCAGTGGTTATTCGCCAAATGGATAGTGGAACTATCGATCTTGCAATTTTGGATGGCGAAGCAGCTCCCGCAGGTGGGATGGGGATTTGCCGCCAATTAAAGGATGAGATTTTCAATTGCCCACCAGTCATTGTTTTGACAGGTCGTCCAGCAGACGGTTGGTTAGCAACTTGGTCTCGCGCCGAAGGTGCAGTTCCGCATCCAATCGATCCAGTTGTGTTGGCACAAACCGTCGCGACGCTAATTCGTCGTCGCCTGGCAATAACTTCTTAAATGTCAACCTGGTCGATTGTGCTCGACGAGATCATCGTTGACAAAAATCTATCCTCAGAAAATGCTCGTTGGGCAATGAATGAAATCCTTAGCGGCAGTGCTGAACCTGGTCAAATCTCCGCATTCTTGGTGGCAATGCGGGCTAAAGGTGAAACTCCAAGTGACATTAAAACTTTTATTGACGTAATGCTCGAATTCGCAAATCCAGCTAGCGTCGCGGGAATCTCAGTCGATACGTGTGGCACTGGTGGCGATGGAATGCACACTGTAAATATTTCAACTATGGCGAGTGTGGTAGTTGCAGCAAGCGGCACCACAGTTGTGAAGCATGGCAATCGGGCTGCATCTAGTAAGTGCGGGTCGGCTGATGTTTTGGAGATACTTGGAGTAAAACTAAATCCTGAGATTGCTCGAGTTAGCGAGATCGCAAATGAAGTAGGAATTACTTTCTATTTCGCACCAGAATTTCATCCAGCATTGAAGTATGCAGGGCCAGTTAGAAAACAACTTGGAATCAGAACCTTTTTCAACGTCATTGGTCCACTCGCGAATCCGGCGAAACCTCAGGCGCAAATTGTTGGTGTGCCAAATCTGGAGATTGGCGACCTGATCTCACAGGTTTTGGCGGAGCGGGGAACAAGTGCCATCGTGATACTAGGTGACGATGGATTAGATGAATTTTCAATTCATTCGGCAAATCAACTTTGGGTAGTCAATAATGGCAAGGTCACTAAAAAGAAAGTAAGCCCTTCAGAAGTTGGGGTTGGTGTACATGGACTCGACGTACTTGCCGGTGGGGATGCCGCATTTAACGCTGATGTAGTTCACAGTGTTTTTGCAAACGACGAATCTGCAAAAATAGCTGGGATTGTTGATGCGGTGGCAATAAATGCCGCCTGCGCCATGACTGCCGTTGAAGGAATTGATAAAGAAGTGAACGTAGTTGAGGCTTTGTCCCGAAATTTCATTCAGGCAAGGGAAATCATCGCTAGTGGCTTGGCGAGCAAAAAACTTGCGCAATGGATTGCTGCTTCACAAAAATAATTATTTGGGTGCCACAAAGTTCTGCCATTTTCGAGTTGCCGATACTGCGTTCGATTTGTTTTGAGCATTTGTTAGTTCTTCGTAAATATCCTGCGCCCCTAATTGGTTTGGCCACGGTTGCGAAAGCGGCTCACTGGTTTCAATCAACATCACATTTGCTGAATCCAGCCAGTTATAAATCATGAAAGCTTCTGAAATGGAGTTCGCACCAGCCGGCGCTAGAGGCGGCAGAAATTCTTGTGCTGTCGATTTCATCGCAGCAATTTCAGATTTAATGTGGCTGGCATCTGTAGTTGTACCAGCCGCTGCTAATGCACCATAACGAATGATGTGAATATCAAACCCCGTCTCTGTAGCCGCCACGGCAGTTATTTCGCTGATGCTTGAAATCGTCGTTAACCGATGAAACCGCATAGAGGCTGAAAGCCAAGCGTGCAATCTGTCACGCATGGCTGCGGCCTCTTCAAATCTTTCTTGGCTAGCTAATTGCGAAATTTTCTGCTGCAAGTTTGTCTCAATGAAAGAATCTCCGTATATTGCAGAGTTAAGCTGTTGGATTAATAATTTGTAGTCATCGGTTGAGATTGCTAGTTCGCAAGGAAGTACGCATTTACCTATCTCACCCAAAACGCAAGATGGACTTGCTTTCTTAACACCAAGTTTTGTGGTGCAAGTACGGATACCAATTAGCGTTGTAATTGCGTCTACTACCAACGTTGCTTGTTCCATAGAGCGGACTGGGCCAAAATGCAGAGCATCTTCAGTGATTTTCCGGACCACACTCAATCGCGGATAGGGTTCGTTGGTAATTCTTATCCAGATTGTTTTTTCAGTTCGCTTGCCAGCTGCATTAAATGGTGGTTTTGATTGCATAATAATGCGCGATTCACGGACGCTAGCTTCCAAATCTGTGTGACATGGAATCGCAGTTATATGGCTGGTTAAATCGAGCATACGATTCATGCGTTCACGAGTCTCTGCTTTTGTGAAATAACTCATTGCTCGCTTACGAATATTCCTAGACTTACCAATATACAGAACTCGATCCTGATCATCTTTAAAAGCATAAACTCCTGGAACTTGAGGCAAATCTGCTGCAAGTGTTCGCTTTTTGCGTTGCGCAGGCTTGATGACCGATGTAATTCCTAGAGTTTCTTCAAGGGTAGTGATTCCAATTGACCCCAAACGTTCGAACAAGGCGTGTAAAACATGAGCGGTGGCTCGAGCATCGGCAAGTGCGCGATGCACTGGTTCAGTAGGTGAACCAAAATAGGCGGCTAACGTTCCGAGCTTTCTATTCTGCACTTCATCTGGTTGCAAAACGCAACGTGCCAAAGTCAATGTGTCGAGAACCTCAAATCCAGGAAATGCAATATTTAGGATTTTTGCGTTCCCACGTAAAAAACCCAAATCAAACGGAGCGTTGTGTGCGACAAACACGCATTCACCAGCCCACTCAATAAATGCCGGAAGTGCAAATGAAATGTTTGGCGCATTTTCAACCATGGCATCATTTATGCCCGTTAGCAGTGTGATGAATGGCGGAATTGGTGCACCTGGATTTACTAAGGTTTGAAATTCACTAATTATTTCCCCACCACAAACTTTGACTGCTCCAATTTCTGTGATGCCACCTTCAGAAGGAGTGCCACCATTTGTTTCAAGATCAACGACGACGAATGTAGTTTGAGACAAATATCTTCCCAAGGAATCAAATGTTCCGTCATTTGCTAAAACCACATGGGGGAACATACGCGCAGGCTGTGCCTGCGCAGAGATCTAGTGCCGGTCAATAGGCTTGCCCCATGGCACTCTCACTTCCAGATAATCTCCATCGTTTGCGTTGCGGACGTTGTGGCAACCTAACCAGGTTTGATGTAGTTCGAACCACTAAGGTCAAAGAATTCTGGCATGTAGATATGAGCGGAGAACCTTCAACGGAATCACCTGAAACACTAGAAGAATCGATCTCCTCAATTGCATGCAGATGGTGTGGTGCCACTGAAGAGGTGGAACACGTTCTTCGGCCAAGTGCTGGCGGAGCCGATTCAGAGCCGGATTCCATCAAATAGTTCAAATTCCACCAGTTAATTCGGTTTAACCCGTCAGACCTTTGTCGTAGGTTCTCATTGCTCAGAAATAACGAGAATTGAGAGGACCAATATGAAGATCGATTGTGCTACCTGCACTGAGAAACCACTCGCTTGTGGAGACTGCGTTGTCACTCTATTTTTAAGCTTGCCAAGCCAAGATGGCGAACTCCAGCCGTGTGAATTTGATGCAATTGATGTGCTATCCCAGGTCGGATTAGTCCCAAAATTGCGGATGCAAAAGGCCAGTGGCGAATAATTTATTAATCAAATTTTGAGTGTGAGAAATGGTGAAAAACGCTCAAAACAGACATTTCGAGCACATTCAGGGCGGCTTATTGCCCTGGTTTTGGTACTTTGCGCCAATGTTGTCTTTGAGAAAAGCGCGACTTTGGCGCAACTTTGCAGCCATAGTCATTGCTTTAGCGCTTTCTGTTTCCACCGTCCCAGACGTTGTGGCCAGTCCACCCAGGGTGGATTTGAAGGAAGTTGAAGAAAAGGTTCGCGACCTAGAATTCGAAGCGAATGCGGCCGGTGAACAATGGAATGAAGCTAGAGAAAAGCTTTCGAAAGTTAAGACCCGTATTTCAATGCTTACTAATAATTCAAAACGAGCATCATCTAAATTCAAGCGACTTCAGAAAGATTTCTCAAAATTAATTGTTGGCCTCTATCAACAGGGCACGATTGACCTTGAATTGCAAGCACTATTTTCTTCCAATCCTAAGAATTACATGGCGCAGTTGAGTGCCGTGGATTTCGTCGGCTCGCGTCAGATTATTGCGATGCGCGATCTTGAACGCGCATCGATAAGTCTCAAGAATACAAAAACTTTATTGAAAGCAGAACAACTAAAGTCTAGCCAGCTAGTTAAAGAAGCAGACCGACATTTAAAAATGGCTCAGAGCAAACTTGCCGAAGCGAGACGATTGTTGAATTCGCTGAAAGCTGAGCAACGTAAAAAGTATTTGGCTCGGATTAAAGCTAAACAAAAGGCGCAGGCGGCAAAAGCGAAGAAATTACGTAAGCGTGCGGGCAACTTGGCTGCTAACCGGCGCGTAAAGATTGCGATTCGATTTGCACTTTCAATGATTGGTCATCGCTATGTATTTGGAGCGGCTGGTCCAACAGTTTTTGATTGTTCTGGTTTAACTATGGCGGCATATAGAAAAGCTGGCGTGTACTTGCCGCACTATTCACGAGCTCAGATTTCCGCAACTAGGCCAGTCAGTCGGGCAAATCTACGGGTCGGTGACCTAGTCTTTTTCTTCAAGTATGGGATTCGACATGTTGGCATTTACATAGGTAGCAATCGATTTGTTCATGCCCAAAATTCTCGAACTGGCGTGATCATTTCTTCGCTATCTGAAAGATATTACGCATCCCACTTGTCAGGCTTTGGTCGAGTAGTAGGTTAGGCGTAAAGGCCTTCAATTTCGGCATTGAATTGTTCTGATACTACATTTCGCTTTAACTTGAGTGATGGTGTCAGATGTCCTGATGCTTCACTCCAATCAGAATCAATCAAAACCCATTTTCGAATTGATTCTGCTTGACTAACTGCCTTATTTGCGTAATCAACTGCTGCTTGGATTTCTGACTTAAAAACCTCATTTGATGCAATTTGCGCAAATGCTGTGGTTGCAGGTAGTGAATTTCGCTGCAGCCAATTTTTAACTGAATCAGGTTCTACGGTGATCAAGCAGCCAATAAATGGTTTATTGTCACCAACAACCATGCATTGGCTAACCAGCCAATTCGCACGAAGTCGGTCTTCAATAACAGCAGGTGCTACGTTTTTGCCCCCAGCAGTAACAATCAACTCTTTCTTGCGACCCGTGATGAAAAGATAACCATCTTCATCGATCTGGCCAATGTCACCGGAATGGAACCAGCCGTTTACGTCGATTGCTTCAGCGGTTGCAGCTGGATTGTTCCAATAACCTTGGAAAATATGCGGTCCCTTAATTAAAACTTCACCATCTGGCCCAATGCCCAAAGTAACTCCAGGAATTGCCCGACCGACTGAACCAACCCGCAACATAGTTGGGCGATTCACAGTGGAAGCCGAAGAGGTTTCAGACAATCCGTAGCCTTCTAGAATCGTTAAGCCAATTCCACGGAAGAAATGTCCAAGGCGTGCGCCAAGAGCAGCCCCACCGGATACTGACCACTGAACTTTGCCACCCATAGCAGCTCGAAGTTTTGTGTAAACCAATTTATCGAACAGTCCATGCTTGAGTCGTAGGCTAAGCGGAACTGATCCGGCGCTTAGTGCTTGAGAGTATGCGATTGCAACTGCGGCAGCTGCGTTGAAGATCTTCTCTTTGCCTTCGTTTGTTGCTTTTTGCTGAGCGCTATTGAAAACTTTCTCGAAAACGCGAGGAACTGCCAAAAGGAAGTTTGGGGTGAACTTTTGTAAATCACCAACAAGATTTGTTATGTCTGGGGCGAAAGCCACTTTCAGGCCCGATTCCACCATTGCGATTTCGATGATTCGACCAAATACATGCGCCAGTGGGAGAAATAGCAGAGTAGAAGTTGTTTTATCTTTGAACACCTCAGGAACAGCCAAAATTACGTTACGAACCAAAAACATGAAATTGCCATGTGTTAGAACACAACCCTTTGGCTTACCGGTTGTGCCAGATGTATAAATAATTGTTGCAATGTGTGAAGGTGTAACTTGTGAACGACGGGAATCGAGCTCTGAATCTGGGATATTAAGTCCAGCTGTAGAAAGATGATTAATTGCATTATCTTCCATATTCCAAATGTGAATTAAACTTGTCAAGGAAGTGCGAACTGTGTGCACAGTTTCCAAGTGTTTATTTGTTTCGACAAAAAGTGCAACTGCACCAGAATCCTGCATCATCCATTGAACTTGTTCTTCACTAGAAGTTTCGTAAATTGGCACCGTGACACACCCTGCGTACCAAATTGCGTAGTCGAGTAGTGTCCATTCAAAACGTGTTCTACTCATTAGAGCGATGCGATCGCCAGGTTGGATGCCGGCTGAGATTATTCCCTTAGCGGCCGCCCGAACCATTTGATGAAATTCTTTGGAAGTTATCTCAACGACATTCAAGCCGTCACGATTAACTATTGATATCACGTCAGGTTGAGTGTTTTCATGCGAGATTAAGGCATCGGTCAAACTTCCCGAAATTACGGCTTGGGCCATGGCTGGCTCTGTGTATTCCTGCATATGAACTCTCCTGAGGGGTTGAATCTGTGCCAAAAATTACTGTGAACGCTCGTTTTGAGCCACTTGTAAATGGCTTCAGTTCACTACCGGCTAGTAGTAAGTGCTGGTATGCGAATAGATTTGGCTCTATGGCCCGCACATCCTCCACAATCCACATCAACGCTCCGCTTGAGCGAGTTATGGGGATTATTCGCGATGTCGAGAACTATCCAAAATGGACAAGTGGAATTTCTGATGTGAAGATCTGCGAAACCGATTCGCAAGGCAGACCCGTGCGCACCACTTTTCAAATTTCAGGCGGGCCAATTTCGGATTTAGTGGAACTTGGCTACACATGGAATTCAGACTCAGTTGAGTGGCATTTGATCAGCGCTAATGCAATCACAGCTCTTGATGGGGCTTACCGCCTTTCACAAGTAGGTGATGGTTGTGACGTAACTTATGAATTGTCAGCTGAAGTGAATTTGCCGTTACCAAGTTTCTTTTTGTCTGCAGGGGAAAAAACAATTGTTACATCAGCGCTTGAAGGTTTGAAAGAGTTTGCAAAATGAGCCCAGAGACAAATAAACCATGGTGGGTCTCGAATGGACCGCCTTCTGCGAATTCCTCAACTTTTGAAATTCCTAAAACCAAACCCAAGACGGAAAGTCAATCGAATGAGTCCAAACCGGATTCAAATATATTTGGGATTTCGGGTGAAGCTCAAAGCGCAGCAATTAACTCTGGCCTGAGTCTGTTGTCAGCTTTTATGGATGCAGTTTCAAAACCGCTAAATGGCAAAGAAGAAACTTCCACCCACGATGTAGAAACTTGTGGAGTTTGCCCACTATGCGTTGGAGTAAAAACTTTGCGCGAACATGATGAAAATTTGGCTGACTTGGTTGAGTCTGCGATGAAGGGCGTAACTAGCAGCGCCGAAAAATTGACAGAGATATGGCCAAACGCCATGGACACTTTGACTGAATCTGTAGTTTCAACCGTAATTAAATCGATGATGAAGCGCTAGGGGATTTATGAGTTTGGCAATTGGTGTAGATCTTGGTGGAACCAAGATTGCTGCAGGTGTAGTAGATGATGATGGTCAGGTAGTTGATCAACTTGTGGTTCCAACCCCAAGAGACACATCTGCTGCTGTTGTTTCAGAACTAGCTAAAACTATTGAGTCTTTAGCTCAAAAGCACAGCGTGATGGATGTCTGTGTGGCGGCTCCAGGGTTTGTCGATGCTGCGAGAACCGAAGTTTTGTTTACGGCCAACTTGCCGATGCGAAATGTAAAGCTAAAAGCCGAACTTGAGAAGTTGACGTCTTTGAATGTTGTAATCGAAAATGATGCCAACGCAGCTGCATGGGCTGAATACAAGTTTGGCGCCGCGGTTGGTAGTGATAATGCTGTGATGCTAACGCTAGGCACTGGACTTGGTGGTGGCCTGATATTAAATGGGGAGCTAGTCAGAGGCGCATACGGAGTTGCTGCTGAAGTAGGACATATGACGTTGGTTCAAGAAGGTTTGCAATGCGGATGTGGTTTGCAAGGATGCTGGGAACAGTACGCAAGCGGTTCGGCGCTATTACGAATTGCTCGCAAACTAGCCCAAAAACATCGTGACGAGGCAGACATTCTCTTGAGTTTGGGCGATCGCACACCTGAAGGTGTCGAAGGTGTTCACATCACGCAAGCTGCTGAAAAAGGTTGTCCGATCGCTTTGCGAGCATTTAATGAAGTGGCCAAATCCCTAGGATCTGGAATGGCATCTTTGGCAGCACTATTAGATCCGCAAATTTTTGTTATTGGCGGTGGCGTTTCGCAGGGCTCAGATTATTTCCTTAACGCAGCTGCTGAATCATTTTCCAAGAATTTAACTGCCCGCGACTATCGTCCAATTGCGCAAATCAAATTGGCAAAGATGGGCAACGACGCTGGGCTAATTGGCGCGGCTGATTTAGCGCGACGAAAGTAGGGAAGATGCTTTACTGGATTTTGAAGCGCGTAATTTTGGGACCAATACTTTTACTCTTGTTTCGCCCTAAGGTAACTGGTAGGAAGAACTTGCCAAAGCAAGGCGCTGCGATATTGGCCTCAAACCATATGTCTTTCTCAGATTCAATTTTTCTTCCTTTGGCAGTTCCAAGGCGGATTACATTCCTTGCAAAGAGCGAATACTTCACCGGTCGCGGGTTCAAGGGCTGGGTAGTCAAAAAGTTTTTCCAAGGTGTCGGCCAAGTTCCAATCGACAGAAGTGGTGGAAGGTCATCCGAAGCCGCAGTTAATGCCGCAATTAATATTTTGAAATCCGGCGAGATACTTGGCATATATCCAGAAGGAACCCGCTCACCAGATGGAAAGTTGTATCGAGGTAGAACTGGCTTGGCCCGCATTGCAATTGAAGCTGGAGTGCCAGTTATTCCAGTTGCAATGATTGGGACTTACGATATTCAGCCAACCGGGCAGTTTTTGCCAAGAATCATGCGAGTAGGCATTGCTTTTGGTGAACCGATTGATATGTCCCAATATGCTGGGAGGCAAAGAGACCCAGCAGCTTTAAGAGAAGCTACAAATTTGGTCATGGATTCATTGAAGAATCTCGGCGGCCAGGAATACGTTGATATTTACGCAACTAAAGCGAAAGAAATTCTGTCCAATCCACAAGCTGATTCTGCTGATGCAGAAAATGCCGCCGATGCGGAAGAGAATTAACCGGTTTTCTAATTACTTTGATGAAACTAGTGTTTAACTTTTGCGCCCTTTGGCTGACCAATACCTTTAAGTAGTCCGTCAAACCATTGTTGCTCGGTATTGAACGCTTTTCCGCCCTTGATGCGATCGAATTCGATTGCACGCAGTTCGTTTCCACGTTCTTCGTCATGGCCGACTAAGCCTGGCTGCATCGCAATTGCACTATCCACTGCCACTTCAACACATTCTTTAATCAGATTTAGATCTGCTTGATTAGCAGCAGCCGAGCGAGCAAAGTAACCGCTCTTTTGAACTAATACCTTTTCAGCGCCAATCATTGGGCCAAATTGTTTACCAAACCATGCACCAGGATTGATCAAATCGATTTTCACGTGACCAAATGCGTCGCGTGGAACTTCTTCACCTCTAGATTGCAGCTCAGCCACGATTGCATCGACACCTGCGCCTTCTGAAAGAAAGATGTTTACGTTCCCTTGCTGATCCATAATCTTGCTTAGACGTGCTGCTTCAGAATTCAAATCAATGTCGAGTTCTGGAACATAAACAGCATGGATATCTCTGCGGCTTCTTGGAACCCCAAAAGCGTCTAACCATTCGCGTTCGTCGAGCATGTTTCGGTATGACTGAGCAGTCGCTGCAGTCAACCAACCACAATGGCGACCCATTACTTCGTGAATTACAAGCATGCGAGGATTTGATGAATGTTCGGACACTACATTGGTGAAGAAAACCGCTCCTTGTTCAGCAGCTGTCCAAGCGCCCAAACTTTGCGCAATTGGAACAATGTCATTGTCGATGGTTTTAGGAAGACCAACAACTGTCAATCCGTAATTGTTCGAAGCGAGAAACGCCGCAAGGTCAGCAGCTGCCGTGTTGGTGTCGTCGCCACCAATGGTGTGTAAAACATCGACGCCATCTTTTACTAACTGATCTGCCGCTACGCGTTGTGGATCTTGGCCTTCTTTGACTAATCCGCGTTTAACGCAATCAGCAATGTTTGTTAGTTTGACGCGGCTATTGTTTATTGGGCTTCCGCCAAAACTATGGAGCAGGTGAGCCTTCTCGCGAATTTCCGGGGTTACAAGGATGCTGTCACCTTTAAGAAGTCCGGCATAGCCTCCGCGGTAAGCGATGATTTCGACCTCTGGCGCAATCTCGGTGTACCTCTGGATCAAACCGCCAACAGCCGAAGATAAGCAAGGGGCAAGGCCACCTGCAGTGAGAAGTGCGACTTTGCGTATCGGAGCCATTTTTAACCTTTCAGCGGTCTATCAATGGCGCAAAGGTAATAGTCAGAAATTAAAGTGGGGTCGTAGGGGTATTTCTTCACAGGTAGGCTTGACCAATGACTTCTGCTCTCAATTGGTCGGATTTGCCGGCTGCGCAACAGCCACAGTGGCCTGATGCTGGCGCGCTTGCCGCTGCTAAAGCGAAATTGGCTTCAATGCCCCCTTTGGTGTTCGCTGGCGAATGCGACATTTTGACTGAACGTTTAGCGTCGGTTGCACTTGGTGAAAGTTTCCTATTAATGGGTGGCGATTGCGCCGAAACATTTGTTGCGAATACAGCTGACTCAATTAAGGCCCGCCTACAAACTGTTTTACAAATGGCAGTAGTTCTTACTTATGGTGCAAGTGTCCCAGTTGTAAAAGTTGGTCGGTTAGCTGGTCAATATTTCAAACCTCGTTCAAACCCAACTGAAGTCAGAGATGGAGTTGAACTTCCGTCCTACAAAGGTGATGGCATAAATGACATCGAATTCAATGAATTATCACGCAAAGTTGATGCTTGGCGACTAGTAGATGCCTACCATGCCTCTTGCTCAACATTGAATTTAGTCCGGGCCTTCACCCAAGGTGGTTTCGCAGACTTGCGAATGGTGCATTCTTGGAATCAATCATTCGTTGGTAAATCTCCTGTTGGCGCACACTACGAACGTGTAGCACAAGATATTGATCGTGCTTTGGCATTCATGGATGCATGCGGACGCGACCCGGAAGAATTTCGTCGAACAGAATTTTTCGCATCTCATGAAGCATTGGTTTTGGATTACGAAAAGCCATTGGTTCGAATTGATTCGCGAACCAGCAAGCCATATGCGGTATCCGGCCACTTTGTTTGGATCGGCGAACGCACTCGTCAGCTTGACGGCGCTCACATTGATTTTGCTAGTCGAATCAGCAATCCAATTGGAGTCAAGCTAGGACCGACTACAACACCAGAGATGGCAGTTGAACTAGCTAACAAACTTAACCCAAACAAGATTCCTGGACGCTTGACCTTCATTACGCGAATGGGTCACACCAAAATCCGCGAAGTCTTACCAGCAATTGTGAAAGCAGTTACTGAAAGCGGTCATCCGATTATCTGGTGCTGTGATCCAATGCATGGCAACACTAAAGAAACATCTAATGGCTACAAAACTCGTCTGTATGAAGAAGTTATTGACGAAGTTTTCGGTTTCTTTGAAGTGCACAAGACACTTGGAACTCATCCAGGCGGTTTACATATCGAATTAACTGGAGATGATGTAACCGAATGCATTGGCGGAGTCTCTGGGCTTTCAGAAATTGATCTAGAAAATCGTTATGAAACTGCCTGCGATCCGCGGCTTAACCGCGAACAGTCATTGGAACTTGCCTTCCATGTGGCTGAAATGCTGCTAAAGCGCTGACAATGCAAATCTGGTTCGTCGAATCTGCATTCTTGGGGATTTTACAAGTCTCATTTGATGAAAATGTCCAAGGTTTAACTTCCAATGGTTCTTTGAAGAATGGCGCGATTGTGCAGATTGAAATGATGCAACATGCCAAACCAGCTAAATTCAAATCTACAGCGTATGAAGAATTTGTTTCAGCGCTTAGAGATTATGAAAGTGGAAGCTTGCAGGCTTTTGATGAATTAAGTGTGCAGGTTAGTGGTACTGTTTTTCAGAGAGAAGCATTGCGGCAAATGCGCGGGGTTGAACCTGGCTCCGTAGTGACTTATGGTGACTTAGCGAAATTGTCAGGTTATCCTAAAGCTGCGCGTGCAGTCGCAACGGTTTGCGCAACGAATAAGGTGCCATTGATTCTGCCTTGCCATCGCGTCGTTCCGAGCGACTTATCTATTGGAAAATATGCAAGTCGTTTTTTAAATGGTGGAATCAGATTGAAGGAAAACCTTTTAAACCACGAGGGTGCATTGATTTAGTTGCTCTTGCATTTTCCGGTAATTTCGAAACCTATGACCGTACCTGGTGCAACTTTATTGCCGGCCGTGATGCTCTGCGTTGAAACTTTCTTAGTGTTTTTCTTGAATCCATAGGTGCAAGACTTTGTTCCGATTAGCTCATTACCAAGTTGCATGTCGGTCAAAGTCTGGATTGCCGCTGCTTGGGATAAACCAATGATATTTGGAACAGATACTGGTCGAACACCTTTTGAGACGGTGAGCGTGATTTGAGTCTTAGGTAAATGTTCCGTTAAGGCAGTTGGGGATTGGGAAATAACTATTCCATCTGAAACAGTGTTTGAGAACTCTTTGACGATTGTTACTGAATCAAATCCAGATGTGTCGAGAATGGCGATCGCATCCGCGCTCCGCTCACCGGTTACATCAGGAATAGCGACTGGTGCCGGACCTTTAGATAAAACCATAGAAACCATTGAATTTGGTTTTGCTAACTCACCGAAACCGGGCTTTGCCGATATCGCACGGTTCTTCTTGATGTCGTTCGAAAACTCATACGTGACTTCACCAAGTTGCAGGCCAATTTTACCCAAGGCTGCTCGAACTTCTTCGAGTGTCATATCTTTCAAATTTGGAACGCTAAAGAACTCTGGACCTTTCGAGATGGTCAAAGTTACGGTTTGATCTTTACCTAGTGAACTACCACTGGTTGGATTAGCTGATATCACAGTTCCTTTCGCAACAACTTCGCTAAAAACTTCTACTACTTCAATATTGAGCTCAGCGTTGGTGATTGCTTCAATAGCTTGAGTCTGTGTTAGGCCTACCAATTGTGGAACTTTTGTTTGAGTACCAGACCAGTAAACATAAACTGAAATTGCAATTGCAAGACCAGCAATAAGTATCATCAACGCGCGACGTTTCTTGGGCTTCTGGAATATTAATGTATTGTGAGTTTCAGACTCCGCATAGTCTTGCAAATCTGGCGCTTCAATAATTATGGTTTCTTGTTCAACGTTTGGTTCGATAGGGGGAAGTTGGTGTGCGCTTCCAGTCTCTA
>JBIISC010000050.1:0-5777 GCA_044341215.1 Candidatus Nanopelagicales bacterium | reverse complement strand
ATTTAAATCACACTGGTTCACATAAAATCAATAACGTTTTAGGACAGGCGCTTTTAACAAAGCGAATGGGCAAAAAACGCATCATTGCTGAAACCGGTGCTGGCCAACACGGCGTTGCAAGTGCGACAGCTGCTGCATTACTTGGGCTTGAGTGTGTGGTTTATATGGGTGAGGAAGACACCAAACGCCAAGCTTTGAACGTTGCTCGAATGCAGATGCTTGGCGCAACTGTGGTTCCAGTGACAACTGGATCTCGCACACTCAAAGATGCAGTCAATGAAGCAATGCGCGACTGGGTGGCGAATGTTGATGAGACACATTACTTATTGGGCACTGTTGCAGGTCCGCATCCTTTCCCAATGATGGTGCGAGATTTCCACCGCATCATCGGTGTGGAATCCCGCGAACAAGTTTTGGCATTAACCGGCAAACTTCCAACAGCAATTGCAGCCTGCATTGGCGGTGGCAGTAATGCAATCGGAATTTTCCATCCGTTCATTGACGACGTAGAAGTCCAGCTCGTTGGCTTTGAAGCAGGTGGTGATGGCGTTGAGACCGGCCGTCACGCAGCTTGTATTAGCGGTGGGTTGACTGGGGTTTTCCAAGGCTCGCGTTCTTACTTAATGCAAGACGCCGAAGGTCAAACGATTGAATCCCATTCGATTAGTGCTGGCCTTGACTATCCAGGTGTTGGCCCCGAGCATGCTTACTTAAATGAACTTGGTCGGGCGCAATATCGTGCGATCACAGACCGCGAAGCAATGGATGCGTTCTTATTGTTTTGCCAAACTGAAGGCATCATCCCAGCAATTGAAACTGCACACGCATTAGCAGGGGTAATCAAACTAGGTAAAGAATTAGGTAAAGACGCAGTGATCTTGGTAAACCTTTCAGGACGTGGCGACAAAGATGTAGCGACTGCAGCTGAATGGTTTAAAGAAACCGGGCAGATGAAATGACATCAGCACTGCATGCAGCTTTTGATAACGCAAAATCCGAAAACCGAGCTGCCCTTATTGCTTACATTCCGGCAGGTTTTCCTACGGTCGAAAAAGGCATTGAAATTATTGAAGCCATCATTGCTGGTGGCGCAGATATTGTTGAAGTCGGTTGGCCGTATAGCGATCCTTTGATGGATGGACCCACAATTCAAAAAGCTGCCGTGATGGCTTTGGAAAATGGCGCATCTGCAAAGGATGTAATTACAACAGTTGGCAAAGTGAAAGCCGCTGGGGCAGTGCCACTTGTGATGTCTTATTGGAATCCAATTGAGCGTTACGGAGTGGAAAAGTTTTCGCAGGAGTTGGCTGCAGCTGGTGGGGTTGGTGTAATCACACCAGACTTGACGCCAGAAGAGGGTGTTGACTGGATTGCAGCCACTGACAAATTTGATGTTGCAAGAATTTTCTTAGTTGCGCCATCTTCCAAAGATGTTCGCCTTGAAATAGTTGCAAAAGCCAGCACAGGTTTTATCTACGCAGCATCTTTGATGGGAGTAACCGGAACTCGCGAGTCAGTTTCTTCTCACGCGGAGACTTTGGTTGCAAGAACCAGAAAAGTTTCAAAACTACCGATTGCGGTTGGTTTGGGCGTTTCAACCCCAAAGCAAGCAAATGACATCGCCAAATATGCAGATGGCGTGATTGTTGGTAGTGCATTCGTTAAAGCAGTACTAGAAGCTAAAGATCATTCTGCTGCGTTAGTCGCAGTAAAAAAACTTGCCGAAGAGTTAAGAGTAGGATGCGCAAGATGACGACAGTTTTTGAAAATAAATGGTTATTGCTAATTGCGAGAATCGCTTTGAGTGGCGTTTTGATTTATGCAGGAGGAATAAAACTTCTGAACCCAGTGGAATCTCGGGCAGCCATAGTTGCATATCGACTTTATTTGCCAGAGTTTTTCGTCAAATTGGGCACCACAGCGTTACCTGCGTTTGAAGTGGTGGTTGGACTTTTGCTTTTGACTGGCATTTTTGTGAGATTCGCATCCCTTGCGACTATTGCACTGATGTTGGTGTTCATAGTCATGATTGCCCAGGTTTGGTACCGAGGATTCTCGATTGATTGCGGCTGCTTCGGCGGCGGCGGCGATGTGTCTCCTGAGGGCAAAGAGCTGAGATATATGGCAGAAATCGCTCGTGACACGCTGTTTATTGGACTCGCGGTACTGCTTGTGCGCAAACCGCAAACCCCGTTTAGCATTAGTGCTTGATTCAGACCTAAGGAAAAGTAATGGCAAATCGCAAGACAAAGACCAAAGATGCTCTCGTTAGAAATCTTGGTTTGGGCGCAATAGCAGCGGTAGTTCTTGGAATCATTTTGTTTCCAACCATTCAAGACACATTCTTCGCCAATCCAAGCCCAACATCTTCTAACTCTTACGAGATTGATTACAACACAGGCACTATTCCTGCGGAAGTAGATGCGACTGATCTTTCTTGGACACTGAACCCAGAAGCAAAGACTTCAGACATCTTGACAATCTGGGAAGACCCACAATGCCCAGCTTGTGCTTCGTTTGAATATTACTTCGCTGCAACAATCAAGAAATTGGCTGACGAAGGTTTGGTAAAAGTTAAATACCAGCCAACTGGCTTTTTAGATCAAGACGATGATACAAATCCAGGCGGATTCACTGGTAACTCAAGTTACCGCGCTATCAATGCATGGGCATGTGCGATTGATCGCGGCATTGGTGCGGAATACCACGAAGTTATGTATTCGCGATCTTTCGCTTTACTAAATGGATTAATTAAAGGCCGTGAAACCTTCAAAGAAGGCGACGGATTCAGTGATGAAGACCTAGTCGACTGGGCAGGTGTTGCTGGGTATGACGAGGGCAAACTAGCCGAATTCGGTAAGTGCGTTTACACCCCAGAGCATTTAACTTGGGCTCGTCAATCAACTTTGAAATTCCATGACCTTCAAATCCCGGGCACTCCATACATTGCACTAAATGGTGTTGAAATGCCAACAGATGCTCGTAAATCAATCAAAGCATTTGAAAAATGGATTCGCGACGCCGTAGGTAAGTAGTTGACTAACTTTTTGGTGGCCTCAATTCCATCTCCTGAAAATGGAGTATGGAGTTTGGGGCCACTTCCAATTCGTGCATATGCAATTGCAATCATCATTGGAATTCTTGTTGCGATGCGGATTGGTACTAATCGTTGGGTTGCTGGCGGCGGGGATAAAGATGATGTTGGAAACATTGCGATCTATGCAGTTCCGGCAGGTGTAATTGGCGGCCGGCTCTACCATGTCATAACTGACAATCAGATTTATTTTGGCCCTGACGGCAAAGGATTAGTTGCAGCATTTCGCATCTGGGATGGTGGCCTCGGTATTTGGGGAGCGATTGCGCTTGGTTTTGTTGGCGCAATGTATGCATGTAAGAAGTACAAAATCAATTTGCCAGGTATTGCTGACGCGTTAGCTCCTGGAATTATTTTGGGTCAAGCAATCGGCAGATTCGGAAACTATTTCAACCAAGAATTGTTTGGCAGCCCAACCGATCTTCCTTGGGGATTAGAGATTTCCTATTCCAATCGTCCGCCCGGTTTTGAAAGTTTCACCACTTTTCATCCAACCTTTCTGTATGAATCAATCTGGTGCGCGTCGGTGGCGGTCTTTTTGATCTGGGCGGGCAAGAAGTTCAACCTCAAAAATGGACAGGTTTTTGCTCTTTATATTGCGATGTATTGCCTTGGGCGGATCTGGATTGAAGCCTTGCGAATTGATGAGGCGAACCACATTCTGGGGCTCCGACTCAATGTTCTGACATCTTTAGCGGTGGGCTTTGGGGCGGTTTTCTGGATTTATCGCAGTCGTAAAGCGCAAAACACACTCAAAACACCTGAGAACACTCACGAAATAGACAATTAGGTCAATAGTTGCCTAAGTCACATATTGCAGTTCTTGGGTTGCTCTAGGCCTCGCTGCTAGATTTCAACCCTTATTCGGCCATTGTCGTCCGTTTACTATCGAGAAAACGACACGGAGAAATAGTGGCTATCAAACATTTTCTTTCTACTCCTGATGCTCAGGGTCTTTATGACCCTGCCAATGAGCGCGATGCTTGTGGTGTTGCATGGGTAGCGAAACTTGATGGCGTTGCATCTCATGATCTTTTGCAAAAGGCACTTTTAGCATTAACCAACCTTGAACATCGTGGTGCAAGCGGAGCTGAACCTGATTCTGGCGATGGCGCTGGAATTTTGTTGCAGAAGCCAGATGAATTCTTGCGAGCAGTTGTTGATTTCAAACTTCCAGACTTTGGTAACTATGGAACGGGAATTGCATTTTTGCCAACCGACATTGGTGCGCGTGAAGCTGCAAAATCTCACATTGAATCAATCGCTGAGCAAGAAGGACTAGATGTTCTCGGCTGGCGGGACTTACCA
Source organism: Candidatus Nanopelagicales bacterium (assembly GCA_044341215.1). GTDB lineage: Bacteria > Actinomycetota > Actinomycetes > S36-B12 > UBA5976 > JAFMIT01. The sequence goes on along the minus strand of JBIISC010000050.1, from coordinate 1,375 downwards.
ACCAATGATTCAGAAATCGGACAAACTGCAAAATCAGTTATGCCAGCTTTTGAAATGTTTTTTGTTGGCTCAACGGCTAGTGGCTTAGATTTGGAGCGCAGACTATTTGTTTTGCGCAAACGTGCCGAGATGGAAGCTGCGGTTTATTTCCCATCGCTTTCAAGCCGGACACTTGTTTACAAAGGAATGTTGACTACTGCTCAAGTGGAACCGTTCTTCCCAGATCTTTCTGATGAGCGAATGAAAACTGCGATTGCCCTTGTGCACTCACGATTCTCAACCAACACATTTCCATCGTGGCCACTTGCACACCCTTACCGATTAATCGCACACAACGGTGAGATCAACACTGTCAAAGGAAATCGCAACTGGATGCACGCTCGTGAAGCTGCATTAACTAGTGAAGTAATTCCGGGAGATATTTCACGGATCATGCCAGTTGTAAGTGAAGGTGGATCTGACTCTGCATCGTTTGACGAAGTTCTGGAACTTCTGCATATGGGCGGGCGTTCATTGCCACATGCAGTCTTGATGATGATTCCAGAAGCTTGGCAGAACAATCCAAATATGGATCAGGCTCGTCGGGCTTTTTACGAATACCACTCTGCATTGATGGAACCATGGGATGGGCCAGCAAACATTTCATTTACTGATGGCACCTTGATTGGCTCAGTGCTTGATCGAAATGGACTTCGCCCTGGGCGTTTTTGGGTTACAGATGATGGCTTTGTTGTCTTGGCTTCAGAATCTGGCGTGCTTGAAATCGACCAGAGCAAAATTGTTCGAAAGGGTCGTTTGCAACCAGGTCGCATGTTTTTAGTTGACACATCAAAAGGTCGCATCGTTGAAGACGAAGAAATCAAATCCGAACTTGCGAGTGCTGCGCCGTATGGTGAATGGCTAGAAAAGGGAATCATTCATTTAGAAGAATTGCCAGAACGAGAACACATCATTCACACTGCATCGTCAGTGATTCGTCGTCAGCAAACCTTTGGTTACACCGAAGAGGAATTGCGCGTAATTCTTACTCCAATGGCCAAAACCGGTGGTGAAGCTCTGGGCTCAATGGGTACTGATACACCAATTGCGATTCTTTCTAAACGGCCACGTTTGCTTTTCGATTACTTCACCCAATTGTTTGCTCAAGTTACCAATCCGCCACTCGATGCAATCCGCGAAGAGATCGTGACGTCACTTTCAACTGCAACTGGACGTGAGTTAAATCTCCTTGATGCAACCGAAGAACATTGCCGTCAGGTTGTGTTGCCGTTTCCAGTTATTGACAATGATGACTTAGCAAAGATTTTGCACATCAACAAAGATGGAAACCTGCCTGGATTCGCGGCTGCAAAGATCTCTGGCCTTTACAACGTTT
>JBIISC010000049.1:0-5974 GCA_044341215.1 Candidatus Nanopelagicales bacterium | reverse complement strand
CATCATCACTTCCGAAACTGGGAGTTCATAATCTTTTGCGAACTGAGCGATGTAGTTAGGGAGCAAACTTGGAATATTGTTTGGAGCAAGCGGTAGGGAAATATCGCTCGCGCCCAACATCTCAGTCGAAAGTTCAGCCAATCCTTGGCCAATCTGCATTCCAGTTGAAACGGCAGCCATCTTCTTGGCCATCTCTAACATTGGCTGCAACATCTGTTGCATTTCAGCAGGTACTTCTTCGTTGCCAACTAGCCCTTGCATGTCGGTGGACATAGAAGACATAGTTTCAGCTAAACCTTTAGCGATTGGTTCGATTAGTGGACGCCAAGCTGGCAAAGTGTTTTCCAGCCATTCACTTTTACTCCAAGCGCCAAAGTTCAAACTAGAAGCTGGAAAGTCTGTGGCTTCATCGAGCCAAACTTGGGCTAAGGCAATCGCGTCACGTACTGAATTGCTTTGGTTTTCACCAATAGATGGATCGCCTTTTTGGGAAATTGAATTGCGGGCAGAATCATGAATAGTTTTCCACGAGATATTTTCATCGCCTTCACCCTCGGCTTGCTGCATCATGGCGCCGATTTGTTGCAACATGGCGCCAAGGGAGTTGAGGTCAAAGTTTTGACCATCTCCTGGAGTAAAGCCGAACGGAATCTGATTCATCGCACGTAAATCTTTGCACGTTCCGCTAGTGCGTGCCAATGCAAATGCCGGGTAACTAGTTCCGCAGTATCCTTTCCCTATCTAAAGGGGTGCAAATGCTCACAATTCTCGGCACGCTGATGTGGCTGGTCCTACCAGTAGCAGCGACCGTTGCTGGCTATTTCCTCCTACGCCGCAGGCAGAACGCCGATCCAAACGCCAACATTGAGGCTGGGGTAAATAGCTTGCGTGAGTTTCGAAGTTTGCTCAATTCGGACCAGGACTAAATTTGCGATTCTTTAGTAAGAATTCCCGTCTCTATCTTGCAACCGTCGCATTCGCGCTGGTTTTGCTCATGTTGACCGCACTTGCCCCATTTCCATATGTGCGTGAAGAAGCTGGTCAGACTTTCAACTCACTTGGAAAAATCGGTGGCACTGAACTCTTGAGCGTTGAAGACACCACTGAAAATCCAACTTTCAAAACCAACGGAAAACTGATTGTCCTAACGGTTGCTTCTTGGGGCGGTCCTTATGGCCGGCTTACTTGGATTGATGCGCTTCGCACGGTCGTTGATGATTCGGTTCACATTTTGCCCGCAGCTTTCTTGTATCCAGAAACTCAATCAACTGAAGATCTTCAAAACGAAGGCCAACAGATGTTTGCAAGCTCGGAATCAAATGCCATTGCCGCAGCCATGGGATACCTAGGAATTAAAACCACAACTACTTTGATAGTTGCCCAAGTTGGGAAAGACAAACCAGCAACTGGATTATTGAAAGCTAACGACGTCATTACCAGCTTCAATGATGTTGAAGTAAAGAATTTCGATCAAATCAAATCGGCAATGAGCACGGTAACCCCTGGTACAAAAATCAATGTAATCGTTTTGCGCGCTGGGGTTGAAAAAACCTATTCCCTAAAGACCATTGATGATGGCAAAGGCCAAGCAGTAATCGGCATAACAGTTTATTCAGAGGTTAAAGCCCCAATGGATATCCAGGTCCACCTCAAGGATGTTGGTGGTCCAAGTGCAGGTCTCAATTTCACACTCAGCATCATCGAGAAACTAACCAAAGAGGACTACATGCGTGGCCGCACAATCGCAGTCACTGGCGAAATAAACGAACTGGGCAAAGTTGGCCCAATCGGCGGACTGCCACAAAAGATCCGCGGTGCAATTGACTCTGGGGCTGAGATGATGTTGATTCCAGTGGAGAATTGCAAAGATGTCCCAAAGGACTATTCGGGAAAGATGGCAATCGTTCCGGTTGAAAGCATAAATGGGGCAATCTCGGCATTAAACATGCGCTGGGAGAACAATGTTCCTACCTGCACGAGCCCACAGATCTGGCATGACCCTTCAAAAGACCATTCATAAGAAAGATTGATACGGTAAACCCATGAGTAATGATTCTTACAATTTTGGTACAGATGCAAGCAACGGCTTGAATACAAAGAAATCTCGCAGCCTGCTTTTCACGTTGATCACCCTCGGCGTCATCGCCATAGTTTTCCTATCAGTTGCACAATTTGTCACAGATCGCATGTGGTTTGAATCAGTCAGCGCGACTCAAGTCTTTGATACTTTGTTGATTACAAAAATTAAGCTTTTCGTTTTAGGTGCACTACTAGGTCTTGTGGCGGGATTCCTCACCATCAGATACTCACTGCGCAATCGTTCGGCATTTACTGTTCCATCATCAAGCCCAAATGCTCAGAGCATCAATGAAGTACTTTCTAAAGTCAGCAAGTTCGGCACCTGGCTAGTACCTGCAGTTTTCGGTCTTATTACTGGATCTTCATTCGCAGCCTTAACTGAGCAATGGTTGTTGTTTACAAACTCCCAACCATTTGGCGAAGTAGATGCCACATTTGGCCGAGATATTTCATTCTTCGTTTTCGAACTTCCATTCTTGCGTTCCCTAAATGGCTTTCTTTCCACCATTGTTGTTCTCTGCGGACTTCTTGCAGCCATCTTGCATTATCTGCAAGGCAACATCCGCGTAATCACGCAAGACAACAACCGTGTGAAGATGAACTTCAGTGATGACGCGCGTCGTCAAGTAGCAGTCATCACAGGCCTATTCCTTGCGCTCTACGCATGGAGCTACTACCTAGATCGTTTTTCATTAGTGCTTTCAACAAATGATCTAATCACCGGTATGAAATTCGTAGACGCAAACATCAAACTTCCAGCCTTGAATATTTTGGCCGGTATTTCACTGGTGGTCGCATTCTTATTCTTGGCAAATGTATTTATGAAGAACTGGGCACTACCAATTCTTGGTAGTGCACTACTAATCATCTCTTCAGTATTGATTGGTGGAATTTGGCCAGGATTTGTGCAACAAGTTCAAGTTAAGCCAGATGAGCAAACCAAAGAAGCTCCATTTATTGAGCGCAATATTGCCGCCACCCGTGATGCATACGGTTTGTCTAATGTGAACTACCAAAGCTATGAGGGAAGCGAGACAGTCGACTCAGCAATTTTGGCTAAGGACGCTGCCACACTTCAAAATATTCGCTTACTCGACCCATATGTCGCGTCCACAACTTTTGAACAACTTCAACAGCTAAAAGGCTTCTACTCTTTCGCCCCAACCCTTGACGTTGCACGTTACAAAATTGGCGGAGAAACTCGAGGTGCTTTGCTGGCCGTCCGCGAAATTAATCTTTCCGGAATTCCAGAAACACAGCAAAACTGGTTAACCAATCACTTGATCTACACCCACGGAATTGGTTTGGCTGCTGCCTACGACAACACATCAACTGTCGATGGTCAACCAGCATTCTTTGAATCTGATGTGCCACCAACAGGCCTTCTAAATGTTACTGAACCACGCATTTACTTTGGTGAAGAATCGACCCAATACTCAATTGTTGGTGGAAGCAAAAACATCGAACTTGATTACCCAGATGATTCACAACCTTCTGGCCAACAAAACACCACCTACACTGGCAAAGGTGGCGTTGCAATTGGTGGCACTTTGAACAAACTCTTGTTCGCTGCTCGCTTTGGTGAACCAAACTTCTTGTTGTCAGAACAAATCACTGACAACTCTCGTGTGCTCTACAACCGCACACCAGTAGAACGAGTAGAAGCAATCGCACCATGGCTAACCCTCGATGGTGACCCATACGCAGCCGTGATTGATGGTCGTATCGTTTGGATTCTTGATGGTTACACCACAACTGGAAACTTCCCATACAGCCAGACCACATCACTAGCTGATGCAACTTCTGACTCATTCCAACAGCGCACCACCGACAGCAACATTAACTACATCCGTAACTCAGTTAAAGCAACAGTTGATGCATATGACGGAACAGTCACACTTTATGCGTGGGATGAACAAGATCCAATCTTGAAAGCTTGGAGTGCAATCTTCCCAGGCCTTGTGCAAAACAAATCACAGATGAGCGATAGTTTGCTTTCACAGGTTCGTTACCCAGAAGACCTGTTCAAAATCCAACGCGACATTTTGCGCAAATACCACATCAGTGATCCAAAGGCATTTTTCACTGGTGAAAACTTCTGGATTGTTCCTGACGATCCAACTTTCTCAACTGGTGGACTACCTCAACCTCCTTACTACTTGAACATCAAGATGCCAGGAGACACAAAGCAGCACTTCCAGATCACTGCAACCTTTGCGCCAGCAAAACGGCCGTCACTTGCAGGATTCATGGCAGTGAATTCTGACTTCGGTGACGACTACGGAAAAATCACGTTGCTCCAACTTCCAAGTCAGACCACAATCCCAGGTCCTGTTCAAGCACAAAACTTGTTTGAATCTGATGCAACTATTTCTTCACAACTTTCATTGCTCCGCCAAGGTGGATCAAATGTTGTGCTCGGAAATCTACTTTCACTTCCAGTTGGCGGCGGTATTTTGTATGTGCAGCCAATCTATGTTGAATCATCCGGCGCCGGTGGCTTCCCACTACTAAGAAAAGTGCAAGTTGGATATGGCCAAAAAGTAGTTATGGCGGACACACTTTCAAGTGCATTGAGCCAAGTACTAGGTGAATCAGTAGATCCAAATCCAGGCCCAGATCCTGGAAATAGAACTGATGCAGAACTTCTAGACGCAGCCCTCGCTCGTGCTCAAAAGGCATACAACGAAGGCCAAGCAGCCCTGCGCACTAACGACTGGGCCGCATACGGTGCTGCGCAAAAGAAACTAGCAGCAGCTATTGCTGAAGCTCAGCGAATCTCAAATCGAATGGTGATGAACTAAGAAATTAGTTCATCACTTATTCGACAATTTGACTTCGACTGATAACTAGGCAGAAGCCCAGCCACCATCAGCGCTAACTAAAGCACCATTGACGTTGGAAGCTTCATCACTTGCGAGCCAAGAGATAACTGCTGCAATCTGATCAGGCTCCGCCACAGCCGGTGGCATGGTTGCCATTGAAAGTTGTGCCCGCTCCATTGCCCATGGAACCTTAGGCATTGCAGTGGAACCAATTGCAGTTGCAACAGCACCTGGCAAAACCGCATTAGATCTAATCTTCTTTGGTCCGTAGTAATACGCAATGCTCTTCACTAAACCAATCACTGCATGCTTTGAAGTTGTGTAAGCGGTGCCAGAAGCTCCAGCACCCAAACTAGCTTTTGATGCAACAGTGACAATCGCACCACCGCCTTGTTTTTCCATAACTGGAATCACAGCGCGACTCAAACGCATCGGACCATAAACATTCACCGCCATCACGCGATTAAATGTTTCATCATCCATCTCACCGAGTGGGAGAAAGAAATCCATGATGCCAGCAACATTTGCCAATACATCAATTCGATTGCCAGCAGCTTTAACAAGTGCGTCAACATCTTCTTGCTTCGTCACATCACACATCACATAAGTAATGTCTAAACTCTCATGCAATGCGATCTTCTTTGACTCTTCAATCGCCACCTCATTCACATCACATGCAAAAACCTTCGCACCTTCCAATGCAAAACGAAAAGCAGTAACCCGACCAATACCGTTGCCAGCACCAGTAACAATTACAACTTTTCCATCATGTCGCTCGACATCCATAACACGCCTCCTAGGGCTTAATTCATTAACCAAACCCTTCTCCAGCACCCAAACTCACTCAAGTGCTAAAAGTCCCCAATTTGGTCGCCCTCTCGCTCTCAACTAAACTCACCCAAGTTCGCCTCTAAGGCGATGGCGCGGGGTGGAGCAGCTCGGTAGCTCGCTGGGCTCATAACCCAGAGGTCGCAGGTTCAAATCCTGTCCCCGCTACTAAAAATCACTCACAAAGTGAGGAAAAACCCGACTAGAGATAGTCGGGTTTTCGCTTACTTGGTCTCAAAATG
>JBIISC010000048.1:0-5999 GCA_044341215.1 Candidatus Nanopelagicales bacterium | reverse complement strand
CATCATGAAAACGAAATTGCTCAATCAAAAGCTGCTGGGCAAAAGTTTGCTAACTACTGGCTTCATAATGCTTGGGTGACAACAGCTGGTGAAAAGATGAGTAAATCCCTTGGCAATTCATTAATTGTGTTCGACGTGTTGGAGCGCATACGTGCAATTGAACTTCGTTGGTATCTCGTTAGCGCTCACTATCGCAGCAACTTGGAATTCTCCGATGAAGCGTTGCAAGAATCAGGCGCTGCATTTCGCCGCATCGAAGGTTTTATCAAACGTGCTAGCGAAGTTATTGGTGAAGAATCAATTGCCAATGTAACCATTGATCCTGGATTTAGTGCCGCAATGAATGATGACTTGGGTGTGCCGGCAGCTCTAGCTGTGGTGCATGAAATTGTGACTGAAGGAAATATCGAACTGCAAAAAGGCACAAAGAGTGATTTGAAAGTTCTTTCAAAAACCTTACTTCAAGTTCGTGCGATGCTAGATGTTCTTGGAGTCGATCCATTGGCAGAAAATTGGAATAGCAGTAGCGAAGATTCAAAAGTTTTGAAAGAAGTTATCGATGCATTAGTTGCCAACCAACTTCAGATGCGTCAACAAGCACGTGAACACAAAGATTTTGCAAAAGCAGATGAGATTCGCGATTCCCTAGCAAATGCGGGAATTGCAATTGACGATACCCAAAATGGCGCGCGTTGGTCGGTCATGGAAAGTGAAAACTGATGGCTGGAAATTCACAACGTAAAGGCGCGATGCGCAAAACATCCAAAAAGGGAAGCACCGTTGGCTCTGGTGGCCAACGGCGCCAAGGCTTAGAAGGTCGCGGACCAACGCCGAAAGCAGCGGACCGCAAACAGCATAAGACTTACAAAGGTGACGCCAAGAAAACTACTCGTTCTTCTGGAACTGCCAGTGCAACCTCAGTGCGATCAAGTCGTGCAACTAAAGCTCAACTCGATGTTGTTGTTGGCCGCAATCCTGTTGTTGAAGCACTTCGGGCAAAGGTTCCAGCCATTGCACTTCACGTTGCAACTGGAATTGAACAAGATGAGCGGATTCGTGAAGCACTTGATCTTGCCTCTGAACAAGGATTGAACATTCTTGAAGTTGGCAAAATGCAGATTGAAAGAATTGCAGGAGTCGCACTTCATCAAGGCATTGCACTGACCGTTAAGCCATACATATATCCAGATGCTGAAGAAGTGATCGGCACCTCAAAACTAATCGTCGCACTAGACGGCATAACCGATCCACGAAATCTTGGCGCAGTAGTTCGTTCAGCAGCAGCGTTTGGTGCAGGTGCAGTTGTATTGCCAGAGCGTCGCAGCACTGGCATGACTGCAGTTGCCTGGCGTACCTCCGCTGGTGCCGCAGCAAGAGTTCCAGTTGCTCGAGCAACAAACTTGACTCGCACTATTGAGAAATTCAAGAAAGCTGGATATTTTGTAATCGGACTTGATGCTGATGGCGAACAAAACATTTCACAAGCAGCAAAAAGCTTGGGTAAATCCAAAGTTTTACTTGTGATTGGTAGTGAAGGCAAAGGCCTTTCGCGTTTGGTTGCCGAAAACTGCGACGTGATTGCATTTATTCCAATGACTGGCGAAACTGAATCTCTAAACGCGTCTGTAGCGGCTGGTATCGCTCTATTCACGATTGCAGAGGTTCAGTAATTGCCTAAGTTTGAAACTGAGCGCTTAACTTGCGCTCCACTTTCTTTGCTTGATTACGCAAGTTTTGAAGCTGGTGAAGAACCAGCTTGGGATGGCTTTACAAATCCGTACAAACATCTTGTAGAAGTACCTGGTCCACTTGTGCACCGGATTCCACGGGTTAAAGCTGATCCAAGTTTTGCCGAAATCGGACTAATCCTCGCGGTTGAAAAATCTGAAAAAGTAATCATTGGTTCAGCAGGTTTTCACGATCAACCAGATGAAGACGGAATGATCGAAATTGGTTTTGGGATTGTGCCAGAATTTCAAAACCGAGGATTTGGTAAAGAACTGCTTCACGGTATGTGGCAGATGATTTTGAAATCTCCAGACGTTAAGACTTTGCGATACACAGTCTCGCCGGAAAATCTGCCTTCGATGCACATCATCAAGAAACTGAACTTCGATCTAGTTGGTGAACAAATCGACGAAGAAGATGGCCTCGAACTTATTTATGAACTTAGCTGCGAAGAGTACAAAAAACGTTTCAGCTAACCAAAAACTCTAAAGGCTCAAATTCAAGTCTTTAATTCAAATCCCTAACTCAAGTCTTTGATTAAAGCTATTTCCATCGTGTCATCTAGTCCTGTTGGTGAGCCGAACATTGTTGCCTCATCTGGCTTGTTCGCCAGCACTTCACTGATGTAAGAAGCAATCACTTCGTCGATTGGGATAAATCGCTGTTCACGCTCCGACATAAACCAGCGATGTTCCAATACTTCGTGATAAATCTCGGCAGGTTCTAGTTTCTTTGCAAGGTCGCGCGGCACAGCGCTAACCACGGCCTCAAATTGTTCAGTTACCCAGCGGTGCGCTACTACTTCTTCAACTTCACTTTCGCCATTTGTGGCTCGGTAGCTGTCGAGATCATTTAGCAATCTACGCGCCTGATTCTCCTCCACATCTAAACCAGTTAGGCGAATCAAACGACGAGCATGGTGGCCAGCGTCCACAACTTTGACACCAACTTGCACAACTTGCCGGTCTGCATCAAGAGACTTCATCTCGATTCCCGAAACGTCAAATCCAAGTAGGTTCAACTGACGAATGTGATTGTCGAGTGGTGCGCGGTCGCCAAATTCCAGCAATATGGGTTTGGATAAAAATTCCCAAAGCCGTTCGTAACGCACTTTCAAACTCTGCCCAACTGGAATTGGATCCACAGAATCAGGAAGTTTTCCGCCTGCTTGTAAATCCATCATTTCGCCAGTGACATTCAATACAGCAGTTTCAATATCGTATTGCCGCTGACCATTGGACAAGTTCGGATGCATTTCCCCAGTTTCAGCATCCACTAGGTAAGCGGCAAAAGCACCGGCGTCTCGGCGAAACAAAGTATTTGAAAGTGAGCAGTCATTCCAAGAAAAACCAATGCTATGAAGTCGCACAAACAAAAGTGTCAAGGCATCGAGTAAACGAATTGCGGTATCAGGACGCGGAGTTGATGAAAAGACTGCGCGATAGGGCAATGAAAATTCCAAGTGTTCAGTAATCAAAGCAGCTGGGAGTGGTTCACCATTTTTATCAATGCGTCCCGAGACAACTGCAGTGGCCCTAACCGATGGCACACCTAAATCAGTAAGTTGTAAAAGTAATTCGTATTCTCTACTTGCATAGTGTTCTTCGATTTCTTTAACTGCATGGATCACACCTTTGATACGAACAAAGCGCACGATGTGACGAGAAATACCGCGTGGGAGAGCAACAATCAAATCTTCTGGCCACTCCTCAAGTGGCGTATCCCAAGGAAAAAATAAGAGGTCGGGATCGGCTACTGCCGCTTTTACGGCTAGTGACACGATCCCGACCTAACTATTATTTAGAGTTACTTGCCTAGACGTTCGCCAGTGTTTGAATCAAACACGTGGATATGTCCATCTTTAACGTTGACACGGATGGTGTCACCAGCTTTTGGTGGCTTGCGGCCGTCGGTGCGGATAACAGTGTTCTGTTGTCCATGTGTGGTTTCGATGGTTCCGTAAACGTAAGCATCAACACCTAGAACTTCAACGAACTCAATAGCGATTGCCATACCTTCACCGAGCTGCATGTCTTCTGGGCGGAAACCGATTGTTACTTCGGTTAGTCCACGACTGCGAGCTTCAGTAAGAATTTCAGCTGACACTGCGATTTGAGCGCCACCAACTTCAACGCCACCGTCGCGTACGTATGCGGAGCAAAGGTTCATGGCTGGTGAGCCAATGAAACCAGCAACGAAAACGTTTGATGGTTGGTCGTAAAGGTTTTGTGGTGAATCGATTTGTTGAAGCACGCCATCTTTCATAACCGCAACGCGGTCACCCATGGTCATAGCTTCAACCTGGTCGTGTGTAACGTAAACAGTTGTTACGCCAAGACGACGTTGTAGAGATGCAATCTGTGTACGAGTTTGTACACGAAGTTTTGCATCCAAGTTAGATAGTGGTTCGTCCATCAAGAAAACTTGTGGTTCACGAACGATTGCGCGACCCATTGCAACACGTTGACGTTGTCCACCAGAAAGCGCCTTTGGCTTACGTTCTAGGTATTCCATCAAGTCGAGCAATTTTGCTGCATCTTCCACGCGCTTGCGGATTTCATCTTTAGGTTTGCCAGCAATTTTCAAAGCAAAGCCCATGTTGTCAGCAACAGTCATGTGTGGGTACAACGCGTAGTTTTGGAAAACCATTGCGATGTCGCGATCTTTTGGTGCGAGATGGGTTACATCGCGCTCACCAATAAAAACTTGTCCGCCATCGATTGGTTCAAGACCAGCCAACATACGAAGTGAAGTTGATTTACCGCAACCTGATGGACCTACCAAAACTAGGAATTCGCCATCATTGATTTCGATATTTAGATTGTCCACTGCAGGACGATCGGTACCCGGATAAATACGAGTAGCGTTTTTAAAGACCACCTTGGCCATTTTGTTTCCTTCCACTGGCAGGTACGTGCCAGACGATCCGTTGTAGAGGTTGCCGCTAAACGGCTATTTAATTGTGAGGCGAGTTTAGCCGTGAGCCCAGAGCGAAAACAGGGGCAGTTCAGATATTCATCAAATCGTCACCAAAGCAGGGCACAATCGCCCGCTACCAAGCCAATTTAGGAGCAAATCCGGTGAGCCTTGACCCAATGCGTCAGTCTGTCTATCAGGCTGAGCGGCAGGTCTTCCACGTGCTTGAGCGGCCAGGCATGGTCAATTTCTTCGGCTCTGAGCTCACGATCGCCCCAGAAGTCTGGTTCAAATCCATCGACGAGATTCAAAATTATGTAAACACTGCAATCGAAGCCATCGCATCAGATTGGGTCGGCCTCACTCCAGTTTTAGTTCGCCAGCGCAAAGGCCAAACTAAAGCTCACTATGAATTCGAAAACAAAATCATCGCCATCCCAACTGAAACAAACTGGGCAATGCGCGAAATGGTTGTGCTTCACGAAATTGCCCATCACCTAACTTGGTTTGATGTACCAAAAGCCCAAGCGCATGGACTCGAATATGTTGCGAACTATTTATTTCTAGTCAGTCACTTCATGGGCGAAGAAGTTGCATTGCTTTTGACCGCTGCATTTGATGGCCAAGAAATTGTGGTGACTAGATGAGCAACATCAATCGCATTGCTGCATTACTTGCAATGGCCGAAAGCACCACCAATGAACATGAAGCAGATGCATTCCTAAAAAAAGCTCAACAACTCGCCACAAACGCCAGTGTTGATTTAGCAATGGCTCGCGCCCAGACCGCCCGCAAAGAACAGCGCGAAAAACCCATTTCCAAAACCATTGCAGTGGGTGAACTTCGTCAAAGAGCAAACAAACATTTAATAGAACTATTTATTCAACTTGGCTGGGCCAACGATCTGCAAATGGATATCGCCCACAATTCCACATATGTAATTGCATATGGCATGCCATCAGACATCGAAGTCACTGAAATGCTTTTCAATTCAGTTTCCACTCAAATGGTGGTATTCGGTAATGAATGGATTAGGAGTAAAAAGTGGCAAGAAGACACATACTTCGGATCCAAACTCCATAAATCAGGCTACAAAATCCCGGTACGCAAGAAACACACAGCCGCCACAGCTCGCGGAGCTTTTTACGCCGCATTCATCAAACGAGTTGCAAAGCGCGTGCAGGAAGCCAGAACTGAAGTAATTAAGGAACGCACTAAACAAGACAACTCAACCAACGAAACCAAATCTGTCATCTCAACCGCATTAGTGCTTCGCGAAAAAACTGCGGAAGTAAAAGACTTTCACAAACAAACTTCAAACGCCCGCGGCAAATGGTCTGGCTACTCCGGCGCTG
>JBIISC010000047.1:0-6070 GCA_044341215.1 Candidatus Nanopelagicales bacterium | reverse complement strand
CCGTACGTTTCTTAGGAGTGCATTTCCCCCATTTTGAGCGATTTGGCCTCATTTGGGCTTCACCCCGCGGTCTGCGGATTGTCGGAGATTGGTTAGTATTCCGCCTCGATGAGCGGCGATTTTCAACCAGAAAGTAAGCGTCAACCGTCCCCTGAAATACCAAAATCCAAAATTGAATCACCTCAAAATAATGACGGTGAAGGTCAAGTTTGGGGAGCAATTAGTACCTTGGTTGCCGGCCCTGCAGTTTGGGGATTTGGTGGATGGTTTGTTGATGGGTGGTTAAACACCACGCGCACTTACACAGCAATTGGTGTGGTTGTCGGTTTCATCACCTCGCTATACATCGTATATGTGAGATACGGAAAGAATTAAAAATTCAACAAACGTTGAATGCTGATGCGACAGATAGGGTCACACCAGAATGCTTGGACTTGGAAACTTTCTTCCACTAAGTGGAGCTGAAGGAGAAGGCGGCTTTCACGCCCCTTCGACTGAAGAGTTTTTTCCAGGCGGTTTGCTTTTTATCGGTACTCCTTACGAAATGTCTCGCATCAATGTAATCATGGTCTTGATGACATTCGTCATTGTCTTCTTCTTTGTTTCGGCGTTTGCTCGCACTCGTTTTGTGCCAGCAAAATTGCAAAACATGGGTGAGATAGCCCTCGACTTTGTTCGCATCAACATTGCCGAAGAAGTTATGGGACATGAAGGTCGCAAGTACGCACCGTACTTGGCGACCTTGTTCTTTATGTTGCTCGGTTTCAACATCACAGGCGTGATCCCTGGCCTGCAGATTTCCGGCACATCAGTTATTGCAGTTCCATTAATTTTGGCCTTTACCTCTTGGGTGATTTTCAACGTGCAAGGTATTCGTCATCACGGTGTGGTCCAGTACTTCAAAATGAATTTGTTCCCACCAGGAGTTCCAGCACCTATTTACTTGTTGGTGACTCCAATTGAAGCTGTTTCAACATTCATTTTGCGCCCAATGACTTTGACCATTCGTTTGCTTGCAAACATGATGGCTGGTCACTTGTTGCTCGTACTTTTCTTTAGTGCGACTTCGGCCTTGTTGTTTGATGGACAAGGCTTCCTCAAAATTTTCGGCTTGGCTGCTTATGCGATGGGCTTCGCGTTCACGTTATTTGAAGTACTGGTCGCGTTCCTCCAGGCGTATATCTTCACTTTGTTGACTGCGGTCTACATCAGTGGAGCTACGGCGGAAGAACACTAAAAACACAGACGATGTTTTGTTAAAAGACAAAACATCACAACGAAAGGAAACAAATGAGCAACATCGCTCTCATCGCAGCTGCTGAAGCTGTTAGCGGTAACTTAAACGCTATCGGTTATGGCCTCGCTGCAATCGGACCTGGTATCGGTATCGGTATCTTGGTTGGTAAAGCACTAGAAGGTATCGCACGTCAGCCAGAAGCAACTGGTGTTCTACGTACCAATATGTTCTTGGGTATTGCGTTCACTGAAGCTCTAGCACTAATCGGCCTCGTTGCAGGCTTCCTCTTCGTCTAACTCGATCTTTTAAAGGACGGATTGCCACATGGGCATCAACGCACTACTAGCAAGCGCAGAAGGCAGTAACTCAATTCTGATACCTGCGATTCCGGATTTGCTTTGGGGATCTGTCTCCTTTGTGATCTTGGCTGTGCTGTTCTCAAAGTATGTTCTTCCACGTTTCAACAAAGTATTAGAAGAACGTGCAGACAAAATTGAGGGTGGTTTCGCCAAGGCGCAAGCAGCGCAGGAAAAGGCTCAAGAGACTCTAAGCCAATACACGAATCAGCTTTCACAAGCTCGCACCGAAGCATCAGGTATTCGGGCCGCAGCTGATGAAGAAAAGCGGGTAATTGTTGAAAGCGCTCGCAAAGAAGCTGAAGACAAGGCGCAAGCCACTCTAAAGCGCATGGCCGATCAAATTGAAGCAGAAAAAGCTCAAGCAGTTACAACTCTTCAAAAGGATGTTGGATCTCTTGCACTTGAACTTGCCTCAAAGGTGGTTGGTGAATCTTTGAAAGATGACTCACGTGCACGTGCAGTTATCGATCAATACATCACTGACCTTGAACGTCAAGCAAAAGAGGCAGGTCGCTAATGCTTGGATCTAGTCGCGAATCACTTACCGCACTGCAGAATTTGGTTTCTGCAAAGCGCGGTGAATCAAGTTTTGCGCAAGCTGGTTCAGAACTATTGAACGTCACCAAACTTTTCGCAAGTGATAAGTCACTTCGCGTTGCACTTGCTGATTCTGGGCAACCAGTTGAATCACGTGAAAAATTGGTTCGTGACATTTTCGGTTCGAAAATCAACTCGCTCACACTTGATTTTGTGGTCGCAGCAACTAGATCACGCTGGTCATCTGCAGATGATCTCGTTGAAGGCATTGAAAGTTTGGCTGCGTTCATTGTGTTTGCTATAGCAGATACAAATGGTGAACTAGATCGAGTGGAAAATGACATTTTCTCATTTGGTTATGCAGTCGAAGTGAATCCTGAATTACAAATGGCACTAACTAACCCTGCATTCTCTTCTGAACTTAAAGCTGGGGTAGTGCACGATGTGCTTGGTGGCCGTTCTGCAAATGGTTCTGCAGTATTACTTGAACACACAGCCGCAAACTTGCGTGGAAGACGTGTTGATGTTGCTCTAAATAATTTGAGCGACGTGGCAGCAAGTCTTCGCAATCGGATTGTGGCTGAAATTCGAGTGGCAATCTCCCTATCTGACGAACAAGAAAAACGTTTATCCAACGTACTTGCTCGTATCGCTGGCAAACAGGTCAGCCTCAATGTTGTAGTTGATCCATCAATCGTCGGCGGCGTGTCTGTGCGCCTCGGTGATGATGTGATTGATGGCAGCGTAAGTACAAGACTTGAACAAGCCCGTCGAACCCTCGTCGGCTAAGAAATAAAAAGGAAGTAGGACATCATGACGGAGCTTTCGATCCGCCCGGACGAAATCCGCGCCGCCATTGAGCGCAATGTGGCTTCATACCAACCTAATACAACTCGCGACGAAGTTGGTCGTGTACTTGAAACTGGTGACGGTATTGCTCGCGTTGAAGGTCTCCACTCGGCAATGACAAACGAACTATTGGAATTCGAAGGTGGGCTACGCGGTCTTGCGTTGAACCTTGATGTCCAAGAAATCGGTGTCGTATTGCTTGGAGATGGCTCAGGTGTAGCAGAAGGTCAAACAGTTCGACGCACTGGAGAAATTCTTTCAGTGCCAGTTGGCGATGGCTTCCTAGGTCGCGTAGTCGACCCGCTTGGAAATCCGATTGATGGTCTTGGCGACATCAAAGAAGAAGCATTCCGCGCATTGGAATTGCAAGCACCAACAGTTGTACAACGCCAACCAGTTAAAGAACCAATGCAAACAGGTATCAAAGCGATTGACTCAATGACAGCAATTGGTCGCGGACAGCGTCAGTTGATCATTGGTGACCGTCAAACTGGAAAGACTGCAGTTGCAATCGACACCATCATCAATCAAAAAGCTAACTGGGAATCGGGCGATCCTAAGAAGCAGGTTAAGTGCATTTACGTTGCGATTGGTCAAAAGGGTTCAACCATCGCAGCTGTTAAAGGTGCACTAGAAGAAAACGGTGCAATGGCTTACACCACAATTGTGGCAGCACCTGCATCTGACCCAGCTGGTTTCAAATACTTGGCCCCTTACACCGGTTCTGCAATTGGTCAGCACTGGATGTACAAAGGTCAACACGTCCTCATTGTTTTTGACGACCTGTCAAAGCAAGCTGAGGCTTACCGTGCAGTGTCACTGTTGCTTCGCCGTCCGCCAGGTCGTGAGGCATACCCAGGTGACGTTTTCTACCTACACAGCCGGTTGCTAGAACGTTGTGCAAAGTTGTCAGATGAATTAGGTGCGGGATCAATGACTGGTTTGCCAATCATTGAAACCAAAGCAAATGACGTATCTGCATATATCCCAACAAACGTAATTTCGATTACTGATGGCCAGTGCTTCCTTGAGTCTGACTTGTTCAACTCTGGTGTACGCCCAGCTATCAACGTTGGTATCTCAGTATCTCGCGTGGGTGGTTCGGCTCAAACAAAAGCAATGAAGCGTGTTGCTGGTCGTTTGCGTTTGGACTTAGCGCAATTCCGTGAACTAGAAGCATTCGCTGCTTTCGGTTCTGATCTTGACGCTGCATCAAAAGCCCAATTAGATCGCGGTGCACGATTGGTTGAACTTCTAAAGCAATCTCAATACAGCCCATTTTCAATGGCTGATGCGGTTATGTCGGTTTGGGCTGGAACTACAGGTCAAATGGACGATGTTCCAGTCGAAGATATTCGTCGATTTGAATCAGAGTTCATTGCTTATGCACATCGCGAATCAAAAGCAGCTGTTGACGAGTTGGCAAGTAGCAATATTTTGAGTGACGAAACAGTTGTAGTTTTGGAAAAGACAATTGCTAACTTCAAGAAGACCTTCACCACAAAGGCTGGTCACTTGCTAGTTAATGATGCGCCGGTGGAAGCACTTGATGCATCAGATATTGATCCAACCAAAATCACCAAGGTCAAGAAGTAAGCGATAGGTATTAGACATGGGTGCGCAGCTTCGGGTTTACCGCGGACGAATTAAGTCCGTAAAGGCAACCAAGAAGATTACAAAGGCAATGGAGTTGATTGCGTCTTCACGTATTGTGAAGGCACAGCAACGCGTTGCTGCATCTTTGCCATACACAAAAGCGCTTGTGGCTGCTGTATCTGCTGCTGCTTCAAACTCCACGACTTCGCATCCATTGACTTCTCATCCTGAATCCCGCAATCGAGCAGCTGTTTGTTTAATCACTGCCGACCGTGGTTTGGCTGGTGGCTATTCTTCAAATGCAATTCGAGAAGCTGAAGGTGTTAATAGTTACCTGCGCGAAGCCAAAGTAGAACCGCTTGCATTCCTTGTTGGCCGTAAAGGTATTTCTTTCTACAAATTCCGCGACCGCAAGATTGCAGATTCTTGGAGTGGATTTACCGATCAGCCAACATATGAAGATGCACGCAAGATCGCTGATTCACTTCTAAAATCATTCAACACACCACTTGAAGAAGGTGGAGTTGATGAAATTCACTTGGTTTACACCCAATTCGAAAACATGGTCACACAAAATCCAGTAGCAAAGCGTTTGTTGCCACTAGAAATTGAAATAAAGACCGAAGCAGAACATGGGGCTGCAATCCCACTTTACGATTTTGAACCAGGTGCAGCTGATGTGCTTGATTCATTACTACCGCAATACATCACAAATGTGGTTTGGAACGCACTGCTCTTGTCTGCAGCTTCAGAACATGCCGCTCGCCGTCGTGCAATGAAATCTGCAACGGACAACGCAGAAGAACTAATCAAGACACTTACCCGTTTGGCCAACCAGGCTCGACAGGCAGAAATTACCCAAGAAATCTCTGAAATCGTCGGTGGCGCAGATGCGCTAGCGTCAGCGAAGTAAAGGAAAACAAAATGACCGCTAAAAGCACTGGTCGCGTATCACGAGTCACCGGACCCGTTGTTGACGTTGAATTTCCAGCCGAGTCAATGCCTGCGTTGTACAACGCACTCAAGGTTGAAATCAATGTAGCTGGCGTAGCCCGCACATTGACCTTGGAAGTTGCACAACACATTGGTGACAACGTGATTCGTGCGATTTCCATGCAACCAACCGATGGTCTGACCCGTGGTGCTGCCGTAAGCGACACCGGTGATGCAATCACCGTGCCTGTCGGCAACGTAACCAAGGGCCACGTTTGGAACACCTTGGGTGAACCACTCGATGTGCCAGCTTCATCACTAGACATTAAAGAGCGCTGGGGAATCCACCGTCAAGCACCTTCATTTGATCAACTTGAATCGAAGACTGAGGTTTTCGAAACCGGTATCAAAGTTATCGACCTTTTAACACCTTATGTAAAGGGTGGAAAGATCGGTTTGTTCGGTGGTGCTGGTGTTGGTAAAACCGTTTTGATTCAGGAAATGATTTACCGTGTAGCAGAAAACTTCGGTGGTGTGTCTGTATTCGCCGGTGTTGGTG
>JBIISC010000017.1:0-22857 GCA_044341215.1 Candidatus Nanopelagicales bacterium | reverse complement strand
AACGCCTTTTGGAAATCTATTGGTTTTCCATCATCCAACAAATCCGCAACGCCATCATTATTGGTATCGGCCATATGTTGCCAGCGCGAAATGTCTATTCCCCAAATACGAGATGGAGAACCTGGACCAAATGCATCGATTGGAAGTGCTGCTGGCGGTAAGACTGTGAAATTTATTGGATTACTAATTGCAGAACCACGTGCGGTCGTTGCATTAATTCGATATTGGTAGATGCCTGCTTCCGTTGGTAATTGCACGCGTGCCACCCATGCAGTGCGTCCTACAGAAGTTTGCGCATTTACTGGCGTCCAAATCTCTTCAATTAGTTGCTCGGCTTGAATCGAGATCGATTTACCGGCATCAAGAAATGTTCCAGCAATATTGGTCAGGGCTGCAGATGGAACTGTTGAATCATTTGTCTTGATCACAATTGTTGGATCTGGTCTTGGTGGCACGACGCTTACAGTGGTTTCAACAACTGTTGATCTTGAAACATTAATCGCTTGGATTCTGTAACGAACTTTTTGTGGCCTGGCTGGAGCTACTACGGACATCTTCCATTCACCATTTGCATTGGTTCTGGCTCTACTGTTATTTACGCGAATCCATTTTTTCTTCTGCCAAAGTTTGCGTTCAACAATGACGCCTTTGCGGGCAGGCTTTACGGTGCCACTCAATTCAAAAGTTTGTGAAACAACGATGCGCGAATGTGACGAAACTGCTTTTACCTTTACTGGGGTATTTACCGTTGGAGCATCGGGAATTGCTGCGCTTGAAGGTGCTACGGACAAAACTGAAATTAAGAATGGAAGCACTAGCAATCCAGAAATTTTTCGCATTGGCTTCCACCTCATTTCATCTCATTTGCGGTGGGAAAGTATCGCAGATTTTGCACTGTTACTCTCACTATGTGTCTAAACGCGGTGCATTTCTCTTTGCAGCACTCTCAATTATTTGGGGGACTCCTTACCTATTTATTAAGTACGCGCTTGAAGACTTCGATCCAGTTTTTATCGTATTTGCCCGATGTGCCCCAACTGCACTTATTTTGCTGCTTTTAGTCTGGAAACAGGGCAAACTCAAAAGCAATTGGCACTATTGGAAATACTGCACTTTGTTTGCAGTAATCGAAATGGTTTTCCCTTGGTATTTTGTAACGGCCGCTGAAAAAAGTGTTAGTTCTGGTCTCGCGGGACTGATGCTTGCGGTTGTTCCTATTTTTGCAGTTATAACTTCCCGAATTCGAGGTGAAGACAACGCCTTCAATGTTCGGCGAATTGCAGGTATTGCTATTGGCATTGCTGGAGTTTTCGCTCTAGTTGGTGTTGATTCCTTAAATTCCGACATCAACATAGGCGCGATCTTGATGCTGATTGGGGCTGCACTTGGATATGCCACTGCCCCAGTTCTGATTTCAACAAAGCTTAAGTCTGCTGATTCAACTTCGGTGATTGCGATGTCTTCGTTAGCTGTGACTTTGATTTATTTACCTCTGGTTCCGAGCCACTTACCTACACATCAACCAGGCGCTTCAGCTATTTTGGCAATCATCACATTAGCTGTTGTTTCAACAATTTTGGGTTTTGCAGTGTTTTTTGCATTAATAGCTGAAATTGGACCCATGAAAGCAACCTTGATTACCTACATAAATCCGGCAGTTGCAATTTTATTGGGAGTGATTTTCTTAGGAGAAGAACTAACTCTAGGTTTGCTAATTGGTTTCCCACTTGTACTAGGTGGGTCTTGGCTGGCTTCCAAGCACTAACGCGTTAATAGATCTGCAGTTGGATCCAGCGCCCAATCAACAATTCCTTTCCATGCTCCAAAGCCTTCATTCATAGAAATATGTCCTGCGTCATTCCAAATTATTGGGAGGATGCCAAGTGGTTTGCCATAGGTTTCTTCAACTCCATTTGGCAGCCAGTGATCGTTATCACCTGCCAAAATATTTATTGCATCCGTTTGAGAATTAACAATTATCTTTAGATCCGAATCCAAAGCATCTTGAAATGTTGGCGCGGCTGTGAGAAGTTTTGGGTCAGCTGGTGCAACGAGAAGTACTCGTTCGAATCTGATTGAGATTTTGCCATTGGCTATTAATTTCAACCAAGCAACACATCCAAGCGAATGAGCAATTACAACTATGGAGTCAATTCCGGCCTCTTGCATCAACTGAATTTCGGTTTCTAGAACTTCAATCCACTGCTCAACTACTGGAAAATCAGGATTAGGTAATTGTGGGTACGCAACATACTCACCGTCTTTGCGAAGGCTCCCTGCTAGAAAGCGTATCCAGTGACCCTCGGGTCGATGGTTTTCTAAACCGTGGATTAGTAGAAATCCGCGCATAACCCTCCAATATTTGTGCTTAACCTTCCACCGATTTGCACTCATGTCTAGTAGATGGTTGACTAGGTCAAGTAATTGACCAAGTCAAGGAAAAGTGGAAATGTCCAAATCTGTTGAGCGCTTTACCCAATGCTTTGGGTCAATGATGCGCGTAACTGCCTGGGTTAAGTCTCAGTCTTCTTACCAGGGCATGGATTTCACTGGTCTTAGATTGCTTGATTATTTAGTCTCAAATGGGCCAAGCAGGCTTTCCGACTTAGCAGATGAATTAGCAGTAGATCCAGCCATCATCACTAGGCAATCGCAGGCACTAGTTGAAGGCGGTTTTGCCGAACGCCGAGTTAACCCAGCTGATGCACGCGGAACATTGCTCGCGATAAATGAATCGGGAATCGAGCTTATTCGAAATCATTCAGTAATCAGAAATGCTTTTTTTGAAGAAGTATTTAATGGTTGGTCTCAAGATGAGATTAATCAATTCACAAATTCCGTTGAGCGCTTTACAAGTGCACTCAACGATAAATCTGCAGTGGCACTTTCACGCATAAAACAAAATGGGAGAGATAGTGAGCAAAGAGCAAAATAACCACAGTGCGCAGTACCTAACACATCAGGAGATCGTGCCAATCTTGGTTGGTTTGATGATGGGTCTGTTCCTAGCAGCGCTTGACCAAACAATTGTTGCAACCAGTATCCGAACTATTGGTGATGAACTAAATGGTCTTTCTCTTCAAGCTTGGGTGACCACTGCTTATTTGATCACAAGTACCATCACGACTCCGCTATACGGAAAATTAAGCGATATCTACGGTCGTAAACCGCTGTTTATTTGGGCCATCTCTTTATTCATTGCTGGCTCAGCTTTGAGTGCGTTTTCTTCATCAATGGGAATGCTCGCAGTATTCCGTGCTGTACAAGGTATTGGTGCTGGTGGTTTGTTTACCTTGGCACTTGCAATTATCGGCGACATTGTTCCGCCGCGTGAACGATCTAAATACCAGGCTTACTTCATTGCGGTTTTTGGTTCTTCAAGCGTGCTCGGACCAGTTGTTGGTGGCTTCCTAGCAGGAACCGATTCAATCCTTGGCCTTGCGGGCTGGCGTTGGGTGTTTTTCGTGAACGTTCCAATCGGTCTAGTTGCACTCTTCGTTGTTAATCGAACATTGCATATTCCAAACTTCCAGAAAGTAAATCATCCACTCGACTGGTCTGGTGCAATTTCATTGAGCACAACATTGGTGCCTTTGCTACTTGTCGCCGAAAAGGGTCGCGAATGGGGATGGACTTCAACTGATTCATTGTCTTGTTATGCAATCAGCATCCTCGGTCTAATCTGGTTTATTCGAGCTGAATCAAAAATTGGCGATGAAGCATTGATTCCACTGCGCTTATTCAAAGATAAGACTTTTTCACTTCTAACCATCATTGGTGTAATCACAGGTATGGGTATGTTCGGTGGACTTGCAGTTCTTCCGCTTTACCTACAGATTGCCGGTGGCGCTAATCCAACCCAAGCAGGTTTGCAGTTATTGCCACTAACACTAGGAATCATGAGTGGATCTGTTTTCTCTGGCCAAATAATCAGCAAAATTGGTCGCTACAAAATGTTCCCAATACTTGGAGCAACGTTGATGACCATCGGATTAGGTTGGATGACACTATTAACAGTGGATACACCTTTTATTGCAATTGCAGGGATGTCGCTCATTTTTGGTTTCGGACTTGGAAACTTAATGCAACCAACCGTTCTAGCGGTGCAAAATGCCGTTTCACCTCGTGACATTGGTGTGGCAACATCTTCGGTAACTTTGTTCCGCCAACTCGGCGCAACCCTCGGTACTGCATTGTTCTTGTCACTTCTATTTGGCGGACTTCCAGCAAATGTTGGTGACCGTTTTGCTGCAGCTGCGCAAGACCCGACTTATGCGGCAACTTTCCAAACTGATGTGATTGATGCTGCAAAAAATGGCACCATCACAGATGCAAATGCACACCTATTGGAAATAAATCAAGGTGGCGGCGAAAATGTTTTCGATGACACTTCCTGGATCGAACAAGCAACACCAGCTTTGGTTCGTCCATTGAAGGATGGATTCACAGACTCCACAGTCATTGTGGTTTTGGTCGGAGCAATCGCCACGGCATTCTCAATTCTCTTCGCATTATTCGTGCCAAACAACCGTTTGCGCGAACGTGACGAAGAGTTTGTGCCGGCAACGGAATAGCGGGAGGATTCGCATATGAAATCATTATTAATACGCTGGGTAGCACTAGGCGGAGCGATTTGGGCCGCGGCTTATTTCGTTCCTGGGATTGAAGTCAAGAATGGCGACTTCGTCACCTACGCAGGAATTGCACTTATCTTTGGATTAGTCAATGCAACCATTGGCACTTTGACAAAGATCTTGACTTTCCCAATCACAATTTTGTCTTTGGGTTTATCAATGTTAGTAATAAATGGTGCAATGCTGGTAATTACCGATTCAGCTAGCGATGCACTATCAATTGCAAGCACTTGGGATGCAATCTTGGGAGCCTTACTAATTGCCATCGCATCTGCAGTAATCAACAAAATCATCAGTGCATTTGTGAAGAAATAGTGGACAGAAGTTCGGAACCGGGTGAGTTTTATATAGGTGTGGGCGTCGGTCCACATCCTGAACCTCACCCGGTAGGCGAACAATATGATCGCGAATTACTCCAAAATGGTGACAAGCGAAATGTGGCCGATGAGTTTCGTTATCTAACGATCGATGCGATTCGAGCAGTTCTTGCTACTCGACGAATTCCACTTGAAATTGCCATTGAGAATTGGCAGCACGATTTGAATATTGGTTCGCTGGTTCGAACTGCAAATGCCTTCAACGTGAATCAATTCCACATCATCGGTAATAAACACTGGAATCAACATGGCGCATTGATGACCGATAAATATATTGATATCAAACACCACCAAAGCGCTACAGAATTCAAGACCGATTGCCAAAGCCGTGCACTGCCAGTCATTGGATTTGAGAATGTATCTGGCGCAAAGCAGATAGAGACTTCATCCTTACCAGAAAAATGCGTCTTGCTTTTTGGAAACGAAGGCCTTGGATTAAGTGATGAAGGATTTGCAGCCTGCGATGAGTTTTATGAAATTGCTCAATCAGGCTCGGTAAGGTCAATGAACGCCTCTGTCGCTGGGGCTATTGCTATGTATGCATGGCGAATTCAACATCAATAACAATCTTGCGAAGTAATCCCTAGAAGCCAAGGCAGTGAAATGCCTGAACTCGACTCCACAAACGACTTCAGAGGTGGTTTGGAGGTAATCTAGGCTAATACTTAAGGAGAAATATGACTGCGGAAATCGAAGTTTATGGCGCTGACTGGTGTGGGGACTGCCGTCGCACCGAACGCCTACTAAAAGAGCTAAACGTTACCTACACCAAGCATGACGTTGAAAAAAGTGACGAGTTGCGAGATAAAGCAATCAGCATTTGTGGAAAACAAAGCATCCCAGTGGTGGTCTTCCCAGATGGTGAGTTTTTTGTTGAACCATCAGATCCACAAATGCGCGACAAGCTTGCTGAACTAGGAATTATTTAGTGCGCAAAGTAGTTAATAGCAAAGTTGCTGCCGAATTCTTTGGCACATTTTTACTTTTGGCTTCTATTGTTGGTTCTGGCATCATGGCCACGAACTTAACAAATGATGTAGCGGTTCAATTACTCGTGAATTGCATCGCGGTTGTAGCAACTCTTTACGTACTAATAACTCTCTTCGCTCCGATAAGTGGAGCCCAATTCAATCCAATTGTTAGTTTCTTCTTGTATTACAAAGGCAAACAAGATTTAGAGACGACTCTCAAATTCATAGGTGTACAGATTCTTGGAGCAATTGCTGGTGCAAAACTTGCAGAATTAATGTTTCATGAGAATTTGGGAACCTTCGCGACTACGGAACGAAATTCTCTCGGGTTACTGCTAGGCGAAGTTGTTGCAAGCGCTGGCTTGATTTTGATTATTGGTTTCGCAGTGAAAGATCGAATCAATCCAGCAATAGTTGTACCAGCTTGGATCGCAGCTGGATACTTCTTCACGTCATCGACGATATTCGCAAACCCTGCAGTGACTATCGGCAGATCATTTTCAGATAGTTTTACTGGAATTCATCCAAATTCCATCCTGGGCTTTATTGCAGCACAGTCTGTCGGACTTATCCTTGGCACCTTGCTAAGTAAAACTTTTTTGGAGGACTAATCATGAATAAGCCAAGCGTGCTCTTTGTTTGTGTCCACAACGCCGGCCGCTCTCAAATGGCTGCCGCTTTCTTAACAACATTAGGTAAGGGCGATATAGAAGTTCGTTCGGCCGGTTCAATGCCAGCTGAAACCGTTAACCCAGCCGTTTTGGAAGCACTCGCTGAAGTTGGAATTGATATCTCTAAAGAGATTCCAAAAGTTCTAACTACAGAAGCGGTTCAAGAATCAGACGTGATTATCACTATGGGTTGTGGCGATGCTTGTCCAATATTCCCTGGCAAGGTCTATTTGGACTGGAAGTTGGAAGATCCAGCGGGTCAAGGTGTTGAATCAGTTCGCCCTATACGTGATGAGATTAAATCTAGGATTGAAAATCTAATTGCTGAACTTCCAGCAATGATCAAAAACTAAGGAATTAGTTTCGGATTGAAACCGATTGGCAATTCAAGTCGGTTTTCGGACATCAAAGTTTCATCATTCAAAATTTCTCTGGTCGTTTTGTCCGAGACAATTACGCCACCTGACAGAATGACCGAACGCGGACAAAGTTCTAGTGCGTATGGCAAGTCATGGGTCACCATCAAAACTGTGACATCCAAACTTCGCACAATGTCGGCAAGTTCGCGGCGGCTAGCTGGATCCAGATTTGAACTTGGTTCATCCATAATCAAAATCTCTGGTTGCATAGCTAAAACGGTTGCGAGTGCCACTCGGCGGCGTTGTCCAAATGACAAATGGTGCGGAGCGCGATCCGCAAAATCCAGCATCTGCACTTGTTCAAGAGCCCATAGAACTCGCTCTTCAAGTTCGCTGCCGCGCAATCCCATATTGAACGGACCGAACTCCACGTCTTCACGCACAGTCGGCATGAACAATTGATCATCAGGGTCTTGAAAAACGATGCCAACCCGCCTACGAATTTCGAGTAGGTTGGCTTTGTCATCAACATTGAGCTTTAGGCCTGCAACTTCAACTTCGCCAGAGCCATTCAAAATTCCGTTCAAGTGAAGAACTAGGGTTGTTTTACCAGCGCCATTTGGGCCGAGCACCGCAACTCTTTCACCCTTCTTAATCTCAAGATTCACCCCGAATAAAGCTTGGTGTCCATCGGGATATGCAAATGCGAGATTCGTAAGTTTCAAACTGATCATAAGTAAAGTCCAATCGCTAGAACCAAAATGGCTGTCATTGGTAGCAAAGCTACTTTGAACCAATCTGAAGTTGATGTTGTTGAGTGGTGCGCACGTGGCATTTCACCATTGAAGCCGCGTGACAGCATTGCAAGATGCACGCGTTCGCCGCGTTCGTATGAACGAATAAACAGCGCACCTGCTGCTTGCGCAACAATTTTCCAGTCCTTCGGGCCCTTAGCGATAAAACCTCGTGACTCACGCGCGGTTTTCATTCGATTTAGTTCGTCGGTTACGACTGCAGAATATCTGAGCATGAAAGTTGCAATGTTGATCAATAGAGCCGGCACTTTCAGGTGAGCTAAGCCGTGCAAAATTTCTCGGACAGTAGTGGTAGATGAAAGCAAAATAGAAACCAAAACGCCAATTGAACTTTTGATAAGAATTGCAATTCCTGCAATTAATCCTGCTTCAGAAACACTTACACCATAAATCTCAATGTAAGGAGCACGACCGAGAAATGGCATAAGCACGGCAAATAAAATGAAGGGAACTTCAACCACCATGCGCTTTACAACTGTCTTGAATGACAGTTCGGACATCACAATTAGTCCAAGAATTAAAACAAAGTAGCCAGCAAACGATGCATAGTTGTTTGCTGGTGTCAGCACCGCAATAAACAAGAATGCAAAAGCGCCAAGAATTTTGACGTGTGGGGCTAAGTCGTGAATGTAAGTGTGGCGATGGATGTATAGATGATCACCAATTTGGTGACCATGCTCGTGTTGGCTAGCCAATCTGGCTTGGTTTTCTCACATAAAAATATAAGCCTGAGCCAACTAATGCTGTGGCAAAAACCCCAGTAATTCCAGCAACTGCACGTGAAAGAACTGAATTTTCGATGCCAGCGGTTTCATATCCAGCCAGGGCTGAATCTCCGGTTGCAGATTCGGACTCTTGGTCAGCAAACCCCAAGTCAATTGCGACCTTGTTCAGACCATCAGGATTTGATGAGGCAAAAAAGCTAACTCCGCCAGCTAGGACTCCGCTAATTAATAGAATTGCAATCGTATATTTCTTCATTAGCGCAAGTCCACATCTTTGATAGTTAGATTTTTCTTCGGCAGCAACTGGCTCGCTCCAAAAACTAGATCTGATCTAGTTGCGAGAACTGCACCAATGGTTAGTGCCGTAATTACAGCTTCGCCAATTCCAATTAGCAAGTGCACTGAAAGCATCGCACCTAGAACTTTATCCAAGTCAATGATTCCGCTGCCACCTATTGCATATTCAAAAACGAATCCGAGGGCTGAAACCGGAACAGAAATAAACGCGGCGATTGCACTAGCTGTCACCACGCTTGAATTCTTCTTCGGCAGAATTTTCAAAACGAATTTGAAAACTATCCATCCAACCAAAACTGTTAGCACACCCATGTTCAAAATGTTTAGTCCTATTGCGCTCAAACCACCGTCAGCAAATATGAATGCTTGCAAAGCAAGCACCACTGTCATCGCAAGTAAGGCAACCCAGGGGCCAACCAAGATTGCGGCTAGCGCTCCGCCTAATAGATGGCCACTAGTGCCAGCTGCCACAGGGAAGTTGAGCATCTGGACAGCGAAAATAAACACCGCTGTCAACCCGGCCATGGGCGCAATCTCCTGCTCCATACTGCCGCGGGACTTGCGCAGGGCAACTGTGATTGCAGCTCCTGAAACTACGGCTGCCGCGCCTGAAACAGGCAGGTCAATAAAACCATCTGGAATGTGCATGAATCCTCCAACTGGAGTTTATCGGTAAACCTTTGCAACTGCAAAAGATTCGCAATAAGCCCTATTTTGAGTTCAAATATGCGTAACCAGACGCCAAACTAGCTGCCACTAAGAGCCAGACTTGATAAGGCACCAGCCACCAAAAGATTGCTGGGTAAAGGGTTGAAACCTGAACCATGAGACCGATTGTGACCACTGCGCAACTGCTTAACCAAAGTGCTGATCTGGCAAGGTTTCGTGACTTGTAAAAATCCCAAGACCAAGCGATTGCAAACCCCACACTTATGGCCAGCGTTAGCAGCCAGATTGCTGAAAGTGAAAATTCATGATTAAGTGAAATCTGCACGCCAGCCAAACCGAGCACAAAAAAGTTGTAAGGCCAAATAATTCCGAACACAAAGTTTGGCGGTTGCCAAAATGGTTTCTTCAATGAGTGATACCAATCACTATTATTTTCAACCCAGAGGCCTGACAGGCCGGCATAAGCAAAAACAATCAAGATTGAAGCAATCGCGGCAAAGATTTGCATTATGCGCACACTTCAGGTGAATTTATCCACTTAAAATCTAGACATATCATCTTGATCTCTCTTCGCAAGGATTGGAGAAGTTTAAAAGCCTAATCCCTTGCTTTTACAAATAAGGTCTTTAGGCTCAAGAAAACTCCTTGCAAATAAATCTACTCTCCTGCTGTGGTGCGCACATTCCTAGTCATAGGTTCCAATTCGGCTGTCGGCTCGGCAGTTGTAACTCGCATACAAAAATTGGGTGAGCGAGTTATCAGCATCGATGCCCACGGGGGTGACATAAATGTTGATTTCAGCACTGCCGCCGGCAGACTAGAAGCAATTGAAAAGGTGATGGATCTTCACTGTCCATCGATAGATGCCATTATTTCTACCACAAAGACCTTAGCCAAAAAACCAATCGCTATTGCCACCAACTTTTATGGAATTACCCAATTTATTGAAGGTTTGTACGACGAACTAAAACGGAGTTCATCGCCCCGAATCAGCATTCTCAATTATTACGAAAAAAGTGAAGAAACTTCTGCTGAATTACTTGATGCAATATTGCACTCAGGAGAAAAGAAGGCACTAAAACTCGCGCAGCAACTGCTTGAAGTATCCCCGGATCTCGCCTACCAGCAGTACACCTCCAGTCAAAAGGCTCTGATGATTTGGGTGCAAGATGTTGCGCACAAGCGACATTGGAAACGGCCTGGGATATTGATAAACGCAGTTACAGCAGGCAACACAGTTCCCATTGCAAAAGTAGCAGAACTTCTAGTTTGGCTAGCAAGTCCAGCAAACCAAAGCCACTCTGGCGAAGTCTTTAATGCAAATGCGTTGGTTGAGCTGAGTCCCGCACTTTGAAATACTAAAGTCCCAACGCTTTGAGCAGGTAGGGCTCTAAGGCATCGGAAAGCGATTTGGAATAAGTCTTTGTGAAGTGCTTATCGTCAACATAGCGAATTATGTTGTTTTCCACAGGTCCACAAAAACCACTTGGGCAAACTTTAGAAGTTAAGTCAATCAGCTCAACGAATTGAGTTGCATCGACTTGATCTCTATATTCATCAGCGCTTAAAAAGTAATTGTCAGCATCGATGCCACATAGAGTTTGATAATCTGCATTTGCCGCAATGCATTCTGGTACAAAGAAGTTGAAACGTGGGGTAGCTCGAATACCCACAACAGGCAAGCCAGCTTCGACTAGAGGTTTCAAAATTCTTTGATCTGCCGCAGAAGCTGCTTCACGAGTTCCCAATTCGTTCGAATGTGTGGTTTCCATGAAGATTAAATCTGGTCGATTGCTTTTTAATAGTTCAACTACGGCATCTCGCCAGTTATTACAAAACGTTTCAGCATTGCTGGTTGCATGGGTGCAACCTTCTCTGACCATCACTTCAACTGACCAGCCATATTTATCGGCCGATGGAATCACTGCGTCAAACCACTGGCCAGCTGTCGAAGTCCCAACAATCACGATTCGGGCTTGCGCATCTTCATTGCCATACCTGCAAACTCGCACAATTCCTGATTCGCAATTTTCAGCACTGTAACTTGGAATGTCACGGTTGGCATTCTCAATCGCGGGCAATAAGTCCTTATAGATATCTTCGCCGCCTTTGATGTTAGCTCCTTGCAGACTAAAAACCAGAATTGGCAAGAAGGCTAGAGCGGCATACTGTGTTAATTGCTGCTTAGGTTCTTTCAATGTGCCAACAAAGCGCACAACAAAATCAACAATTTTTTGCAACACCCATGCCAGTAGCACGCAAGCCAAGGTTAAGCCAACTGCAAAATACCAGGTCATTTGATTGTTCGATCTGGTTATTTCTTCTTGGACATGCTGTGGAATAAGTTGGTCACGATTCGAATCTGTGTAGTAGCGGAAGGCAATTAACAATGGCCAATGAACTAGGTAAATGCCAAAAGTTAAACCGCCCATGTACTGCATTGGCTTTGAGTTTAAGAATCTTTGGAATATTGCTGAACCATCGACAGGGCCAAGTAATGCCAATACCGCCAAGAATCCAAATGCGAATCTAACCCAAGTTCCAATTGGCTCAATTCCGAAAACGGGAAGGATTCCTAAAATTAAAATGCCAAAAAACAAAAAGTCAGCAAAGTGAAGTTCTAACTTTGACTTTCCGTAACGCCAGCTTAAACCACCAAGTACCAGACCAAGTAAGAAAGCCCATATCCAGGTTATGGTTGAAAAATGGTAAGTAGTAGTGCCATCAAAACTCAAAGTATCTAAAACACTTAATGCAACTGCGAGTACGCCAAAGAAGATCAGCAAGGTTTGTCTTGTGCCAGTTGTCATCTTTGGCGCAAGGCGCGAGACGCTAAAGCGAACCACAGCTAAAACAAATGCGAACTGCACTAACACCGACATCGCCCAGAGACTTAATGTTGGGCTAAGGATTGAAGTGCGATCCCAATATGTAGTTGCGTTAGCAATTTCGTACAGATTTCCATATCCCAAGCTCATGGCAAAAACTGATCTGAGCCATTCTGCTCGGTGCAAAACATCAACGCTTGTGAGAATCCAAATAGAAATTGCGATTAAGACTAAATGCATAGGCAGCAACAAACGCCACAAGGTACTGCGCAAGTCTGGCCAAAAATTTAGTTTTTCTCCGGCCCCTACCGCCCGCTTTATCTTGGCTCCGCTTAAGAAGCCAGTAATGACGAAAAAGAGACAGATTCCTGAAGTTAATCCGGAAACGGTTGAGTAGTGGGCAGCTAAAACAATGAATGCCGCAAGCACTCGAAGACCATTGATTTCACGAATAAAAGTAGGTTTTTGCATGCGCGTAGCGTAAGCAGTCGCGAGCAAAAATAAGGTCTTTCTCCCCTAATCAAGTGGATACCCCCCAGGGGTAGTTTTCAACTTAGGAGGTCTGAACTGGCAGGTCATGCAAGATGCAGCCGGAAATTCAGAAGAACCGTGAAAAAACTCGTAGTACTGGGCGCTGGCACTGCTGGCACAATGGCAGCAAATAAGTTGCGCAAGAAGCTCTCAAAATCTGAATGGTCAATCACAATGATTGATCAGGACAATAAACATACTTACCAACCAGGTCTTTTGCTAATGCCGTTTGGGGTTTATCAACCTGAAGAACTTGTCAAAAGTCGCAAGCGTTATCTAGCTTCAGGCATTGAATTGATATTGGCTGAAATAGAAAAAGTCGATGCAGATGCAAAATCGGTGTCGCTAAAAAATGGCACCACACTCGATTATGACTACTTAATCATCGCAACAGGAACATCCACGCGACCTGACCAAACCCCAGGTATGGATGGCGAGCTTTGGAATAACAAAGTGTTTGAATTTTTCACACTAGAAGGTTCCACAGCTCTTCGAGACAAACTTCGAACCTGGGAAGGTGGCAAGCTCGTTGTTCACGTAACCGAGATGCCGATTAAGTGCCCGGTTGCGCCACTTGAATTTTGCTTCTTGGCCGACGCTTACTTTGAAGAAAAAGGTATGCGCGACAAGGTGGAAATTACTTATGCAACTCCACTTGAGGCAGCTTTCACAAAACCTGTTGCAAGCGCAGCACTTGGGCACATGTTGGCGGAACGCAAGATCAATCTTGAAGCCGACTTTATGATTGAAAGCGTTGACAACGAAGAAGCCAAAATTGTGTCGATGGACGAACGTGAGATTCCTTTTGATTTACTTGTCACAATTCCGCTGAACATGGGAGCTGACTACATCGCTAGTTCAGGTCTAGGAAACGACTTGAACTACGTTCCAGTCGATAAAAACACCCTACTTTCCAAGAAGTACAACAATATTTTTGCACTTGGTGATGCATCTGATATTCCAGCTTCAAAAGCTGGATCAGTTGCCCACTTCTCAATCGATTTATTTGCAGAAAACTTTGTTGAACACATCGAAGGAAAACCTATGACCGAGCTTTTCGATGGGCATGCAAACTGCTTTATCGAATCGGGCCACGGTAAAGGTTTATTGATTGATTTCAATTATGAGACTGAGCCGCTTACTGGCACATACCCACTACCTGTGGTTGGACC
This sequence comes from Candidatus Nanopelagicales bacterium, assembly GCA_044341215.1. Taxonomy (GTDB): domain Bacteria; phylum Actinomycetota; class Actinomycetes; order S36-B12; family UBA5976; genus JAFMIT01. Next base: position 8,808 of record JBIISC010000017.1, on the reverse strand, counting down.
GTTCTCACTACTAAAAGAATCCCGAGTCAATCACTGGGGCAAACTCGGATTCCGTTGGGCATATTGGAACATGTTGCTGCCTGGTCGCTACATGCCAGTTTCATCTCGGATGTCCATGCTCGGCAAAAAAGCTCCTAAACACTAACCAAATAGAAAGGTTGAACATCATGCCTGTCACCGAAATTGCTGGCGCACAAGTCCATGTAAATGAAGAAGGTTTCCTCACCGAATACGATGAGTGGAACGAAGAAATCGCCAAAGTCTTGGCGAAGAATATTGAAATTGAATTGACTGATGCACATTGGAAAGTTTTGAACTTCCTGCGCACAGACTTCAAAGATCAAGGTGAAACCGCAACTACCCGCCGAGTCGCAACCGTTGGTGGCGTAGCGGTTAAAGAACAATTCGAATTATTTCCAAAAAAGCCGGGTAAGAAGATGTCTTACATCGCTGGTCTTCCAAAACCACACGGCTGCGTCTGAGAGGTAACTGAAATGACAACAATGGCCACTTCGCCCGCAATCATTCCTAACTTTGATGATGAAGGTTCAGCAGATCGCAAAATTGCTTTCATCTGCTCAAAAGGCAATCTCGACATGGCTTACCCAGGTTTGATCTTGGCTAATGCCGCACTTGGTGAAGGAATTGAAACACATATCTTTTTCACCTTCTGGGGATTCGACATGATTATGAAATCCAGAATGAACGACTTGCAGTTTTCACCAGCAGGAAATGCAGCGATGCATCTTCCAATTGGCGACATGCACTTGCCACAATCAATGGCACCACTGCCCGGTATGACCGCAATGGCAACCAAAATGTTGAAGAAGCAAATTGCCGACATTGGGGTACCGACAGTTCCAGAAATGCTTGAACAAATTGTTGGTGCTGGCGGACACTTATGGGCATGCCGTATGTCTGCTGACATGAACAAAGTAGATGAAACAGACTTAATTGACGATCTAGAAGGCATCATCAATGCATCTGATTTCATTGAGATAACTAACAATGCTCAAGTAATTTTCATCTAATAAACAAGACTCGACGGTGGGGTTGGCATGACACCCCACCGTTGACCATTTTTAGGAAGTCTTAGCCGCTTTGCGGACTATTGCTTTCAAAGCTTCGCGTTTGGATAGCGGAGTCAAATTCGGGTGGTCCTTCACAAATTTCTTGACCGCAGTTGGTGCTACATACGAATAGTCACGAAGCGCCCACCCAATTGCTTTTGCGATAAAGAATTCGGTGTCGCTTTCGCGGCGTTCACAAAGTTTAAATAGCTTAATCGGGTCGACCTTGTCTTTTAAGACCAACTGATGAATTATCGCTGATCGAACTAGCCATTTGTTATCTGATTCAATCCAATCGAAAATAACTTTGTCTAATTCACGATTCTCGCTCACCACATATCCAATTGCAGGTCTTAGCGAATCAACCGAATCCCACCATGATTTGTGCGTTATAAAGTATTTGACGTGCGTGGAGACGAAACTAGCGGTTAGGGCTTTCTTGTTCTTGGTCAGAAACTCGCAAGCTAGCATCTGATATTCGCGCTCGTCCAATTCCCACAACATTCGCATTGATTTAACAATCTGCTTCTGATTTGGTTTTTCAAAACGGGCAGAAATCTCTCGAAGAATTTCGGTGCGGGCGGGGGCATTAACTCCAGCAAACTCGAACTGATTTCGCATGTAAGCTGCCATTTCGCCAGCTACGCGAGGATTGAATCTACTTTCAATTGCTATGCGTAAGCCCGCCACAAATTCATTTTCATCAAATGGTTTTATGGCGGGCTTCATAGCGCAATTATTGTGGAACTTGATCCTCAGAAATTTCGGCTTCTGGACCGGCAAAATCTTCAGGTGTGTGCGGGACATGATGTCCTCTTTCACGGTTCCAAGCTTTCTTCGCCAAAACAGCTGTCAACGAAACAATCGCCAATGCAACAAAAGGTAAGCCAATGGTCGGCCCAAATACTGCGTCTGAAATTGTCTTTGCATTCAACAACAGAACAAGTCCACCAACAATCACTCCAAAAGGTTCGTGTGGCATTCGACCAGTCAATTTTGCAGCGAAGGGAGCCATAATTGCTCCACCGAGCAATAGCCCAAGGACAACTCGATAATCGACTAAAGCTGCAGTCTCAGGATTGTTGACGAATGCATTGATGAATCCCAGACTTGCTGCAATTGCAACCAAAAATTCTGCGGCGCTTACTGTTCCGATTACTAAACGTGGATGGGTTTTTGTTAGCGTCAACAGAGTTGGAGTGGTAATAGGTCCCCAACCTCCACCGCCGGTAGCTGTAACAAATCCAGCAAATCCACCGATGCTTGCAAGTACATAACCTCGTGGTCGACCCTTGATTGGTTTTACTAAGCGAAGTCCGAAACCAAATCTGACCAAAAGAATAATTCCGAGAACAAAGAGCAATCCTGACATTGCGGCTTTTGCACTTGTCATTGAAATGTTTGCTAAAAATGTCGCACCTGCAAAAGCTCCGATTGCCCCGGGAAGTGCAAGTCTGATCAAAACCACCTTGTCGACGTTTCCTTCACGCCAATGCGCTGCTCCACTTGAAAGGGAAGTTCCAATGGTTGCGAAATACACAGAAGATGAAGCGGCGACTGGAGTAGCGCCAAGGGCTATCAATAGCGTGGAACTTGAAACGCCAAATCCCATCCCTAAAGTGCCATCTACAAGTTGTGCAAAAGCGCCAGCTATTGCAAACAGAAAAACTGCGAGCATGAAATCCTCTTTAAGTCAGATAAATCGGGGTAATACACCCCTATTTAAACACAATAGAGGTTTATGTCAAGTATTTGGCTCGCCCCAAGCCGTTGGATCATCGGCTAAACCCTGCACAAATGGGGGAAGGTTTCCGCTCACGAGGTCAGCTACGCTCACAGAATCAAGGATTTTGCGCTCGCTTGAACGCAATGCAATCCAAATCTTCTCAAGCCCTTCCGCTGCCCCTAGGTATTCGACACCTTCTGGGCGCTGGCCGCGAACTGAGGTGAGCGGGCCATCGATTGCTCGTAAAAGGTCTGCCAAATGAATCTGATCGGCTGGGCGGGCTAGGCGAAATCCACCTTCCCTTCCGCGCCGACTTTCCAAGATTCCGGCACGCTTCAAGGCGTTAAGTGCAGTGCGCAGGTAGTCGTCTGACATCTTCTGCCGCTCACTTATGAAGTCAATACTCACCCAATCCTCTTTGCTCGCCGCTATCTCAAGGACCGCTCGAACCCCGTAATCGGTTAAGGTAGTAAATCGCATGGCACAATTATGACTTACTTAAAGTCAAATTAGACCTAAAAGGACTACTCAGATGAACGCAACCACAATTCTCAACATCGCCCTTGCAATCTTGGTGCTGTCTACATTGTTTGATGCAGTCCTAAATCGGCTCAACCTAAAACATAGTGCGACACCAATAGATCCCAAATTCTCATTTCTTTACGACGATGAGAAGCGTAAAAATGCACTTGACTACCAGCGAACAAATTACAAAGCAAATTTAATTGCGGACTCAATAAGCACAGCAATCACAATCTTGATGCTTGCTTTTGGTGGATTCGGAATTGTGGACGATTTCGTGCGTGGTTATTTCTCAAATGAAATACTTATTGGGCTTGGCTTTATCGCAATAGTTGGCTTACTTGGTTCAATCGTTTCGTTGCCTTTCACGATTTACAGCACATTTGTCATCGAAGCAAAATTTGGTTTCAACAAAACAACTGTGAAGACTTTTATTACCGATAAAATCAAGGGAACACTAATTGGTGCGATTATTGGTGCACCGCTGTTCAGCGCAATCGTGTGGATCTATCTTCAACTTGGTTCATACTTTTGGCTGGCAACCTGGCTATTGATGACTGCTTTTTCGCTATTTTCTTTCGCCTTCGGCACCACGCTCATACTTCCACGCTTTAACAAACTTTCGCCATTAGAAGATGGTGAATTAAGAACAGCAATTCTTGATTACTGCCAAAGCCAGGGTTACGCAGTAGGTCGGTTATTCGTGATGGACGGTAGTAAGCGCAGCACCAAAGCAAACGCTTTCTTCGCTGGAATTGGCAAATCTAAAACTATCGTGCTTTACGACACCTTGATTGAAAAGCTCAACATTGAAGAGGTAGTAGCAGTACTTGCTCATGAGGTGGGTCACTACAAACGCAAACACACACTGGCTATGTTTGTTTCGAGTATTTTGCAGACTCTCGCAATCACAGCCCTACTTGGTTGGATGTTGAATTACCCGGAGATTTCATATGCACTAGGCGCAAATGTTCCTAGTTTCCACGTGGCAGTAACAACTTTCTTCCTGTTATTCACCCCTATCTCTATGATTTTGGGTCTGGTAAACATGGCAATTTCGCGTCGTAATGAATTCGATGCAGATGAATATTCCACAAGTACCTATCCAAAAGGTGTGCTTGCAAGTGCGCTTGGAAAAATTAGTACTGATGCCCTGGCAAACTTAAATCCGCATCCGCTTTATGTGAAAGTGCATTACACCCATCCGCCTGTAATCGAACGTCTAAAGGCTTTGCAATAGTCATTGCAAGAACTACTCCTGAGCGAGATCTGTAAGTGCTTTACGAAATTCAGCATCAGTGATGCCACCAATCACTTTGGCAGCAATCCGACCATTTCGGTCAATGATTAATGTAGTCGGCAGACCATAAATTGGCTGCACATTCGCTAGCTCTGTCATATAGGAATTTCCATCACCGATCTCATACGTGATGCCAAATTTCTCTGCGAAAGACAGTGCTGCTCCTTTTGTGTCATCATTTGTTAATCCGATGAACTGCACATCTGGAAAATCTTTGGCAATGGCCACAAATAATGGAGTCTCTTGTCTGCATGGGGCGCACCAAGATGCCCAGAAGTTCAGCACAATGATGCTGTCTGAACGAAAACTTAATGGATCACCAGAGTAGGAAACTGCTGATAGTTCAGGAACTGTTTTTCTAACGACAACATCAATTATCTTTACTTTGTTCGCCGAAAAGTTTTTTTTGTGGTTCGAATTATCACCCAAAAATGTGTAGGTAACTGCTCCAGCTAAAACAGCAACCATAAGTGCAATAAGGATTTTCTTTGCGCCCAGTCCAACAAGCATGTCCTTAGCCAATCTCATATCCAGCAATTGCATTTATGGCAGAAAAGACTGACTTTAAGGTCCAAGCCCCTTCGCCTGGGTTTTGCAAAGTATCTAGACCGTGTTCTGACAAATACTGCATCAATTTTGTTGGGACATAATCCTGTGAAGCATCTGGTAGGCCTGTATTCAACCAGCGCCACTTCAAGTCTGGATCAATTAGTAAAACCAAGGGCGCATCAACCATCCGATATTTATTTACATTCCCAGTCAGCCAGTCTCTAGGCTCAGATTGCTGTTCGGATTTTGTTAATGGTTCAGCTTCTGGAATTACTCCGAAAAACTTCCAAAACTTCTCCAGATTATTCTGGCTGGCTGTGGCCATAACCCAAGACTTTTTGCCATATAGTTTTTGATATGCATTAATGCGTTCTACTGAATCTCGATTTCCATCAACAGACACTTCGAGCACGGTAATTTTGTCTGATAACCGGGCATTAGAAATCTCTTGAGCAATTTGTTTCATATTCGCGGATGTCATAGGGCAAACATGTGAGCATGAGGTGTAGAAATTTGCTAACAGAATTATTTGACCCTGCAAATCAGAAAGCGAGAATGATTTTCCATCGGTGTCACGAAGTGAGATTGTTTTTACTGCATTACTGATTTTGGAACTAAGGAAAGTTCCACCACTAGGAGCTGGAGTCGCACCAGAAAAATTGGACTCATCGATTGTTTGCATTTGGTGATCATGCGCTGAAGTATTTGCGCAACTAGCTAACAAAAGACATGAAAACAACAATCCAATTAACTTACGCATGCGTCAAGCCTAAAACTATTCTGCCTAATCGCAGAAACCACCATCGCAGCAAGGTTGAATATAGAAGCAAAGCGGACAAAAATCCTTGCCTCCTCGGCGTTCTAAATCAACTTTCTCACATGCAGGACATGGTCCTGGGTCGCCCATCATGTGCGGAGATTATGACGGTATTACTCGAGATTTCGCTCGACACTCAGTCAAATGAACCCTTAGTAAACTATGAGACATGGAACTTCAGAAAGTGATTCTCTACTACGGCTTCACGCCGCTAGCAGACCCTGAGGCTGTGCGGCTTTGGCAGCGTCAACTCTGCGAGAACCTTGGTTTATCTGGACGTGTATTGATTTCAAAAATCGGCATAAATGGCACTTTAGGTGGACCTATGTCGGACCTGAAGAAATACGTCAAAGCCACCAAGAAATACCCAGGTTTCAACAAAATGGACTTTAAGTGGTCTGAAGGAACTGGTCAGGAATTTCCCAATCTTCGAATTCGAGTCCGTAAAGAGATTGTCACCTTCGGAGCACCTGAAGAAATAGTTGTGAACGAAAAAGGCGTGGTTGGTGGCGGAGTCCACCTAAGACCTGAAGAAGTAAACAAACTTGTTGAAGAACGCGGTGATGAAGTTGTTTTCTTTGACGGACGAAATGCTTTTGAAGCCAAAATTGGTAAATTCAAAAATGCCATCGTTCCGGACGTTGAAACTACGAGAGATTTTGTTCGTGAACTTGAAAGTGGCAAATACGACCACATGAAAGACAAACCAATTGTGACCTACTGCACCGGTGGCATTCGTTGCGAAATACTTTCTACAGTAATGATCAACCGTGGTTTCAAAGAGGTTTACCAAGTCAAAGGCGGCATTGTTCGCTATGGCGAGAAGTATGGAAACAAAGGACTTTGGGAAGGGTCCCTTTACGTCTTTGATTCCCGCATGAACATGGATTTCGCTGAAAATGCAAAAGTTATCGGAGAATGCGAAAAATGCGGTGGGCCAACAAAAGAGTTTTACAACGTTGTTTCTGCAAGTACTCAAAGAGTTTTGGCTCTGCTCTGTGACGATTGTTCACGAGATGGATTAGCAAACGGCACCCTTGAGCAGCCGCTAACCCATCTTGCCAATACAGTTGGCTAATTAATAGGCGGGTCGGGAAGTCTGGTCGACACTTGAATAGGAGTGTCCATGAGGCGCAAGTGGTTAGTTGAAGTTCTTCGAGATGAAACTAAATCTGCAGTTATTTTGTTTTCTGTTGCACTTGTCACATTAATTTGGGTTTTTTCTCCGTTCGCGCAAATTCTTTTTGATTTTGTGAATACCGAAGTTTCCCTTGGGTCATTTCAAATGGATATCCGAACCATTAGCAGTGAATACCTACTGGCCGTGTTTTTCTTCATCGCTGGCATTGAGCTGAGGCAAGAGATTTCAATCGGCAGCCTCAACTCATTCAAAGCTGGCAGCGTTCCGGTACTGGCTGCAATTGGCGGAATGATCTTCCCGGCACTCATTTACCTATATTTAAGTCCGTTAGATGCTGGTTGGGGAATTCCGATGGCAACCGATCTGCCTTTCGCGTTAGGTGTGATTGCAATTTTTGGAAAACGCTTATCTTTAGAAGTCAGAGCATTCTTATTAGCACTTGCAATAGTTGATGATTCTTTGTCAGTTTTAGTTATCACTTTTGGAACTGGTCACTCGTCCATCCACCCAACACTTATTGCAGTAATTCTTGGATTAATAGTTCCGACAAGAAATGAATTTTCAGAAAAACTACGTGAATTCATCCAACCATTTTCAAGCGGCATTGTCCTGCCTCTATTTGCAATAACAGCTCTGGCAGTGCCACTCAATATTTCACATCTATTAAATGACCAAACTGCTGCCATTTCTCTTGCACGGTTAGTTGGAAAGCCGCTCGGTGTAACCATAGGAGCGGTGCTTGCAATTGCACTTCTTCGAAGCAGGGCTAGCATTTCAATCCGAGAGATATTTGTGGTTGGTTGCGTTGCCAGCATTGGCTTTTCAGTCTCGCTCTTATTCGTGAACCTAAGTGGGTTTAGCCCAATGCAAGTCACGGCGGCAACCGGCGCAGTCATCGTCGCGATTCCGCTTAGTGCTGCACTCGGAGCAATCGCCAGTTCTATGACTAAGGACCCTTCCAAATAGGTTGGCTTGCACCTATTCTCAAGGTATGAATTCACAACAATTTGATCGCATGAAATCTGGACTTGGTTTTATTGCTGCGCTAGATCAAAGCGGTGGTAGCACACCAAAAGCTTTGAAACTATACGGATTATCGGAAGCAGACTATAAAAATGAATCAGAGATGTTTGATCTTGTTCACCAGATGCGCACCCGAATAATCAAAAGCCCTGCATTTACTTCACAAAAAATTTTGGCTGCCATTCTTTTTGAAATGACGATGAATCGGACTATTGATGGTGTTGGGACAGCCGAATACCTTTGGAAAGAAAAAGGAATAGTCCCGATCCTAAAAATCGACAACGGTTTGCTTGACGAAGTTGATGGCGTGCAACTCATGAAACCAATACCCGAACTTGCTCAACGATTGAGTGACGCAAATTCACATGGCGTATTCGGAACAAAAATGAGGTCAGTTATCAAATCTGCAAATCCAATTGGTATTTCAAACATAGTCAAACAACAATTTGAATTTGCGCAAACAATTCTTGAAGCTGGGCTATATCCAATTATTGAACCAGAGGTTGATATCAAAGCAGCTGACAAATTGGAATGCGAGAAGCTACTTAAGACAGAGCTCTTAAAGCACTTAGAAACACTTGCCACAGACAAGCCTGTAATGTTGAAACTTACTATTCCATCCGAGGCGAACTTCTATCAAGATCTAATTAGTCATCCAAA